>CANHXO010000026.1 GCA_947464595.1 Cytophagaceae bacterium
ACTTAAAAATGGATTACCAGAAACTTTGGGATACTTTTCTAAAATAGGTTTTAGCTTTTCTTGAACAAGTACATGAGAAATACCTATTTTTTTTAACAAAAAAGAGGCCGTCTGCGTATCATCTAACAAAATAGATGAAAGCAGATGGCCTGTTTCAATGGCTTGTTGGCCATTTTTTAACGCAATATCCATTGCATTTTGAATCAAAATACCAGCTTGTGACGTATAATTATTTGGATTCATGTGTTGAATAATTTTCGAATCCAATCATCAATTAAAAAACCACAAGACAAAACCGGAAAAATTGGCTAGATTCCTACGAAAATTTAGCAATAATCAGCCAAAATGTCCTATTTAAGCATTTTGTTACGGTTTTAATCGGCTTAGCAGCCAAGCATTCATTTTTTCACCTTGCTCAGGATAAGTCCAGTGACCTGTATCGAGTGCTAAATATAATTCTTTCGGCCCTGAGATGACATTATATGCCGCATACATCGAAGTAGGTGGACAAGTTTCATCGTTATAGCCCCATGAATAATAGCCAGGAACCTTCACTCGTCGAGCAAAATTCACCACATCATAATAAGACAAAGTCGACAATTTATCCTTTTTCTCATTCCATGACCTATTTGTCTTATCAAAATAATGAGGCCATCCACCTGCGCGGTCAAATAAATACCCAGTAACGTCTGATAATGCAGGATAAAGTGCCCCTAAACTTTTTATTCGCGGATCTAAAGCAGCGGTAATGATCGACAATGCACCTCCTTGACTTCCCCCGACAACCGCTAAATTACTGCCATCATATTGAGGTAGACTTGTTAAAAAGTCATTCGCACGAATGCAGCCTAAATAAACTCTTTTGTAATAGAAACGATCTTTATCATCCATATTATAATTCCAGTAACCTGATAATGCACTGGAACCTAAATCCGTGTAAACTGTCGGGATCATGTCAACTGGAACTCCATGAATGCCAATTTGAAAGGTGATCACACCCTTGTCCGCAGTGGCAATATCTCCTCCATAAGCACGAACACCAGCACCTGGAACTTGTAATAAAGCTGGATATTTTCCTTCCTTTTTAGGAACACACAAAATTCCATACAAGCGAGAGCCCAAGCGGTAATTTTGTAGATTTACGTGATAAACATTCGTTTTCTCCGTACACCTTTCAGGCATCAAAGTCATTTTAGCATCCATCGGAACCTTGGCTAAATCCTCTTTGGCCGCTTTCCAAAAAGCATCAAAATCAGCAGGGTTTTCAACCGTTGGCTGTATACTTCCAGGCGCAAAACCAGCCGTAGCTAGATTTCGATACTCCTTACCATCCACTTCTGCAATAGCAATGCAGCGAAGAAATCCTGCTTTTGTCAAAGTACCACCCTCTACTTTAATAACACCATTGGGAGCAATCACCGATTTTTTTTGTGTAGGCTCCTGCTTCTCTGGCCCTACTTCATAACGAACAGTCGCATTGGGAACAGGGCTTCCATTCTTGGTCACCGAAATGGTAAAACTAACTTTCTCACCGATGCTATAATTCCAATTAGCATGATCAGCAGCAACTCCAACTTTAATGATTTTTTCAGTTGGCTGGCCTAGTGCAACAGAAATGGCCATGATGGATAATATTCCAATAAAATGAATCCGTTTCAACATAATTAATAGGTTTAAAGGTTAACTATTTCTTTTTCAAATTTAAGTAATGCAGAGGTAAGCGCAATCATTTCTTTTTCAAAGTTTTCAAAATCACAAAGCTTGGCCTTAGCCTCCATCTTTTCACAAATTTCATGCACTTGGGATGCCCCCAAAGTGCCTGAATTCCCTTTTAAAGTATGTAACTCAGCCTGAACCCCTTGACAATCATCCCTTTGAAACGCTTTTTCTGACGATTCAATTTGTTGCTTTGCTTCAGAAATAAATTCCAATAACATTCCCTTTACAAAAGCCGAATCCCCTCCCATCGCTTCTGATAAAGCATTGATGATGTCAAGGTCCACCACAAGTTTGGTGTTATTATTGAACGACAGAGCGGATTGATTCACGGATTTTTTTTTCTTTTTTCCTGTTACCCACTGAGTCACCATTTCAATGAACGATTGGGCGCGAATCGGTTTAGCTAAATAGTCATCCATGCCGACTGCTATAAATCGCTCACGATCTTCTTTCATTGCATAGGCCGTCATGGCTATGATTGGTGGTAAATCCACAATATCCAATTGCTTTAGTTGACTTGTCGTTTCCATCCCATCCATCTCAGGCATTTGGATATCCATCAACACTAAGTCATACGTTACGTCCGATTGCAATTTTAAAATAGCCTCTTTTCCACTGGAAACCGAATCGACCTGACATCCCGCTTTAATGAGAATTTGACTTGCCACTTTCCTGTTGGTTGCATTATCATCGACTAACAAGATTGTTGGCCTTAATTCGCTCAATTTCCCCCGAATCTCAAATATTTTATCTTCCTTACTTTCAATGGCAAAGGCACTATTTCCTATTTTTAAATTAACCGTAAACCAAAAAGTACTTCCAGCCCCTAATTTAGATTCCACGCCAACATCCCCATCCATCAGTTTACATAATTCACGAGAAATAGCTAAACCTAGACCTGTGCCTCCATGCACTTTAGTCGTGGAATTATCAAGCTGTTGGAATGAATTGAACACAATTTTTAAATCATCCTCACTAATTCCAACTCCCGTATCAGTTACTTTTACGTGTAAATTAATTCGATCTTCAACCTTTTGTAAGATCGAAACGTCAATTTTGACCTGTCCATTTTCAGTAAATTTGAGTGCATTTGAAGTCAGATTCGATAATATTTGCAACAATCGCGTTTCATCCACATGCACACATTCAGGAATGTCTGTAGCCAACTGAAAGGATAAATCATTTCCTTTTTGTTTAGCTATTTGATAAAACAAAGCCATTAAACGTTCAAAAACATCCTTTAAAATAATATCACGAGGATGTAAGGCCATTTTACCCGCTTCAATTTTCGCTAAATCTAAAATGTCATTTAAAATATTTAACAGAGTATCCGATGATTTTTTGATTGTTTGAACATAATCCATCTGTTCCAGGTCCAAACTAGTATCACTCAGCATATCCACCATCCCAATGACCCCATTCATAGGAGTACGAATCTCATGGCTCATATTGGCCAAAAACTGCTCTTTCACTTTCAAGGAGTATTCCGCCTGCTCACGCGCAAAAACTAATTCCCTTTGGTATTTTTTCAAATCCGTTATGTCACGAGCAATGCCAGAGACTTCTTGAATTGTACCTTGGGCTAAAATCGGATTTAAATAAACTTCAAGCCATTTTTCTACCCCCTCTTTAGTCTGTAATTCAAGCTCAAAATGCTGTTTTTTTCCCCGAAATGCAGCTTTATATTTATCTTCCAAGGGTCGACGCTCCTCGGGTGGCAAGAGTTTAAAACCCATAGTCTCTGTAGAAAAATTTAACTGAGGGCTCATGTTAAGTTGTTCCTCCAATAATTCGGCATAATCGTGGTTAAAACTCGTCAACATCAATCGTTTATTCACCGACCACATTAAATGAGAACTTCCCTCAAAAATTGCACTTAATCGAGCTGTTTCTCGCGCTAAAGCCTCTTCAGCCTGCTTTCTGGCTATGGCCAGAGCTACTTGGCCCGAAATAAAATCCAACAACTCTAGATCTCGGTTTTCATATTTATTTGCCCTTTCATATGATTTGACACCAATGATGCCCGTAACCCGATCACCGATTCGCAAAGGAACGCAAAGCATTACCTTAGGCACCACGCCATATAAATAAATAACTTTTTCTTCGGCCAATTTATGAATTTCATCATCATGCAAAATCAATGGCTTATTGGCCATAATGGCATATTCAGTCAAACCATTGCCTAATTTTCGCTTGGTAAAATGAACTCTAGAATTGAAATATTCATCGATGTAATAAGGAAAATAAAGAAAACTTTTAGCCGGATCATATTGTGCAATAAAGAAGTTCTTGACATCGATCACCTCCCCTAATTGTTTGTGGATATTGACATACAAATCATCCAGATTCGTGGAATTGATCGCCACTTGAGCAATGGAGGAAAATAATTTATTAGCCCTCTCAGCCCGAACTTTTGCAGTTGAATTATGTAAAATACAGCGATAGGCTGTTGGTAATCCCTTTTCAAACCGACAAGTCACCGAACCACTGACATATAATCGACGGCCATCTTTGCGTTTAAAAACGGCGGTAAATTCCGTTAATTCTTCTCCTTTACTTAGTTTAGTGAATTGATCGATCGTGATGTGAGCAAATTCTGGATGCAAGACATCTTGTAATTTCAAATCCTTTGCTTCCTCTTCCGTATACCCCATGGTTTCAAGCCAGGCCTTATTGACAAATAAAAACCGACCCGAAATACCCGTGATTTGAATTAAATCGGTGGTATTGTTAATCAAGTCTTGAAGTTGGGAATTTGATCTATTTAAAGCCTCCGTTACCTTTTTTCGCTCTGTAACATCCTCCCCTATAATACTTAGAAAAGTATTTGAATCTGATTCACTCACGATGGTTGAAGAAACTTCCACCCATTTTACAGCACCCGTTTTTGTGATGTAGTTCCGTTCTCTTTCTTCAAATAACCCCCCAGCTGAAATGGCCTTATAAAAGGATGCGCGCCGCGCCTCACTTTCATCGAGTGGCAATAAAGTTGAGAAAAAATCTTTCCCATTCAATTCCGATGGCTTATAGCCTAAAAGGGTATGGGTAAAGGCATTGGCATGAACAATAATCCCATCTGTTGACATAATAAGGCCAAAAAGCTTTACGCCCTCTAATGTCCTTATCAAATTATCCGTGGAAGCCTGCTCCATTTGTAAATTTAAAATTTTGCTTAAATGTACGAAAAAGGGCTTAATTTTACTCGATAAACCCAGAAGCGCACGTGCAAGTAAGAGCAAAGAAAAGTTTAGGACAGCATTTTTTAAAGGATTTAGACGCTGCAAAGCGGATTGTGGATGGGCTACAGCCGAATGGTGCTTATCAAAAAGTGTTGGAAATAGGACCAGGAATGGGGGTTTTGACGCAGTTTTTGGTCAAAAAAACAGAATACCAAACGTCTTTAATAGAGATAGATCAGGAATCAGTCGCCTATTTAAGAAAAAATTACCTGGAGTTTACCGGACCCAGATTAATCGATGGCGACTTTCTAAGGTATCCATTAGAAAATATATTCGGTGAAGAAAAATTCGGGATTGTTGGCAATTTTCCTTATTTCATCTCCACCCAAATATTTTTCCGGGTCCTTGAATACAAAGACCAATGTGTTGAAATTGTGGGTATGTTGCAAAAAGAAGTTGCGGTTAGGTTAGCTGCAAAACCTGGCAACAAGGACTATGGCATTCTCAGTGTATTGCTTCAAGCCTATTACGACATCGAATATTTATTTAGCTTGGGTCCAGAAGTATTTACACCCCCCCCAAAAGTCAATTCTGGGATCATTCGTTTAGTACGAAATTGGGATAAAAAACTGGAATGTGATCCACAAAAATTCAAAGCTTTGGTTAAAATGGCATTTAATCAAAGAAGGAAAACACTAAGAAATGCACTTAGATCGTTGCAGTTACCTGAACACCCCCTTTTGACCAAGAGAGCTGAGCAATTAGGAGTGGCTGAATTTACTGAATTAACTGAATTGTGGAAAGATCAGGGTTATCCAGGGGCTTAATTAAGGATATCTTCATTTGAAATTGCCTGATTTAAGCCAATATTTTATAAATTTGTAGATTGTTCATTTTCTTAACCTCAAATCATGGAAGTAGTAAACCCACAACACCTTCCGTTTGAACTCACAAAAGAGTATTTAGAAGAGGTTCGCTTGTTGATTCAAAATCAGGCGGCAGAGGAAATTATACAAAAGACAGATGAGTTATTTCCCGCGGATATCACCAATATATTAATTGAATTAACGGGAGAAGAAGCCAAATACGTTGTACTCCTTTTAGATACGAAAATAGCCGCTGAGATCATTTCAACCATTGACTCAGACGATCGCAAAAAGTTTTTAAAAAATTTCAACTCCAATGAAATAGCTGAATATATCAACGTCATTGATTCAGATGATGCGGTTGATATTTTAAACGAGCAACCTGTTCGAGTACGAGAAGAGGTCATAGCTCTTTTAAAAGATCGTGAGCAAGCTAGGTTCATTATTGACTTAATGCATTATGATGAGGATTGTGCAGGGGGATTAATGCAAAAGGAGTTAATCAAAATAAATGTCAAACAAACGGTTACTGAGTGTGTAGAGGAAATTCGCCGACAAGCCGAAGATGTGGAGAAAGTCTATTCGGTGTATGTCGTGGATGATGACGGGAAATTATTAGGAACTGTTTCCTTGAAAAAAATTATTCTAGCCAAAAGGGGTAGTAAAATACAAGATGTATATGAAGCTGATGAAATCGTATCTGTTCAAACCTATGTTGCTGGGGAAGAAGTGGCCGACATCATGCAAAAATATGACCTTGAAGCGATACCCGTGATCAATATTCAAGGACGCCTTTTAGGACGCATTACCATTGATGACGTGGTCGATTTTATTACAGAGTCAGCCCAAGAAGATATACAGGTCATGGCCGGTATCTCAGAGGATGTGGAGGAAGATGACTCCATTTGGCTTTTAGTACGCTCACGATTACCATGGCTCATTGGCGGCATGGTTGGCAGTTTTTTTGCTGCCAAAATCATCGATCGATTTGATGATACCATTGCCTTATTACCTGCTATTTCTGCATTCATACCACTAATTGGTTCCACGGGCGGTAATGTAGGGATCCAATCTTCCTCATTAATCGTTCAAAGTTTAGCCGATAAAAGCGGTCTAGATACCACGTTGTGGAAACGTTTACAAAAGGTTTTAATCGTCGCATTCATTAATGCGATTATTGCAGCTATTTTTGCCTTTGGATGTTCTCTGTTAGTTGATTCTGGTGAAATCATGCTGTCAACCACCGTATCAATCTCACTATTTGCTGTCGTAATGCTGGCTTCATTAATGGGAACGTTAACTCCATTAGTCTTAAACCAATTGAAAATAAATCCTGCTGTAGCGAGTGGTCCTTTTATCACGACGACGAATGACATATTAGGTTATGGCGTGTATTTTATGATCGTTTATTTATTATTGTAGGGGATGATTGCGGTAGTCCAACGGGTTTCTGAGGCTCAACTTTATATCAATCAGGCGTTGTTTTCAAAGATAACACAAGGTTTTGTCGTTCTTCTAGGGATTCATGAAACAGATACGATAGAAGATGTACAATATTTATCCAGTAAAATTAGTGGTCTGCGTATTTTTTCAGACGAGGACGGTAAAATGAATTTGGACCTTTCTCAGGTTAAGGGGGATTTATTATTAGTCAGTCAATTTACCTTAATAGCGTCAACAAAAAAGGGAAACAGACCCAGTTTCATAGAGGCTTCTCGGCCAGAAAAAGCCATTCCCTTATATGAAGAGATGATTAAACAATTACAATTTAAACTAAGCAAAACAATTCAAACGGGTGTTTTTGGTGCGGATATGAAAATCTCCTTAGTCAATGACGGACCCGTAACCATCATTATAGACTCTAAAAATCCTAATTAATGACTTTAAATGAATCACAAGAATTAGTAGATCAATGGATCAAAGAAGTGGGTGTTCGCTATTTTAGTGAACTTACGAACATGGCCATGTTAACTGAGGAGGTGGGTGAGGTAGCTCGCATCATTGCAAGAAGATATGGGGAACAATCTGAAAAAGAGTCTGATAAAAATAAGGACTTAGGAGAAGAAATGGCTGATGTATTGTTTGTACTCATCTGCTTGGCCAATCAAACAGGAGTAAATTTAGAAGAGGCCTTCAGCAAAAGTCTTTTGAAAAAGACTGAAAGAGATCAGGAAAGACATCAAAACAATCCAAAACTAAAAACATGAAAATATTAATTTTAGATGGATATACTCTTTTCCAAAATGATTTAGACCGATCTATTTTTGAAAAATACGGTGAAATTATGTTTCGAGATCGTACCTCTCGGGAAGAATTAAAACAAGTTGACCATTCCGCAGAGGTAATCATAACCAATAAATGTCCACTGAGTGCTGATGACTTAACTCTATTTTCCAACCTTAAACTAATATTAGTTTCAGCTACAGGCTATAATATCATAGATGTAAACGCTTGTTCTCAAAAAGGAATCCATGTATGCAATGTCCCCAACTACGGAACATTTTCGGTAGCCCAGCATGCGCTGGCTATGTTACTAAATTACAGCAATCAGATAGATTTACATGAAAAATCGGTCAAGAGAGGTGAATGGAGTACCAATAAAGATTGGTCTTACACCTTAAGCCCTATTCAAGAATGGCATGGAAAAACTTTAGGGATTATTGGCATGGGCAATATAGGCCAGGCATTTGCAACCATGGCTGAAAGCTTAGGGATGCAAATAATGTATCACCACACGAAAGACCTAAAGCTAGCCAATCGGAAATTTGTCAGTATACATGAATTGGCAACAACCTCAGATGTAGTTAGCTTGCACTGCCCATTGACAACAAAGACCGATAAAATGATTAATAGCGAATTTCTTTCTTTGATGAAAAAAAGTGCAATTATAATCAACACATCCAGAGGTGGATTAATCCATTCATTAGATCTAAAATCAGCTCTAATATCGGGTCAGATAAAGGCGGCTCTTTTAGACGTTTTAGAGGTCGAACCTCCTGCGGTCGACCATCCATTGATCGGGATTCACCAGGCCATTATCACCCCTCACATAGCTTGGATTAGCTTTGAAGCAAGAAAGAGAATTCTTACATCCTTAGAAAATACATTAAAATTATTTGGAGAGGGAAAGATTGTGAATGGTGTTAATTCACCTATTTAGAAACCTAACATGCCTGAATACTGCTTACATGATTAATTCCCTCAGGTTTTAAAGGAAAAAAAGGAATCATCTTTAACATCAAATCAAGTGCTAGATTATTTTTTAAAGGTTATAGGACCCTGATATTAAAAATCTATTTAAAATGAGTAACCAAATCCGGCATTAAAATTGAGTCCTTGCACCGAATAATTCAGATAACGCTGATACGCTTTTCCAGTTAAGTTATTTCCTTGAATATGAAAACTTGTATTAGGATTCATCTGATAATGCAGCTTAACATTTAAGTCCATGATATCTTCTAATGCTACAGCCTTTGGGGTTTTTACATCGCGAGCAAACAAGCCTCGAATGATATATACATCGGGAGACAATAAGAGTTTATTTGATAACCGAATGGAGTTGGTCCAAGAAGCAATTAAATTAGGCCGATGAAAAGGCTTTTCTAGTATCATATTATTGTAGGTCGCCGCGTCAAATTTTATCCCAGTAGTAATTCCTTCAGTCATCTTAAAATTAAAATGACCTGTTAAATTGACAACTTTTACTTTTTTCTCATCTCCCACGTAAATTACTTCAAATGCACCATTTTGAGATGCTGAATTAATAAAAAATGGAAGATCAGCAAATTCAGAATAGGAATATTTAAGCTCAAAGTCCACATATTTTTCAGTAGTTCCCTTGATCCCTCCAAACAAATTACCTATTTGACTCGTATTTTTGATTACATTTTTAGCGCCCAACCAAGGTAATTCAGCTGAAAAATTGGACAAAGAATTAAACTGAACATCTCCTCCTACCCCACCAAATAAATGGAAAATATCAGATGGAGCATAATCAATTGATATTTGCGGAAAAACACTACCCTGCGATTTATTGGCTAATCCATCATTAGAATTGATGATATTTAAACCAACTTGTAAGGCAATTCTAGCACCTGAAAACTGAATTTTAGGCTTTAACCGATAAAACTGTCGACTCAGACTTGTCACTTGTTTTAGTTCTGACAAAATAAAATCAGCATCAATTTGACCAATCAAATTAGGGCTAAAATCAGTCGCATATTGAAACTTAGATTGCGAAACCCATTCCGATTCATTTCGTTGATTAGAGAAAAAAGAAAAAGAGGTTGATCCTGAATAATCAGATTTACCCTCCTTGTCTGAATTGCTAAAATTACCCGAAACAAGGAAACGATTATTGATAATTTCTAAATCCCTTATCGTATAATATTTAGGAATATCAGACATTCCATAAAAAGCGGAAGTATTTTCTTTGTAGGAAACGCGACTATCCCAAAAAACTTTCTTACCAAAACTTCGGCTAGAAAACCGAACTTCATTCTCACTTCTTCCTGAAAATTCATTTAAAACAGACCCAGATTGATTGGCATCATGATTTACATACAGGCCTAAAAATTTATTTTCTCTAGGTGCATAACCTGTATTAAAGTTAAATAAAGTACGGCCATAATTCCCAATGCCAAATTTGGCAATATTCGTATTTTTAATGGTTATAATAGCTAATTTCGAGCCATTTATTTGTAATTTCAAAGCCTCAGGCTCTGTAAATTTAGGCATAGAATCCAAAGGCCAATTCCGATTCTCCAATTTTAAAATGACTGAAGGTGACTCTATTTTAAAATTGGGCAATTCTTCAAATTTACGATCAGAAATCTTTAAATCGATTGATTTTTTAGCCCCTCCAAAAGTGGTAATTACACTCCGATCAATGGTTCCCTTTTGCGCCAATAAGGAAGGATTAGCAAAAAGCAAGCCTAAAAGCCATAAAAAATGTCTATTTAGGATCTTATTACCACTAACCATGTTTGTTTTCATTGATAACATACTTATTTGAATGCTTGTAATTTAACTTTGGCCAACTTTTTAATCTCAGCATCTCCTGAACTTTCAATCAGACTAGACAAAATAGCTTTACTTTGTGGAATATTTTTTAAGTTGGCAAAATTATCAGCCAATAATAAAAAGGCCTTCCCTACGATAGATGCTTCTGCATCATAAAAACGACCTAACTTATCTACAAAATTAGACTTGATGTATTCATTAGACTCCCTGAATTTTGCATCATTAGACATCATAGTGGCTACACGCAATGCAGCTAGTGCCCCTTTAGAAAATGAATCAAATTTTATCGTCTCAATTAACCATTGATTTTCTTTTGGCTTATCTCCTTTCAATTCATATCCCTTGGCAATCTCTTCCGTATAAGTGGCTAAAACTAGTGAGTCTTTGATGGGCAATAGCGTAAAATGATTGGCAGCAGAGTCTAAATAACCCAACTTCAAATATCCCTTCATAATGCCTGTACTAGAAACTACATGAAGTGAATCAACATTACTTTTTAGCACTTTTTTAAAGAGTTCTGTCGATTGAGTATAGTTTTTTAATTGAAAGTGGGATTCAGCTACAAAGTAATTGGCCTGAACTATACTTTCATCTTTTGGATATTTCGCCAAATATTTTTGTCCTAATTGGGTTACTTCTTTAAAACGTTTTGAATTAAAACTCAAGCGCACATTTTCAAAACTACGATCTGCATTATCTTCATCCTCAGGGTTTGCCAATTCGAACTTTTCAGAAATCGTGATAAATTCTAGGGATCGATTGGTCCTAGCTAACATCTCTCGCAAGCCTACAATGGCATCTTTTGCTAATGGATCTTTAGGGAATTCAGTAACTATTCGTCTATAATCATCAGAAGCCGCATAAAATTGCCCCGTATTTTCATAAGATTGTCCCTTAATCATAAGCGATTTGATCAAAATATTTTGAGCCAAATTCGGTCTATTGATCAATTCAATTAGGCCTTTAATTGCCTTAGCATATGCCTCATTATTTTGCAACCTAAAAAGACAATCATAGTAACTATAGGTATTAAAATCACCTATTTCACCTGATTTACCATTTTTCAATAACTTTTCATACTCAAAAGATGCCTCTTTGTATTTTCTTAAATCATACAAAATAGAAGCCTTACGGGTAACAATTTCAAATTTATTTTCAGCTGAAATAGAAATAGCTAAGTCAAAATATTTAATTCCTTCATTGAGTTTACCAGCAGCAACAGACACCTCTGCTAGATTCAAATAGGTATTGTATTTGGCCGCTAAATCTTTAACGTTGGTTTCGTACTCGACAAAATATTGTTGGGCTTTTTCGTACATTGACATATACGTAAATGACTGCGCTAAACTTAATCTAACTCTTTGTTTCAGTCCATCTAATTCAGCATTTGATGAAATATCTGACAATAAATTCATGTAAACTTTTACAGCTTCTGGATTACGATTAGTCTTCGCCAAAATTTCGCCTTGACCATATTTAGCATAGGCGGCTATTTCGAAATTGATAGGATAAGTCAATGACTTTTTAAAGTCAGCCAAGGCCTCATTTAAATCATTGGACTTATATGCTCGATTAGCCTTATCATATAACAAAGATTGATAAATGGCTTGAACGTCTGAATTTTGACCTTTTACTTGTTTTAAATAACTTTCTATGGCAGCTAAATTACCCCAATTACTCACAGTAAAGATTCTAAGCTTCAATAAATCATTCACATTTTTCCCTTTAGGAAAACGTTTATTACATTCATCAATTTCACTTAAAGCTGCAGTAAACTTCTTTTGATCATTTAAAATACCTATTTTCTTTAGATAAGCATCTTGAGTTACCAGCGGATCAAAATTGACTGATTTTACTACATCAAAAGCCTTGAGCGCCAAATCCTTTTGATCCAGGGCTTCCAAGACCAATCCCTTGTTATACTCGACATGTTGCCCTAATGAGTCTTTCACAAAAGCTATCTGATCAAACTCAATTTTAGCTTCTTTAAAATTCTTGATTTTATATAAGGAATACGCTTTTTTAAATGTCAATAAACGCGTAACTCGCTCAGGATATCTAGTAAATAATTGTTGGTACACCTCATAAGCCTCTTTGAAATCTTCTCTTTGAAATCTCAAATTACCTACCATCAATCCAACGTCATCCAATTTAATTTTAGAATTTGATTTTTTCAATAATGGGCTTGCGTAGGAGAGCAATTCTGAGAATTTTTCCTGCTTTAATAAAGCACTGGTAATCCAGCGAGGTGCTTCCAAACCATAAATTGATTCCCCTTCAATAAATTTAAAATCTTCAATAGCTAAATCGTAGTGCTTATTATTGAAATTAATTAATCCTGAAAAATAAGCAGCTGGCTGAGAATATTCCTCTTCTGGCTCTTCCTTAATCTGATTAAAAATACCATGCGCCTCGTCTTTCTGACCCATTTCATAATAAGCGACACCTAATTTAAATTTAAATTCTATGTTCGTTAAAGAACCTTTCGAGAGGTATTTAATGGCACGTTTCCAATCTCCTGCTTCATAAAAATAAATCCCCAAATCACGAACCAAATCTGCAGAATAAGGGTTTTTAGGATAATTTTCGACAAATCGATTAGCTAATACCTCCGCCTCAGGACGCATGGAATAAATTGAGCACATGCACAATAGATATTCTGCTGATATTTTTTCATTGAGCATTTCATCATTTGTCGCCGTCAAACCATATAAATAGGTTCTAAATGCTTCTTGAGCGGCCAAATAATTTCGAGCTTCAAAAAAAGATTTACCTTGCCGATAATGAATTAAGTGATCGCTAGAGCTTTGAGTTTGTTGACCAGACACTGATCCACAAGAAATAAAAAATATAAATAGAACTGATTTGAAAAAGGATAAACTATTTCTCATTTAAGCCAATAGAATAATAAAGGGCAATACAATAATACGACATAATTTTCAATTTATAATCGAATATTAAACGGTTATTTCAGAATTTAATTATGAATTAATGCCACAATTTTCTATAAATTTGAAAATCAATTAATAAACCGAGAAATGGCTGTTCTATCATACGTTAAAAATATTACTCATTTGGTTATTTGTGCCACATTGATGCTAGGAGCGACAAGCATGTTTGGCCAAGACAACATTAAAAAAACTCCCCCCGTAAAATTGGGCGGATATCTCATTTATGAAAAAAATGGGCATGGACTCATTGCGACAGTAGAGCTTGTGGGCAAAGGGGATTTTGAGGAAGCTAAGAAAAAATGTGATGACTTAAACACGAATGGATTTGATGATTGGCGACTTCCGACGAAAGAAGAATTTGACTTAATTCACCCCAAATTAAATTATAAAAAAATGGGCACCGGTGGAATTTTTAAATCCACTTGGTATTGGACAGCCACAGAAATTGATAAAGGAAATGCTTGGACACATAATTTAAATACCGGAATGCAATCTAGTTATTTCAAAGATTTCAAGTGCAATATAATGGCTGTAAGAAGCTTCTAAACCAACTTAACAATGAAAAATATACCCTTATTGTGCTTATTGTTCATTTCTTTACAAAGCTTTTCCGCTCCTAAAAAAGAAAAGTGGATTAAGCTTTTTAATGGAAAAAACATTAAAAATTGGACCGTTAAAATTCACCACCATGAAGTTGGAGACAACTATGGCAATACCTTTAGAGTGGAAGATGGTATCATTAAAGTGCGCTATGATCAATATGAAAAGTTTAATGAGCGGTATGGACATTTATTCTACAACACTCCCTATTCACATTATAAGTTAAAGTTAGATTATCGATTCACCGGTATTTGGCGGAAAGATGCTCCGTCCTATACGGAAAGAAATTCAGGCTTAATGTTTCATTCTCAAGATCCGAAAACGATACTTAAAGAGCAAGATTGGCCCATTTCGATCGAGATGCAGTTTTTAAGCATGTTGGCAGATGGAAAACCTAGGCCTACTGGAAATATGTGTTCACCAGGTACTGATGTCGTTTATAAAGGTCGAGTAGACCCAAGGCATTGCATCAATTCGTCCTCAAAAACCTATGAAGGAGATCAATGGATTCATGCAGAATTAATCGTTCGAGGTGATTCACTTGTGACACACATCATCAATGGGGAAACTGTCTTAGAATATACCAACCCGCAAATGGGTGGTGGAGTGGCCAATCGATTTAATCCTGCCTTAAAAATTGACGGCCAACTGTTAAAAAGTGGTTTTATTGCCCTTCAAAGTGAAGGACAAGAAATCGATTTTAAAAATATTGAACTGCTAGATTTATCTAAGCAGAAATAATAGACTCATACTTTTCCAACTGGCGGTTCATCACTCGAAACCAAATCGGGGGAAATAAAGCTAAAACAATCATCCCAGGATATCCGGTGGGCATTTGTGGTGCATTATCATGATGCAGAAGAATTTGATATTTTCTAGAGGCCAAATAATGGTGGTCGCTATGCCGACTAAGTTCAAAAAGCATTAAACGGCCTAATAAGTGATTGCTATTCCAAGAATGTTTAGGCATTACGCGTTCGAAATTTCCATTCAGATTGCGTTTTCTCACTAAACCATAATGTTCTATATAGTTTACCGTTTCTAATAATAATGCGCCAATAGTAGCTGAAAAAAGGAAATAAATGAGGGTTGGCAAGCCAAAATAAATACCAATTGATGCAAGTAAAGAAATTTGGGCTATGGTAAAAACGAGCATTTCATTCGACGGATTTATAAAACCTAAACCCTTCTTTTTCAATTCAGCTAGATTGATCTTCCATGCTTTAACGTAAGTTCCAAAAACCGTTTGAGGCCAAAAAGAATAGATAGATTGACCTAAAACAGCCGTGCTTGGATCATGCTCCGTAGCAACATGCGCATGATGACCCTTATTATGCTCAATAAAAAAATGCGTGTATAAGCTTGTTAACAACAATGATTTAGCAAGAAATTGTTCAAATCTAGAAGGACGGTGACCTAATTCATGGCCAACATTGATGCCAAAGGTTCCACACAAAATTCCCATAGAGATAATTTGCCCTATTAAATCAAATCCTGATTGGACGGAAATATTCGAAAGAAAAATAAATAAACTAATATATTGCAAGAGTACCACTGCATATAAAATCCAATCATAAAAAACATCATTCCTGATTTGATCTTCCACCTCTTCTCCCACATTACCAGCGATAGGTTTCATCACCAACTCCACAAAGGGAATCAAGAAAAAAATGTAGAGCGGAACGAGCCAAGTAATTATTCCATGAGATTTGAAGCCGATAATAGCTATTAAAAAAATAAAAAAAGGACTCAAATATCGAAAGGGTCTCAGGATATTTTTTTTCATTTGTTGGTTTATATACTTCAAATATAAAATAAATTGTACCTTTAAACACAAAATCAAAGGCCATGAAATCGATTTATTTAATTGTATGTCTTGCGCTTAGCTCTTTGGCTTATAGCCAAAACACATCGAATAAAACTATTGGAAGCTCAACCCAACAAAATTTTTCGATCATTTTGAAAGATCAATTTATTTTAACTGGTAATAAAATCAGTGAAAATGAATCGTCTATTTTATTTCGTGATTTTACTTTAGGAGAAATCAACTTACAGAAATCGAATATTCTGAAAATTTCTGAACTACAAGGAGACCTATTCGTTCAACTAATTTTAAATGACGGAAAAACAATATTGGGTAAATTAGAAACAAAAACGGAAGCTTCTTTAACTATATTAACAAAAAATTTAGGCCAGATTACCCTCTCGAAATCAGCCATCAAGTCCATTAAAATCATTGAAGAAAGTCAAATCAAAAATGGGCAATATCTTTTTCCAAATCCTCACCCAACTCGTTATTTCTTTGGACCATCAGCCATTCCACTCAAAAAAGGTGAAAAATATTTTCAAAACGCCTACATTTTATCCAATAGTGTGCAAATTGGTCTTAGTGATCAGTTTTCAATCGGCGGAGGAGTCGTAGTACCCTTCTTATTTTATATTACCCCAAAATTTGGAAAAAAAGTTAGTGAAAATGTACATCTTGGCGGTGGAATTTTAATCGCAAGTTCACTCATCAGTAATCTAAATTTAGGCATTGGTGTAGGATATGGATCATTAACTTTAGGCTCTAATGAAAATAATGTAACATTGAATGTGGGCTGGGGTGCTACAAAAGGGGACTCTTATGACGCTGTGAGCAACACAACTAAGACCTCTTGGAGTTTTGCCAATAAACCTATGTTCACGTTTTCAGGCATGTCAAGAATATCAAGAAGATGCATGTTGGTCAGCGAAAATTGGCTTTTTGCGGTGAATGAATATACCTATGACGATCAAATGAATTCCAATGGCATTATGCAAGCTAATGGGGTAAAAAGCAGTTACAATGGTGTACTTTCCGGTGGAGTACGAATAATGCTGGAGAGAAGCTCCTTTGACTTTGGAATTTTATCACCCATTGGTGGAAATGCCTCAGCCATGGGAATTCCATACATCGATTATGTCATCAAGTTTTAAACGATATAGGTTAATTCATTTCTTTTTTCCGTAGGGTCCATTAAATACGTGATAACGGTACCACTATTTAAAAGTTCAACGACACGAAAACCTTTGTGTGGGGTACCCCAACTACCTCCTATGTGCGAATCAAATAAGAAAGGTAATTTACCAATCATTTGAACTCCATCTTGATCGTGTTCATGGCCATGAAAAACAGCACGGATATTGGGATATTTCTTGATTAATTCAAAAAAAGCAGGCGTTTCTATCCCGTTCTTAGTCCACTTAGCTTGAGGAATATGCAAGAATAGAAATATATTTTTTCGTTTTTTATTGGATTCTAGTTGGGCCTCCAACCATGCTAAATCTGGTGAAAGATACTTTCCCTGTTCATTAGAGGTATCACCCAATAAGACCAACGAATTTTTCACAACAGTCTGATGATTCAATGGCATGTTCCAAACTTGCTCCCAATAGTCCGACGAACACTTATCATGATTTCCTCTCGTGACAAAATAGGGAACTTTTAACCCATCTATTTTCTTTTTCGCTTGAGATAAAAAGGACTTTTCATCATGAACAATATCGCCATTCATCACACAAAAATCCAATGGATTTGAACGATGAAATAAATTAATTTTCTCGATAATGGTATCCATCATGGCCTCATATGGCGTATCAGGTTGCCCATAATGGGAATCTGAGGCAACAGCAAATCTCATTTTTACCTGATCCTTCAATGCATCAACATCCTGAGCGGTAAGTGATTGAAATCCACCACCCACAAAAAAAGCAGAGGCAAAAGATACATTTTTTATAAAATGCCTACGGGAGATTTGATCTTGATTTTTCATAATTATTTTTTCTTAAATATAATAAATGGAACGGCAACTGAAGTTAAGTAGACTGGATTTTGTGTTAATTTATCATTAAAACATTCCCAAGGTGAACCGAAACTCTCCCCTTTTCTAAAGTCCCCATCGCGTAATTCTTGCACATATTCTTTCGCTAATTTTTGTGCAGTTTGAATATCCACATACGCGATTGCTTGACTAACCCAACCCACGGGGGTTCCCCAATAAGCCCCATTTTGATACGTATTTATAGAAACAGCACTTTTTTCCCATGCGGTAGTTGGGCTAAAATCATCCGATTTAATCACATGTCGAATATTGCCTTTTTGAGTTAATTTTCCATTCAAATATGCATCTCTTAAATATTGAGCTGCTTTCAAACGGGATTGATTTGATAATATACCTAAATGGATAGCAAAAGCCGTAGCCCAAACATCCAATTGTGAACTAATTCCCGTGCTGGCGTGAAGCATGCCCCGAGCATCTGAAAATGTACGAATGATTGATATCTTTAACAGATTTGCCTCCTGTTGATAGCGTAAGGCCTTCGATTTATTTCCCATTATTCCATACAGATAGGCCATTTGCTTAGCTGCCTGATATTTTAAAAGCGAGGCATAACATAATTTTCCAGTAATATAAATGGCATCACGAAATCCAAAATCAACTCCCCTATTGCTATCGTTGACCTCTAACAAATGAGATTGAGAGTTGGAAGGTGGCATTTGATACGCCAACTCCAATCGGTCGATCAATTTCACCCCTCTAATTTCTTTTGTTAATTGGGCCGTTTGCGAAAAAGATTTAACATAAAAATAGGCCATTTGTATGAAAAAAAACTGATCACAAAAGGGCGGTTGCATACCCCATTTTTTTTCTCCTTGGTTTTCAAAACTATACGTACCGGGAAAATAAATGGGCTTTCCATCATCGATTCGGATGTGATCCGCAATCGAACCCTTGGGAATGCTAGTGCCCCATTTAGTTTTGATCAAGCTGTCAGATTGTGTTTTCGCAGTTAACTCCAACATATGTTTTTGCTCCTGCTGGGAAACATATCCAGATTCGATGGACATAGCATAATCTCTTATCCAAAAAGCTGGATACGAATTTCTACCTCCAGGTCGGATCAAAATACCTATAGTTTGATTCGGGCCAAAGTCCTTAGAAATTTTTTGACCCGGATAAATACGAGATGCTTCCATCACATCTTTGACCATTTGTTCTAAAAAAGACAAATCCCTAGCGTCTAACAAACTATTTGGTTGGCCCCATGCGAATGAACAAGGCAATAAAAGAATCGTTAAAAATAGAATCTGAATCCTAGAACGCATTTATTTTTTCAATAACCAAATGTCAAAAATCTTGGAATGCTGACGCCAATTTAAATGTGATTCCTCCGGCTCGTCAAAGGAAACTTCGATTTTTCCATCACTCACATATTGAGGGCTTAATGGGAACTCCTTGAATTCCTCTAACCCTTTTTTATAAAGCGTTGGAGCAATGCGAACACCATCTACGCGCAATAATGCTTCTCCAAAACCCGAAATTCGAATGGTGTACATCGCTTTAGGATCTAAATCAGCATAGTCCAAACGAGGAAAATTTTGAAACAATTGAGAGGAAAGTCGGAGCCTACTCAAGCCGTTATTGGTCCAAAGCACATCCGTTGCATCCTCTGTTCTCGTTTTAACTCTGGGACCTTTTGATAAGTCAGATATATTATCATAAAAACTGCCAGGACCCGGATTTTCCCATTTGGCAATCACATCCAAACGGGCTAATTGTTCCTTTTCATTAGTCATTTTTTTGATTTTTTCAAATTCATCCGCTAGCCACCAACGATTATTTAGCGGATAATCGATAAAATCTAAAATGGCTCCTCTTTCAGCTCCGCTCGCTTGGTGTTTAGGGACAGATGTTTGCATACCGATCGACTTAAACATAGCCTCACAATAATCCACGATCTTTTGGCGTACATCCGGACTTATTGGAGATTTATCAGCCTCATTAACAATATTTAAGGCTGTTTCCATGGATTTAAGCACTCCTATTTCAGAGGCTTTTACCAAGATAGCATTGGCTTGGCGTTCCAGTTTTTGCTCATATAATTTGCGTCGCTTCACATAGGTATCATAATAAGCACGCATGATTAATTGTTGCCAACGCCAATTAGACTTAAGTCCTGGATTTTGGGTTTCCAAATTTTTCCAAAAAGCAAAAGTGGTTTCAATACCTCCATTTTCTTCCACGGGTCCGATCCAATTTCTTTCCAAAGCCAATATTCCATCAGCTACCTGTTCTGAAATTGAGTGGCCAAAAAATAAGCGGGCATATTCAACCATCATATCACGAACATCTTTAGTTGGATCCCAGGACATTTGGCTCCAAATCACTTTATTTACATCATCATGGACCCCATCCGAATAGGAAAGAAAGCCATCTGTTAAAGGCGCAAAGCGGTTGTGAATTTTAGCATAATAGGCAGGTTGAGGATTGGATACCTCCCTTCCTTCCGTTAAAGCAAAAGCTTGATCCCAATTTTCTGTTGGATACTGACAACGAACGGTATGGGTTAAATCGGGGTAATGTCTGTGCTTGTACTGCTTCGGAAGTCTATATCGGGTGTTTGCCATATCAGGACTGCTAGGACCAGAAACCACTCCAGCCAACCAATTTGGGTTATTTTTATCGAGGTACTCATAAAAATAATTGACTTCTTCATCGCTAAAACCTTGGAGAGATATCCACATACCTGCCTCAGGATGATATTTTTTAAGTTCCGTGGAAATGGCTTTGAGGAATGGCATCACATATTTAGGGTGGTTACTTCCTGGATCGCCACCCGGAAAAAAGACCCCATCTAATTTGGGACACTTTTTGTAAAAATCTGCATGAAATTGCACTTCTTTTTTAAACTTAGCCTCATCAGCTAAATCAATGTCTGCTGGCGTCCAAACCCAATAGTCTAATCCATAATTCAAACAAATTTGGCTTAATTTCAAATTCATTTCTTCCCTTGGGATTTTCATGAGCGGTCCCGGAGGGCCATCTTGAAAGGGTATATTTTCGATTGAATTTGAACCAAATAGGGCTAAATCACGGATGTATTGCTCAAATTGCTTTTCATTCCAGGCATCCCAAGAGTTAGCAGTATTTCGATAACCCAATTGGTGCCCACGAATCGCATACTGCGGAACAGAGGTGATTTCATTTTTTTTATCAACTAAAATTTTATTTTTCGACAAATCCGCTTTTCTCAAAAATTCACCAATAGCATATAATACGCCCCGGTCATCCCCCCCAATCAGCCAGATAATAGGCCTTTTAGTGTTAGCTTCGATCGAAATACAAAAACCGTCTTTTTTCAGCGAAGCCAAATTACCCGCTAATTTGGGAACAGAAAATCCATCAAGCATTTGATCCTTTTCTAATACTAATGCAATGATAGGCGATAAATCTGATTGATTCTGAACGACTAAATTCAATTCGGTCCGCGCCTTTATTTCCTCCTGAAGTACTCGGATATAGGTCTCACGAAAGGGAGACTTCAAGGAATTTGAAACATGGATTTTTGCTTTAGAAAAATCCATCACTTGCGCACTACTCAACAAGCTAATGCACAAGAAAAAAAGTAAAAAAGGATTTAATGTCAATTTCATAGGTTGTAATTAGTCTAATTATATACTCTCGTTATTTCTATTGATGTGTTGCTGTTCACCCACACATTTTTTGATTTCATTTAAATCATTGTTTAATTGGTTTGCCGACAAATATGCATCGGAACAATGAAGTATAATGTTAGCACCAGCTTTGGCCCATTCCATTTGTAAATCGAGGCTGTTCCGGTAGCCTGTATGTCCGCCCACAGCGATTCCTTTTGATCTAGCATTTTTAATAATGCCACAACTCAAGTCCAAAAACGCCTTAGTCATATATTGCTCAGGCATATCAAAAGAGGTGGACAAATCATGGGGACCTATCATTAGGCCATCGACGCCAGGGCCATCTAAGGTTTTAATGTTCGTAAATTCATGCATCGATTCTACTCCCTTTTGGCTTTCAACATTCAGAATCAGCGTATTATTACGATTATGCTTCATTAAATATTGTTTTAATTCTTCGCTTGGCTTTTCTTCGCCATGTAATATGCGCATCAGTTTTCTACCTTTCAAAGGCCTATATTTAACAGCTCCAATCAGTGCAATTACATCCTCGATCTCCTCAACATATGGGACTAAAATGGCAGAAGCTCCGGCATCGAGGGCTTGCGTAGCTAAAAAAGGACTAGGTTCTAAGATGCGAACTAAAGGATTTACTCCGGCAGCTTTAAAGGCCCGACACATCCAACTTAATGTCTCAATGTTGTATTGCACATGTTCATTACAAAAGAATACAAAATCAAGCCCAAGGCTGATGACCGAATCAAACATTTTAGGTGAAGTAGATGAAATCTGTGTTCCATACACATTTTTACCCTCACGAAGTGCATTGCGGAAGTTCATTCCTACCATTGATTATTAGGTTTAGTATTTTATATTTAAGGCAAGATGACTCAAAGCTATAAAATTTCTCTAAATTTATACAATACATTAACAAATCAAGGATTTTGACATTTAAAGAATTAGGTCTAACAGACAGTTTATTAGCAGGAATTGACTCCATGGGGTACAAAACCGCCACTCCAGTACAATCTCAAGTCATTCAACCCATTTTAGCCGGCAAAGATATTATTGCCTCGGCTCAAACAGGTACCGGAAAAACAGCAGCATTTTTGCTACCCATTGTCAATAAAATAATTACTGAGCCCCATGATGAAAATAAAATAAATGCATTGATCATTGTGCCCACACGTGAGTTAGCCATTCAAATTGCCGACAACATGGAAGGCCTTGGATATTTTACTAATGTTAGTTGCATTGCTGTTTATGGAGGTGGAGATGGAAATTCGTTTACCGCTGAAAAAACGGCTTTAACGAGCGGCTGTGATATTGTTGTTTGTACGCCTGGTCGAATGATTGCCCATTTAAACATGGGATATGTCAATTTGAAAGAAGTCAAATACTTGGTATTAGATGAGGCTGATCGGATGCTCGATATGGGCTTTCAAGATGAATTGATGAAAATCATTTCCTTCTTAGCACCCACCAGACAAAATCTTTTATTCTCGGCTACTATGCCACATAAAATGCGGGAACTAGCAAGAAAATTATTAACGGATCCAGTAGAAATCAATATTGCTGTTTCAAAACCCCCTGAACAAATTGTTCAAAATGCTTTTGTGGTATATGAGGCTCAAAAAGCGCCTTTGATCAAGTATTTATTGAAATTAAAGGAATATACCCGCGTCATTATTTTCTGTTCTAAAAAGCAAAATGTAAAGCTGTTGACCGCTGACTTAAAGCGTTCTAAATTTAAAGTAGAAGAAATACATTCTGATTTAATGCAAGACCAACGAGAGAAAGTCATGCAAGATTTTAGAAACAAGAACTTGACCATCTTAGTGGCGACCGATATTTTAAGTCGGGGAATCGATATCGATGAAATTGAATTAGTGATCAATTATGATGTTCCAAATGACGGTGAAGACTATATTCACCGAATTGGTCGGACCGCCAGAGCCCAAAGTCAGGGAACAGCCTACACATTTATTAGTCCAACGGAGCAAAGAAAATTTGCAACAATTGAAACGTTGTTAGAAAAATCAGTGATTAAAGCCGAGGTCCCTGCGGAGTTTGGTGAAACTCCTGCCTATGACCCAGCGGCTTATAAATCCGCAGAAAAACCAAGAAATTTCTCCTCCGGTGGAAATAAAGGAGGAAAGAAATTCTGGAAAAAGAAATAAATTATGCTTTTAAAGGCTTTACTCCTGTATTAGCTCCTTGGCTTAAGCTAATGTCAACCGGTACGTTTGTTTTCCATGAACCTCGAGTAAAATCTGGAATATTCATAGACCGTGATCTATTATTGACCGACACCTCACTCAAAGGTACAATTGAACTCCAGGCAGCTGCATCATATACATCTTGATCTAATGGAAGACCATTTCTCAAGCAGTCAATGAGGCGCCAATCCATCATAAAGTCCATACCGCCATGTCCACCAATTTGCTTGGCTAATTCGCCAATTTTAGCAACGATAGGTGGAGCGTATTTCTTTTCCATTTCAGCCATTTGCTCTGGCTTAATCCACTCATGGTGATGGTTAGAAATTCGAGGCTCAGGATATTTAATAGCTACCCCATTCGTTCCACTTAATAAGTGAATGCGTGAATAAGGACGTGGGCTGGAGACATCATGTTGCACCATAATGGTTTTACCATGATGTGTTTTGATGGTGGTTGTGTTCATGTTTCCCCTAAATTTCTGATTCACAAACTGTTTGAAATAAGCATCTTTTTCAGCCAATTCTACAGCCTTTTTATGCATCGAAAAATCGTCCGACTGAACCGAAACCAAATAATCCATTTGATCCCCACGATTCACATTAAGTAATTGACAAATAGGCCCTAATCCATGTGTTGGGTATAAATTCCCATTCCTCATATTGGCCTTTAAGCGCCAATCGTCATAATACTGATCTTGCTTAAAATTAGCATCTAATAAATCATGAATATAAGCTCCTTCCACATGCAATAACTCGCCAAAATATCCTTGACGTGCCATGTTGAGCGTCAATAACTCAAAGAAATCATAGCAACAATTTTCAAGCATCATGCAATGCTTTTTGGTTTTTTCTGAAGTCTCAACCAACTGCCAACATTCCTCTAGGGTCGTTGCTGCAGGTACTTCGCAGGCCACATGCTTTCCATGTTGCATGGCATAAACGGCCATTGGTGTATGTAAATTCCACGGAGTGGCTATGTAAATTAAATCAATATCAGGTCTCTGACACATTTCCTTCCAAGCCTCTTCCTTTTCTGTATAGGTAATGGGCTCGATATCCATTTTCTTTAAAGCCTTCAAAGCGTTTGCCACTTTAGCAGGGCGGATATCACAAATAGCAACCGTCTGAACATTGGCAATTCGATTTACCCTTGTAATGGCTCCAGAACCGCGATTTCCTAATCCAATGAAACCAATTCTTACGGTATCAATTTTGGGAGCGGCATAACCAGACATATTGAATGTCTGCTTAGGATCTTTCATTAATTGGTCTATCTGCGCTTGTGCAGCATCTCCAGCCTCAGCAGGAGAAAGAGAAGAGGTTAAACCTATGGCTGTAAGGCCGCCCATTTTCAAGAAATCACGTCGATTGTTTTTCATATTATTTTCCAGCTAAATGCTTTTGAATATGTTGGTAACTTTTTTTGATTAATTCTGCTTCAGTGGTATAATTTTTTCGCCAGATACAAGCAGCAGGTAATAAAGGAGTGAAGGCCTCGACGACCAACCAGCCTTTGTAATTCATTTTTTCAAG
>CANHXO010000027.1 GCA_947464595.1 Cytophagaceae bacterium
ATAAGCTATTCCAATTTTTCATTCAAAATCTTCCGGCCTACAAGAAAAAATTTGATTCCTTGGAGGTAAAACAAACGGCCGAAAATGTTCTAATGTCTAGTTTATATTGCAGTAGGGCTAGAAAATATTCCCCAAGCAAAATTGATCAAATAAAAAGTGGACTTAGATTATTAGGTGTGCCCGAAAATCAAATTGCTACACGCTGCATTGTTTTGGAGGTGTTAATTGACTTAGGCCAACAAAATATACAGGGTGCAACGGGGAAAATCAAAACCTATTATCAAGGCAAACCCATTCCTGAAAAAGAAATGGAATTTTGGTGCACGCAATTAAAGAGAAATCAAAAAGCGGAAATGCCTTGCCCTTTAAACCCATAAGATAAATTATATCCATCAAATCGCTTTTACCTTTGGTATTTTACTGAAAAAAAACTAATTTTCTAAAAGGTTTTCAACCCGGTTCTATCCATCAACCTATGAAAAGAATTTTTACCTTATTTCTCTCTCTTTCAGTTTTGTTAGTATCCACAAGTTCGACCCCATTAGGTGGAGAAGAAAGTCTGGAAGATGTTTTTAAAAGAATAAAAGAGGAGGTTGAAATTAACTCAAAGGCCTATACAACATTAGGAGAAGCGTGCGTTAAGATTGGCCACCGATTAACGGGAAGTCCTCAAGGTAAAAAAGCGGAAGACTATGTCTACAAAATGTTCAAAGAGTATGGATTTCGGGATGTAAAATATCAAGGATTTCAAGTAGAAGCCTGGGCTCGAGACACCGTGACCTTATCGGTTGCCCCACCTAAATCAGATGACTTTAGAGAAATCCAAGTAGTGTCACTTGCCATGACTCCTGTTGAAGCTAATATTCAAGGAACTATCGTGGATGTAGGCAATGGACTTGATGCTGATTTTGAATCCAAAAAAGAGTGGATTAAAGGCAAAGTGGTCCTAGCCAATATCGGTTTACTAAATGCCGCACCCGGGACAAAAAATTTACATCGATCAGAAAAAACAGCACTGGCTATTCAGTACGGTGCCATCGGTGTTATATTTTCCAATAGCGTTAAAGGCCAAGTTCTTTTAACTGGAACCGCATCCGTCACGGGGAATTTGATTTCAATTCCAGCAGTTTGTGTTTCCTATGAAAGTGGAATTGAAATCAGAAAATGGCTGAAAGACCAACCTGGTTTATTGGGATTCATTGAGATGCATAATGTCAGTGAGCCGATTAAAGCAAGAAATGTCATTGCTACTTTAAAGGGGGAGAACCGAAAATACAAACACGAAAAAATTATCATTGGCGGCCATTTGGATTCTTGGGATTTAGCTACAGGAGCCATCGATAACGGAATTGGTTCATTTTCAGTCATTGATATCGCTCGCACTTTTAAAGCATTAGGACTAAAAAGTAAGCGCACTATCGAATTTGTCGCTTTTATGGGAGAAGAAGGTGGATTATTAGGTTCTAAAGCTTATATTGAAAAGGCCAAAAAATCAGGTGACATTGACCAGATTGTGTACATGATCAATTTAGACATGACCAATAATGTGCACGGATTTAATGGAGGAGGAAGAAAAGAACTCATGCCCTTATTGAAAGAAATTGGTGACAAGATAAAATCCATCGACGCAAAATTCGCAAATGAACTTGAAAATTCTGCCGGCTTGCATTCAGATCATCAGTCTTTTTTAATGGAAGGTATTCCTGCGAGTGCGCCCATGGGAAAATTAAAGCAAAGTGTTTTAGACTGCTATCATGCGGATTGCGATGTGTTTGATTTAGTCAACAAAAAAGAGTTGGAAAACACCGTTAAATATACCGCCATGCTACTTTATGGAATGGCAAATACCCATAATTTCCCCGCAAAAAGGTTAGATTTCTATTCAACACGTGATTTTTTCATCAAAGAAAATCTCAGGAGGGAACTAGAATTGGGCAATGAATGGCGCTGGGGAAATGATTAATGAGACCATTTAAAACAAATTAAGTTAAAGCAATACGCATCTTTAAAATTATGAATAATTCGAATCCTTCTTTTTTTGATCATCATATGGAAATAGTTCCCGAATCTTCGTTTAAGTCAATCATTAAAGTTATTGGCATCGGTGGAGGTGGCTCTAATGCCGTTCGCCACATGGATAAATTAAAAATTAAAGGAGCTGATCTAATAATTTGCAACACCGATTCGCAAGCTTTAGCTTCCAATTCTGTTAAAACAAAAATTAAACTTGGAAACCAAGGATTAGGGGCCGGAACAGATCCCGAAGTGGGCCGACAAGCTGCCATTGAAAGCCAAGAAGAACTCAATAAAGTTTTAACGGATGAAACGGAAATGGTCTTCATCACCGCAGGAATGGGTGGAGGTACAGGAACAGGTGCCGCTCCAGTAATAGCTCAATTAGCCCGTGAAAAAGGACTTTTAACCGTCGGCATAGTAACTGCGCCCTATAAATGGGAGGGAAAAGAGAAAATAAATTATGCCTTAAAAGGTATTGAAGAACTTAAATCGTATTGTGACACCGTTTTGGTGGTTATGAATGATAAATTAGCTGAAATACACAAAGACTTAGCCTTAAAAGATGCTTTCTCAAAGGCTGATGATGTCCTTGCCAAAGCCGTAAAAAGTGTCGTCGATGTCATTGCTAAACCTGGTGATGTCAATACGGACTTCATGGATGTGAAGAAGGTTTTGAAAAATGCGGGACAAGCCATGATGAGTTCTGCCTTAGGACAAGGACAAGAAAGAGCTTTAATGGCCATTTCAGATGCTTTAGAATCTCCGCTGCTTAATTCTCAAGAAATCAAAGGAGCAAAAAGAATTTTGGTGACGGTCTCCACCAGTAGCCAAAGAGACTTGGTCATGAGCGAACAAGATATCATCGTTGAATATTTGCAAGCCAGGATTAGTGAGCAAGCTGACATGATTAAATTTGGTATATCGACCGACGAAGAATTGCAAGATGACCTTTATTTAACTGTTATTGCCGCAGGTTTTGAGCATGAAAATGATGACCTTGATAAATTCCACCGAGGAAGTACCGAGGGGTATAAGCAAGGAACTCAGGCTTCTACTTTGCAAGTTGGAGATAAATTTGACTTTGATGATTATGGCTCTGGTTCACAGGCCGTTGACGTCGAAAATGAAGTAGTTCGATTTGCTAAATTAGTCGAATTATATAAAAATGGGGGACCCTCTGAAAAAGACTTTGCCATTCCAGCCTATCAAAGAAATAAGGTGCCATTGTATGATCTAAGAACAGTTCCACAAGATCGTTGGATTGAATTAGCGCTTTATGAAGATTAAAATTCACTCACCTTTTTGACCGCTTCACGAATTAAATGCTCGTTGGCATACATCGTTTCAAATTCAGAAATACCCGGAATTCCACCCATGGAAATATTGGGTCGCCTGTATTCCATCTGAGAATCTTTCATAGTCCTAGCGCTTAGATGAATCGCGTCAACCCCTATTTTCAAAAATTCTAGGCAATTATCTGGATGAACTCCACTGCCTGCCATGATTTCAATCCGAGAATTAGCTGCATCGACCATTTGGGCAATGTTTGAAATTCCGTCCACCGCTTTATCTCGTTGGCCCGACGTTAATATCCGTGTAAAACCCAACGAAATCAGTGCCTCCATCACGGATAATGGTTCTTTGGATACATCGATTGCACGGTGAAAAGTTAACGGTATCGATCCTAAAGCCCTACGAATTCGCTCCATACAAGCAAAATCAATTTCCCCATTGGGAAGTAAGGCGCCTAATACGATGCCATGCACTCCTGATTCAACTAAAGAGATCGCTTCCGCTTCCATCGTATCTTTTTCAAAAGAATCATAACAGAAGTCTCCTCCTCTAGGTCGAAGCATGGCATGAACCTCAATATTTGTTTGAGACAATACGTGGCGTACTAATCCGCCCGACGGAGTTGTTCCACCCTCCCAAGGTGATGCACATAATTCGACACGATTTGCACCAGCCCGCTCCGCAGCTAAGCATGAAATAAATGAATAGGCACAAACTTCTACTGATACACCTCGATTTTTTCTCATATTAATGTCCCCAATTGGGCCAATTTGGCACTTATTTGATATTTATTTAAAATTTAAAAAATAAATCTTTTATAAATATTTTTTTATTTTACTTTTGCAAACCGAAGCGAAGTATTTTCAAATCGGAATACAAAATTTAGAAATATTTTTCAATAATAAATTGTAAGCATAAATTTATATCCTATGTATTGGACACTAGAACTAGCCTCCTATTTAGAAGATGCCCCTTGGCCTGCTTCAAAAGATGAATTAATCGATTTCGCCATCCGTACAGGATCTCCTTTAGAGGTGGTTGAAAATCTTCAAGAATTAGAAGATGACGGCCAGCCCTTTGAAAGCATCGAAGAAATTTGGCCCGATTATCCAACGAAAGATGATTTCTTCTTTAATGAAGATGAATATTAAGAAATAGAGGCGAAAGCCTCTTTTTTTGTGTCCATGAGTTTCCTTCCTAATTCCTCATCGCGCAAACCCACTCCCCAGCGTCTGTCAATCACATCATCCCAACAAGTCGCCATTTCATGTTTTTTCAAATAGTCAATTTCACCTTGTAAATAAGGGAATCCGTCCATCAATAATTCGGTGCCTTGCGGAACATGCTGACAAAATTCAATAACCTTCGGTGCCATGGAACCATAGGTTTCATATAAATGTCTGCGCGTCGAAAGGTTTAAAACTTCTGAGTCAAGAAACTGATCCACATCAAAATCATCTCCTCCCATAATGAAATGATTTTTAGTCAAGCATGGCGATTTAGGTACATTCAAAACTTCAGTTTCAACAATATCCATCGTGTCCTCCGCCATAATACGGTAGGTTGTCCACTTGCCGCCCATGATACTGACCAAATTGCTTTTTCGGTCCACCTCAACCTCATGATCACGTACAAGTGATTTGGTGTCAGTTTGCATATCCGCTTGAAGCTGCACCTGCAATAAAGGTCTAAGGCCAACAAACCCAGCTTTTATGTCCGATGTGTTTGCTTTTTCTACTGCATATCGATTAAAATATTCGAGTAAATAGGTCTTCTCCTCCTCAAAAATAATGGGGTTTTCAGATAATTTATCTGCATCGTCTGTCGTACCTACCAACACATATCCGCACCATGGCAATAAAAATACGACACGTCCATCATCCGTTTTAGGGATCAGTAATGCGGTATCCCCAGGCCAAAATTTCTTATCCAGGACGATGTGAGCTCCCCGACTAACTTTCATTCTTTCTTGGAGGTTAGGGTTGGCCAACTTCCTAATTTTATCCGTAAATGGTCCCGTGGCATTGATAACCGCACGAACATGGAATTGGAATTCTTTATTTCCTAACAAATCACGTCCATGTACTTGCTTGATTTTTAAACTTTTATGGCTAGAGGTAAACGAACTCAATTCCGTGTAATTTATCACGGTGGCTCCTAATTTTTCTGCCTCCTGTAAAATAGACAAAGCATAGCGAGCATCATTCATCTGACCGTCGTAATATAATATGCCGCCAACAATCTTTTTTAAATTTAAGGCAGGGACCTCTTTTAGAATTTCTTTTTTATTTAATCCCCTTGAATCTTTCAAATTTGTCGAGCCGGCAATTTTGTCGTACAACCACATCCCAATCCGATAATATGCTCGGTCAAACCAAGAATAACAAGGAGTCAATAATGCCAAGGGATGTGCCAAATGTGGGGCATTTTGAAGCATGATTTTTCGTTCATGCAAGGCTTTATAGACCATTTTAAATTGTTGCCAATCCAAATTTTTAACGGCTTGCTCTAAGTAACGAACACCTCCATGAACCAATTTAGTTGATTTAGAGGAAGTTTGTGAGGCAAAATCTCCTTTTTCGAGGACAATAACTTTATACCCTCGTAATGTTGCATCTAAAGCAACTCCAGCTCCCGTAGCCCCTCCGCCAATTACGCAAATATCATATGAATCACTTAAGTTTTCGAATTGCTCTTGGCGGCTGAAAGACATCTATAAATTTAATTTCAAATAAATAATAGGCAAATTACTAATATCAGATAAAATAAAACGCAAAAGATTCCATTAATATTGATATAAATGGAAGAGATTTTATAATTTTGCAGTCCTTTGAGTTAGCTATCGAAAATATCCTAGCGACTTAAATTTAAAAGAGCGTTAAATTAGATTCCTGTAACAGGATTATTATGGCAAAGAAAGAAAAAAAAGATGTAATGGAAATCATTGAAAGTCCAGAGGCACTTCAGCAAGAAGTTTCTAAAGTGACAGGATTTTTTGAAAAAAATCAATCGACCACCTTAGGAGCAGGTATAGTTTTAATCGCATTAGTAGCTGGATTTTTTGGTTTCCAATGGTATAAAAATTCTCAGGATATTGAGGGTGAGAAGAAATTATTCAAAGCAGTTTACGCATTTGAATCAGATTCATTGTCGGCAGCAGCCAAAGAAATGTCAAAAATTTCTGATGAATTTGGGGGTAATACACAAAATCTAGCGGATTTATATTTGGGAATTACTTTGCTAAAACAAGGTAAATATGACCAATCGATTGAAAAATTAAAAAACTTCAGTAGCTCTGATTTATTAGTTCAGGCGCGTGCATATTCTTTAATTGGAGATGCCTACACTGAAAAAAAATCATTCAGCGAGGCCATTGAATATTATCAAAAAGCAGCTGATTACAAACCAAATAAGTTCTTTACTCCTACGTATTTGCTCAAATTAGCACTTGCATTGGAAGCCAATAAACAAGGGAAAGAAGCCCTAGAAGCCTATTCGCAAATCACGGATAAGTTCCCTGAATCAGCTGAATCGATACCAGCAAAAAAATACAAAGCGCTTTTAGAAAGCTCTATCTCTGAATAAAAAAATATGAATGATGTTTTAAGGGATAAGAGCTTACGCTTTTATCCCTTATTATTTTAACCCCATTAATATGTCATCTGCAAATAAAAATTTAAGTGAATTTCACACAAATGAATTGCCCGAAATTCAGGATAAAAAGTTTGCGATTTTAGTTTCTGAATGGAACGAGGAGGTGACTAATGCCTTATATACTGGGGCCTATGAAACATTAATAAAACATGGAGCACAAGAAAAAAATATTATCAGCCAGACGGTTCCAGGAAGTTTTGAATTGACTTTAGGTGCTCAAAAGATGGCTCAAAAAACAGAAGTTGACGCAGTCATCTGTTTAGGATGCGTGATCCAAGGAGAAACAAAACACTTTGATTTTATTTGTCAAGCCGTTGCCCAAGGAATCACAGAGGTCAGCATAAAATATAACAAACCCGTTATTTTTGGTGTATTAACTCCTAATACTCAAGAACAAGCGATGGACCGTGCAGGTGGAAAACATGGAAATAAAGGAGATGAGGCAGCTATTACTGCCATAAAAATGTTAGCATTTTAATTATTACGTTATGCAAGTTTGGAAATTTGGAGGAACTTCCGTTGGGAAGCCCGAGAGAATGAAATCGATACGCCAACTCATCACCGAGGATGGCCAACCGAAAGTTGTGGTGCTTTCAGCATTATCAGGCACAACCAATGCATTGTTATCCATCACCGAGTCAGTAATTTCAAACAACACAACGGAAGCTGAAGCGAAGGTTACTTTTCTAAAAGAACATTATGTTTCATTTATTCGTGAATTATACCAAACAGAAAAAGGGCTACACGCAGGCCAAGAAATAATCAATCGTGAGTTTGATTTCATCCATCAGCTGATCAAAATTGCCCCTTACACCAGTAAAGAAGAAAAAGAAATGGTGGCTTTAGGGGAACTTTTATCCACTCAGATTTTTGAAGCATACCTCCAGGAAGAAGGGGTGGATTCATTGCTATTGCCGGCTCTCGATTTCATGGTGATCGACGAAGACAATGAGCCCATTATGTGGAAAATAGAAAAAAATATAGCGGAAATATTAGCTCCACATAAAGGAAAACAAATTTTTATTACCCAAGGATTCATTTGCAGAAATCCTGCCGGGGAGGTTGACAATTTGAAGCGTGGAGGATCTGACTATACCGCATCACTGATCGGAGGTGCCATTCAAGCCGAAGAGGTGCAAATTTGGACCGACATTGATGGGATGCATAACAATGATCCTAGAATTGTTAAAAATACGTTCCCAATCCGCGAACTTTCTTTTGCCGAGGCTGCCGAACTAGCTTACTTTGGCGCCAAAATTCTTCATCCCAGCACCATCACCCCTGCGAAGATGAAAGGTGTACCGGTGAGATTGAAAAATACGATGGAACCTAGTGCATTTGGGACTTTAATTTCTGAAAAATCGACTGATATTGAGATAAAGGCCATTGCGGCGAAAGATCATATTACGGCCATTTACATCCATTCAACTCGAATGTTAAATGCCTATGGGTTTTTAAAACGGGTATTTGAAGTGTTCGAAAAATACAAAACTCCAGTCGACATGATTACCACTTCGGAGGTTTCCGTATCAGTAACTATCGATCAAACTACTCATTTAGATGCCATCATGAGCGATTTAAGGGAATTTGCTGAATTAGAAAATCCAGACAAAGACCAAGTAATTATTTGCATCGTGGGGAATTTTTGGGCCGATAAGGAAGGCATTGCCATCAAAGTATTGGACGCCATTAAAAGCATACCAATCCGCATGATTTCTTATGGAGCATCCGAACATAATATTTCATTACTGGTGGATGCAAAGCATAAAAATGATGCTTTAAATGCATTAAACGAAGGACTTTTTTAAATAATATACCTATGTTAACCATTCCTTTCATTCGGGCAAATTCAGAAATCACTATCCAGGGATTGAAAAAAAAGCACGTAGCCAATGCTTCCGAAATTGTCAACCAATTGATTGTGATGGATGACCAACGGAAAAGTTTGTTGCAACAAGCTGAATCTGCTTTGGAAATATCGAATGTGGCGGCAAAGGAAATAGGTACACTCATGCAATCAGGCCAAAAAGAATTGGCAGAAGCTAAAAGAGCAGAGACAGCCGCTTTAAAAGGAACCATCAAAGAAAAAGAAGAGGCAGCAAAGGCGGCAGAAAAGCAAATGCTTGATTTGTTAGTCACACTTCCAAATTTACCCCATAGCTCCGTTCCAGAAGGAAAAACGGCAGAAGACAATGAAGTGGTTTTGACTTGGGGCTCAATGCCCGAAATGCAAGCTGACGCCCAGCCTCATTGGGACCTAATAAAAAAATATGACATCATTGATTTTGATTTAGGAAATAAAATTACGGGTGCCGGTTTTCCTGTATATAAGGGGAAAGGCGCTAGATTACAAAGAGCATTGATTAATTTTTTCTTGGACGAGGCCATTAAGGAAGGTTATTATGAAATCCAACCTCCTATTTTAATTAATGAGGATTCAGGTTTTGGAACGGGCCAATTGCCAGATAAAGAAGGTCAAATGTATGTGACCAAAGAAGAAGGACTTTTTTTAATTCCAACCGCAGAGGTACCCATTACCAATTTATACCGGGATGTCATCGTTAATGAAAAGGAATTACCCATCAAAAATGTAGGTCACACACCCTGTTTTCGTCGAGAAGCAGGATCTTGGGGAGCACATGTGCGCGGGCTAAACCGATTGCATCAATTCGATAAAATTGAAATTGTTCAAATCCACAAACCTGAAACCTCTTATCAGGCATTGGAAGAAATGTCTTTGCATGTCCAAGGATTATTGCAAAAACTCAATTTACATTACCGCGTTTTAAGACTCTGTGGTGGCGACATGGGTTTTGCATCCGCATTGACTTATGATATGGAAGTGTGGTCAGGAGCCCAAAATCGCTGGCTTGAAGTAAGTTCGGTCTCCAACTTTGAAACGTTCCAAGCCAACCGATTAAAATTACGCACTAAAGTGGAGGGTAAATCAATCCTTTGTCACACGTTAAATGGTTCAGCCTTAGCACTTCCTAGGATCGTAGCTGCTTTATTGGAGAATAATCAAGGACCTGATGGGATCAAAATTCCAGATATTCTGGTTCCTTATACTGGATTTACTCACATTAATTAATTAATACCTTCTACACTCAGCCTAAATCCTTCTCCATGCAAATTGATGAGTTGGACAGAAGGGTCATCCTTTAAAATTTTTCGCAATTTAGTCATGTAAACATCCATGCTGCGTGCATTAAAATAGGTGTCATCCCCCCAAATTAATTTTAAGGCAAAGCTCCGACTAACGGGTTGGCCCAAATTTTCACAAAGCAATTTCATTAAATCATTTTCCTTAGGCGTTAATTTTAGATCAACCGTCCCGAGAGATATGCGCATTTTGTTTGGATAAAAAATATACTGCCCCAGGTGTATTTGATCGGCCAAGGTGGGCAAGGCCTTGTCAGAATTTGAACGGCGTAAAACGGCTTGAATTCGGGCCAACAAAACTTCCATGGAAAAAGGTTTTGTTAAATAATCATCAGCGCCCAGTTTAAATCCCTGCAACGTGTCTGTTTCCATGGCTTTTGCCGTTAAAAAAATGATCGCTACTTGATGGTGATTCGCTCGAATATCTTTAGCTAAAGAAAAACCATCTTTCTTGGGCATCATGACGTCCAACAAACATAAATCAAATTGGCCGCCGACAAAATAGCCAAGGGCTTGATCTCCGTTTTGTGCCCAAGTTACCTCAAAGCCTTTTTTCTTTAAAAATTCAGAAAGCAATAATCCTAAATTAGGATCATCTTCGGCCAATAAAATTCTAACTTTAGGATCAACTACCATAGGGCAATGTTAGGATGAATGTACTTCCAGCACCAAAGGTACTTTCTACTTTTACTTTTCCGCCATGCGCATCTACAATCTTTTTAACATAGCTGAGACCTAAACCAAATCCCTTGACATTATGGATATTGCCCGTAGGCACTCGATAAAAAGGCTCAAAAACAGACTCAAGAACACTTTTTTCCATTCCAATTCCCTGATCTTTTATTTTAATCACACATTCATTTTCAAAAGACTCCGTTTGAATTTCAACATGCAATTGATTGGGACTATACTTGATCGCATTGTCTAATAAATTATGAATCACATTAGAAATATGCACTTCATCCAATGCCAAAATAGAAGTTTTTGCATCCAAATTTAATTTTAAAATTCCCTGATGAGTATGGATGATCGGATTAATGTTATCAGCCACATGCTGGATTAAGGTATGAAGATCAACATCTTTTTTCTTTAAAATAATTTCTTCCTTCTCCATTTGGGCCGTCTGTAATACCCGCTCTACCTGATTTCCTAGACGAATATTCTCTTCTTTAATGATCCCTAAATAACGCAATATCGATTCGCTTTTAGCTACCGCAGGCTCCTCCTGAATTAATTGGGTCGCAAGAGAAATCGTAGAAATAGGTGTTTTAAATTCATGAGTCATGTTATTAATAAAGTCATTCTTCACTTCGGCCAATTTTTTCTGCTTCAAAATCGTATTAACCGCAATGTAAAAACAGCCAATCATGATCATAAGCAAAAGTGCCGAACCCATGAAACTTAATCCCATCGTCTGCCAAATAAACTCTTGCTGGCCTGGAAAATACACCTGCAACATTTGGTTTGAATTTTTTAAATCATTGGGGAAAAGAGGCGTAAAAAAGGTCGCCGATTGGATATCAGGATTTTTCAATAAAGGAGAAGAGGCATACACGTACGAACTCCTTTTTTGATTCGATCCAATGCCAAATACATAATTTAAATGGATATTTTTCCCTTTGAGCTCACGAGCCAATAAACTATCGATGTATTTAGGGGAAACTCGTTGCTCAATAGGCCGTTCTTTAAAAAGAAAATCAGCAAAAACTTCTTTAGCCATTTCAGTCTTTTTTAAGACCTTTTGAATGGCGCGTTTCTCCTCTTCCACTTTGCCGGAAATCATTAAATTTTGTTTTTTAAGATCTTTAAAAACTTTTTCTGAGGCAATTGTATTATCTATTTGCCTTCTTTTTAATCGATTCAAGATTCGATTATTTTCCCTTCGAATAATGCCCTTTGAACTTTTCGGAATAGGTTCCCCAAATATTTCATTTAACTGTTGCTCTTCCCTTAACCTACGATTAAGTTCATTTTGTCCTCCATTGACCTGATATTCTTCTGTTATTTCAGCGATTTGACCATTGGGCAAGACAAAAGACTTTCGAACATAGACGATATCGTTCGGGATTTCTAATTGGAATTGCCTTTGTAATTCCCGTGGCAACAAATTGTCTGGTACAAAATTATCGCTGAGTGGTTCAGCGGACGCGGCCATCAATTCTTTATGCTCTTTCTGAAGTGTTCTAGGTTTACGTTTGGCTTTTAATTCTGATGCGATTGAAGCCAATTTATCTTGTTGGCCTTGCAAATCTCTTTGTTTTTGAGCTAAAATAATTAATTCCTGCTTTTCCAACTTACGAACCACTTGCTCCAAGGAACCACGAACGTCTGAAGAAAATTGTTCCTTTTTGGTTTCCATCATAAAGCCGAGCCAATAGGCCTGAAAGGCCACTAAGCCTAAGAGGGCAAAGGACATAAGACTGATGATCAACCTAATTTTTTTCTGTGTCATGGTATTATCGTGCACGCAAATTTAAAACTTTAATGCAATCAAAAATAGGTCGGGGCCCAACTTAACATTTCTTAACATTTTGTATTTGAATGGATTTCGTATGTTTGCACCACATCAAACAAAAAAAATTATGAAAGGCTCTCTAATCACAGCTTTATTTATTTCTCTTGGAGTTTCTTCATTGGCTCAAGAAGTCAAAAAAGAAGCTACTGTGAAAATTGTTGTCATAGAAAATGGCAAGGAAAAAGTCATTGAAAGAAAATTTGCTGATATCAGCAAGGCAGATGCTGAAATTAAAAAATTATCAGATTCCCTGGATATGAAAGTAACTAAAAAAGGAAATAAGATTGTTCGTATCGATGTCAACAAAAGTGATCGACGTATGAAAGGGCCAGAAGGAAAGGAGTTAAATATTATCACAGAAGACTTTAGGGGTGATTTGGGCCCTGGTGGCCCGGGTGTAGGAGGAAGAACGATTATCCGTAGAATGAACAAAGGTGAAAATCCTGCGGACATTTTAATTTTAAGAGATAACGACTCGATACATCTTAATATGGATCAACGAAGGAATTTCGACCTGCAAGGACCTCCTCCATTTAGAGATTTCATGGGGGGTAGAAAAAGAATGAAAAGTGCAATGGTAATAAGAAGAGCAGGTAAGGGTGGCGACAAAATGGGCCATGAGAATCAAATGAATGGCTCAAAAACCATTAAAGGCTTGATTTCCTATCCTAATCAACCCTTCAATGGAAAATTGAATGTTCGCTTCAAGGCACCTGAAAAAGGAAATATTACCATTTCTGTGACTGATGTGAATGGGAAAGAAATTTCTTCCGAACAAATTAAGGATTTTAGTGGTTTATATCTTGGCCAAGTCGATTTAAAGAAATCGGGACCAGGGGTATACTTTGTCCGAGTGACACAATCGAACGATGGTGCTGTTCGTAGAGTAAAAGTAGATTAATATTCAGTTCGCCTAAGGTTTGTAAATTAAATCGTCGGAGGGAAACTCTCCGACGATTTTTTATTTAACAGGTACCCATAAAATAGCATCTGCAGGCACTAAGCCATTTGCGTCTTTTGCATACAAAATGGCCTCCACCCGATTTTTAGATTTAAAATCAAAATCGCCCATGGTTATCCATTCCCCTTTCAGCGTACTTTTAGATCCATCCAATTTAATTTGGACTTTTGATTTTTTTGAACCTTCCTTGACCTCCCAATTAAAAATAGTGGAGTTATTCTCTAAGTTTGGCAAATAAAAATACAGCCTATATTTTCCATTTAAAGGATTTGGCGATTTGAAAACGACTTTTGAACGCTCATCATTGGTTGGTCCAGCTAACAACAAAGAAGATCCATAACACCCCTTTTTATTCAGCTCTTTCGTCCAATTTCCACTTTTAATGACTTGAGAAATTTGGGCATCATCGATTAATATTTCAGGTTTGCTTCCATCCAACAAAGGGTTTTGATTTAAAATATATTGAATATCGCGGACAGGAACTTCTTGAATCGCTACTTGTTTATTAATGGCAGATACAGCGGCCACCCCTGCCGTTTGGCCTAATACCATAAATACGGGTTCCATCCGAATGGAACCATAAGCAATATGACTGGCCGAAAGACAAACAGGAACGATTAAATTACTACATTCAAGCCTTTTAGGAACTAGCGCTCCATAGCCAATCGGATATGGACCAAATCCCCCCACCTGGACGTCACCCTCATTTTTGACCATATCCACCCCGTTGATGTTAACTACAAGACGCTGGCAATTATGCGAATCCATGGTATAGGCCGCCATCCCAATCGGATTCTTAGCGATTACCTTTCCTTCACAATGTGCTTGGGTCATTACCTCCTCCCCGATCATTCTTCGGGCTTCACGCACATACATCTGCGGAGACCAATTTCCATGTTGGATATACTCGTCTTTTGGATAGCCGTAGGTCAACATCTCCTTGCGTAAATGCAGGGGCACTCTTGGATCATGACCTAAAAAATATAAAAACGATTGGTTATATCGTTGATGCTTCAGAAAAATCTCCTTTCGCTTTTCTGGAGAGGCTTCTGCAAAATCATCGCTTTCCCCAATCATATCTGTAGAAAAAGGCCCCGAATTATTAATATCTGTTTTACGATGAGGCATCGACTGCAAATGCATTAACAACCAATTCAATTCATGTGGTTTTTTTGTTTCAATGTACCTTAACAATAATTCAAATTTAGTGGAGTCATAGCCCAACGGTCGAGTAATTGGTATTTGATTTTCAAGACTATCCGTCAGACAAATTCGAAAATTATATGCCTGAGTATGTGTGTCGCCTGAACCTTTAGCGGCTAAAGATTGAGGGCTAATTCCCCAGAGTAATCCACTCGAAGGTTTCCCTTTAACCTTATAGGGATCAATAAAATCAGGAAATTGGTGTTTATCTAATAACTGAACCCCATTCCAAGTCTCTCCATAGGTTTGATTAGGTTCACGGCCTATCGTAAAACTTACACCTGCCTTAGCCATCAAATCCCCTTCATAGGTGCAATCGATGAATTGCTTCCCTCGTACTATTCTTGTGCCTGAAGGCGTTTGGATTTCTAATTCGCTAATAACGGTCCCCTTTTTGACGACTTTTTTCAAGATCGATTGATACCAAACTTGTAGTTTGACCGCCTGTACATATTCTTCAAACACTGAGCGAGCCACACTAGGCTCAAAAGTCCATTTTTCAAACACGCCGTATCTTCCACCAATGCGCCGATAATAATCCCGTGCTAAACCTGTAACGGCAAATTTATTGCCAATATCCGTAAAGCCCAAGCCACCAGAAGTTAGCCCACCCAAATGGTTTGAAGGCTCTATGACCAGTGTTTTTTTACCCAACTTTTGAGCCGAATAACCCGCCATTACACCGGCAGATGTGGCGCCATATATAACGACATCATACTCGATCATTGGCGCTGGTTGAGCAAAAATTGATGAAAAAGTCAATAGAAAAAGCAACATCCCCAACAGGCCTTTTTTACTTTCTGAAATTGCGTGTTTAACTGCCCGAGCGGTTAATGCCATAAACGTTAAGGAAGGATTTTGATTGCCGACGGTCGTCATACAGGCACCGTCTGTGACAAAAACATTTTTACATGCGTGCATTTGATTGTATTTATTCAACATGGAAGTTTTAGGATCTTTGCCCATTCTGACACCCCCCATTTCATGAATATCTAAACCGGGATTTTGATGCGTATCCCATGTTGAAATATTCTTGCCTCCTGAAATAGATAATATTTCTCTGGCTTGTTGGTGAAAGTCTGTAAACATCTTTACATCATTTTCTGTGTAACCCACAGAAGTAACTAACTGAGGAATGCCCCAAGCGTCTTTTTTTAAAGGATCTAATTTGACATGATTTTCAAAGATCGGAATCGTCTCCCCTTGCATCATCATAAAAATATGCCAAGGACCTGGCTTAGCAACTTTTTCTTTATAATCTTCCCCAAAACTTAATCCAGATTGATCCCGATTCCACCCGCCTCTGGCTGCCGAAAATGCAATCATATAACCCCCTAAAAAATCTGCATCGCGTTGATGTAAATTCCTGAAAGTTGGCATAAATGCTGATGTAGGCCTTCTGCCCAGGTAATATGAGTCATCAAATCCCTCAAAATCAGCTGCTGCATTTCCACGGTAATTATGAAAGGCAATGTAATGACCTAATACCCCAGAATCATTTCCAAGCCCATGAGGGAATCGATTGGATTTTGAATTCAGTAAAATCAAATTTGTATTTAATGTAGCTGCATTAACAAAAATAATTTTGGCGAAATACTCGGATACCTCGTTGGTTTGAGTGTCGACCACTCGGACACCTACCGCTTTTTGTTTTTTTTCATCATAAATAATGGATTCTACCGTAGAAAAAGGATTTAACGTTAAATTACCTGTTTTCGCGGCCCATGGAAGTGTAGAAGAATTTGAACTAAAATAGGCCCCATAGGGACAACCACGGTAGCATAAATTTCGCGCTTGGCATTTCCCTCTTCCTTGTTCAAGGTGCTGAGGTTCGGGTGATGTTAAATGAGCGCAGCGGCCTATAATGACATGTCGATTCCCTTGATAAAATTCTTTAACTCGAGATTGAACATGCTTCTCAACACAATTAAGCTCCCATGCTTTCAAAAAATGGCCATCAGGTAAACTGGGTATTCCATCTTTATTTCCGCTGATGCCTACAAATTTTTCAACTTTAGTGTAAAAAGGCGCGATATCTTGATAAGATATGGGCCATTCAACGGCATAACCGTCTCTTTTAGGTGACTCGAATTCATGCTGACTCCAACGCTGAGTTTGTCTCGCCCAAATCAGAGATTTACCCCCGACTTGGTATCCACGAATCCAATCAAAAGGCTTTTCTTGAACATAAGGATGCTTTTCGTCTTTAACAAAAAAATGCGCTGTCCCTGCATCATAGGCATAACACTTACTGACAATGGGATTTGCTTCTCGTTTAGGTATCTTATTTCCGTGGGTAAATTCCCAAGGATCTTTCATAGCGGAGGGATAATCCTCTACATGCTTCACATCGCGTCCTCTTTCAAGTACTAATGTTTTTAAACCTGCTTCACAGAGTTCCTTAGCGGCCCAACCACCTGAAATCCCTGATCCAATGACAATAGCATCAAAATTTTTTGTACGCACAGACTCTATTTTTTTTCCAAAGAACTAGGATTTTTTTCAAAAATCAAACCCACAAAAATGATTTTGAATTCTTGTTTTTCACAAATTTCAAACCAGCAATCTGATAAAAATGAAAAAAATTAGAAAAATAGAACTTCCTAAAATTAAAATAAGGAACCGGTTTGAGCTTTGGGTTCTATGCCAACATGCCTATACGCTTTTTCAGTGGCTTCTCGTCCACGAGAAGTCCTTTTCAAAAATCCTTCTTGAATCAAAAATGGCTCGTAGACTTCCTCAATCGTTTCAGCTTCTTCGCCACATGCGGTTGCAATCGTTGTTAAACCCACAGGTCCTCCTTTGAATTTCTCAATAATCGTCATTAAGATCCGATTATCCATTTCATCCAAGCCATTTTGATCTACATCCAAGGCATTCAATGCAATTTGGGCAATCTCCACGTCAATAATCCCTGAGCCCTTCACTTGGGCAAAGTCCCTCGTCCGACGTAATAAATTGTTTGCGATACGTGGCGTGCCACGGCTCCGACGGGCAATTTCATAAGCTCCCGAATCGTCAATAGGCATTTTTAAAATAGTAGCAGAGCGTTTAACAATTTTTGTTAAAAGTGCCGCATCGTAATATTCTAGTCGGGCATTAATGCCAAATCGAGCACGTAAAGGTGAAGTCAACAATCCTGCCCGAGTGGTTGCGCCAATCAACGTAAATGGATTCAATCCGATTTGAATGCTTCGGGCATTAGGACCCGAGTCCAACATAATATCAATTTTATAATCCTCCATCGCTGAATATAAATATTCCTCAACAACGGGATTTAGGCGATGAATTTCATCTATAAATAAGACATCAAAGGGTTGCAAATTGGTCAATAAACCAGCCAGATCGGAGGGTTTATCCAATACTGGGCCCGATGAAATTCTCAAGGTTGAACCGAGTTCATTCGCAATAATATGTGATAGAGTCGTCTTGCCCAAACCTGGAGGACCATGCAATAAAACGTGATCCAAAGCCTCTTCGCGGCCTTTTGCAGCACCCACAAAGATCTTTAAATTGTCAATAATCTTTCCTTGTCCAGAAAAATCAATAAAGCTTAAAGGACGTAAGGCCTTATCAAATTCCTTTTCTTGAGGATTTAATGATTCTGATTCACCTGTTAAATAATCTTCACGCATCTATTTGACAATAATTCAAATTTGAAATCAAAGATAATTTTTTTATTGCGAAGATTTCATAGTTTTGGAAAACCAAAATAAAAACCTAAAACTATGTCATCAATTTTTATGGGCGAACTCGCCGGTACCGCCACGTTATTATATCTTGGAAATGGTGTTGTCGCGAATATGTTGCTTAAAAATACAAAAGGAAATGGAACTGGATTACTAGCCATAGCAGCATGCTGGGCTTTTGCGGTGACGATAGGAATTTTCGTTTCAACTTATTTTGGATCTTCAGGTGCTCATTTAAATCCAATAGTGACGATTGCTGGCTGCATCAAATCAGGAGATTGGACTTTATTCCCAACGTACGTAGGTGCCCAACTCATCGGAGCTATGATTGGTCAATTATTAGTTTGGATACACTATAAACCACATTATGATGCAACGGAAGATGCTGGAGCTATTAAAGCTTCTTTTTGTACAGATCCGGCCATAAAAAATACGACATTCAATTTTATTTCTGAAGCTTTTGCCTCTGCCTTAGCTATTGTTGCCTTAGGCACTTTATCTACTATTCAACATGGTCTTGGACCCTTTTTAGTCGGAATTTTAGTCTGGGCCATAGGATTAGGTCTAGGGGGTACAACAGGTTATGCCATTAATCCTGCCCGAGATTTAGGACCACGCATCATGCATGCCATTTTACCCATAAAAAACAAAGGAACTTCAGATTGGAATTACGCATGGATTCCTGTATTAGGGCCTGCCGCTGGCGCTGCCATCGGAGCATTTATATTGACGCTTAATTAACAAAACATGTACATAGGATCCATTGACCAAGGCACGACAAGCACTCGTTTTATTATTTTTAATAAGGGAGGAGAAATTATTTCAGTAGGCCAAAAAGAACATAAACAAATTTATCCACAAGCAGGATGGGTTGAACATGACTCGGATGAAATTTGGCGTAATACCCAAGAAGTCATTGGCTTAGCTTTGGGAAAAGCTAATTTATCTGCAAAAGATCTAGCGGCCGTAGGGATAACCAACCAAAGAGAAACCACTCTTGCTTGGAATAAGGTCACAGGCAATCCCTATTACAATGCCCTTGTATGGCAAGATACTCGGGTAGGTTCTGAACTAGCTGAATTAGCAAAAGAAGGAGGAATGGATCGCTTCAGAGCCAAAACAGGCTTACCTCTTGCCACCTATTTTAGTGGATTAAAACTCAGGTGGCTTCTCAATAATATTAAAGGATTACGAGAAGATGCTGAAAAAGGAGAAGCCCTTTTTGGCAATATGGATACTTTTATTGCCTGGAATTTAACGGGAGGTATCGATGGAGGTATTCATATCACAGACGTAACGAATGCCAGTCGAACACAGTTAATGGATTTAGCTACGTGTCAATGGGATGATGAAATCTTAAACGTTTTATCAATTCCAAAAGCGATGCTGCCCACGATACAAGCGAGTTCCAAAGTTTACGCAAAAGCAAAAGGAGTATTGGGAGGAGTTCCATTGGCGGGGATTTTGGGGGACCAACAAGCGGCTTTGGTAGGGCAAACTTGTTTTAACCCAGGCCAAGGAAAAAATACCTATGGGACAGGATGTTTTTTATTGATGAATACGGGAGAAAAACCAGTTCAATCCCAACATGGATTATTGACAACGGTGGCATACCAATTGGGCGACGAACCGGTGCATTATGCATTAGAAGGGTCCGTAGCCATTACTGGAGCACTTGTTCAGTGGCTAAGAGATAATTTAGGCATTATTAAAAATAGCCCAGATATTGAAAAATTAGCAAAAGAAGTGGAAGATAACGGAGGATGTTATTTTGTACCTGCATTTTCAGGACTCTATGCCCCCTATTGGAAACAAGATGCTCGAGGTGTTTTAGTGGGATTAACACGATTTGTCAACAAATCACATATTGCTAGAGCGGCTTTAGAGGCAACAGCTTTTCAAACGTGGGAAGTATTAGAAGCCATGGAAAAAGATGCAGGAATTTCCATTACCTCCTTAAGGGTAGATGGCGGAATGGTGGTGAACCAGTTATTAATGCAATTTCAATCGGATATTTTGGGCGAAGAAGTTATTTGTCCGAAAATTATTGAAACGACTGCTTTAGGAGCTGCCTATGCGGCAGGTTTGGCTGTTGGCTATTGGGAAAATCTAGACGACCTGCGTAAAAATTGGGCCATTGCAAATACATGGAAACCGAATATGTCCGTTGACACACGCACCCACATGCGCAAGCAATGGAAAAAGGCCGTCACTAAAAGTTTTGATTGGGCTGAAGATTGATTAGCCCCTTTTAACTTTAGGTGTGTCTAAGCGGGTTGTTCCATAAGCTGGACAATTATTGCTTTGAGCACATGAGCTCATCAACATGGCGGCTAATAGGACAAAGGCTGCGATTTTTTTCATATTTATACGGAAGCTAATTTTTCTGTTTTAACCATTTCTGGCTTTTCAATTTCTATAACAGCATTTTGAGTTACGTCACTGTTTTGATTATATCCCAAAATCGTCAACATAGGACCACTTAATTGCTCTTCAGAGAATAAGCGCGTCGTAATCGTTCCATCCTCTAATCGATCTACAATCACATGCTTCGGAGCTGGAATCAAACAATGTTGGATCCCCCCATAACCACCTAAAGACTCCTGATAAGCACCTGTGTGGAAAAAACCCACATATTGCCTTTCAGAATCTTCCTCAAAAATAGGTAAATATAAATCAGAACTATGCGCTTCCGTATTATAAAAATCCATGGAATCGCAAGTCAATCCTCCTAAGTTCACTTTCTGGTAAGGCAAGCCCCAATTGTTGACTGGCAACATAATGTATTTTTGGTTCATTCCCCATGAATCCGGTAATTGGGTAATGAATGAACCGTCAATCATGTACCAAAGCTCCTTATCATTTTGAAGTTTTTGATCTATAATTTCATATAAGACAGCTCCACTTTCCCCCACCGTATACGATCCAAACTCCGTAAAAATATTAGGCACAGGTACATTGTTTTTATTGCAAATCCACGAAATCGATTCCACGATTTCATCTACCATCGCCTGATAATCATAGCTAAATTGAAGAGATGTTTGAATCGGCAAGCCTCCACCTAAATCGATCGAATCAAGTTCCGGACAAATCTTCTTCATCTCACAATACTTGTAAATAAAACGACTCAATTCTGACCAATAATAAGCACTATCTTTTATTCCAGTATTGATAAAAAAGTGCAACATCTTTAAGTTGAACTTTGGATTTGGCTTTATTTTTTCTTCGTAAAGCGTATTAACATCCGAATACCGAACCCCTAAACGAGAGGTATAAAACGAGAAGTCTGGCTCTTCATCAGTCGCAATTCGAATAGCGAGATTTACTTTATCTGCAGTTACCGATTTTTCGTAAAAATCAATTTCCTTTAAATTATCAAGAATGGGGATACAATTAAAGCCATCATTTATTAGTTCGGAAATAAACCGAGTGTACAAGGGTTGTTTATATCCATTGCACAGAATATACGTCGATTTAGAAATTTTTCCTTGGTTGTACATATCCCGAATAATGGGAATATCGAATGCACTACTTGTTTCTAAATGGACATGTTGCTTCAAAACCTCCTCTAAAATAAATGAGAAATGAGAGGATTTGGTGCAATAGCAATAGGTGTAATTTCCCTTATAGTTGTATTTCTTAATTGCGTTTCTAAACAATAACTTGGCATTTTCTATATGTTCAGAGATCTTTGGCAAATAAGATATTTTCAATGGCGTACCATATTGTTTGATGATTTCCATCAAAGGCACGTTGTTGAACAACAATTCGTTATCCTCGTTTATGTTAAACTCCCTTGTTGGAAATTCAATCGTTTGATCAATAAGATCGATGTAATTTTTCATTTCTAAACAACAAATATGTACCCAAGTGTACTTGAGTTAGTGTAAAAACGTGCAAAACTGCAATAAAAGTATGTACTTTGCAAACTATTCAACATAATGTTATATGCCAAAGATTCATTTTATCGCAATAGGTGGCGCTGCGATGCATAATTTAGCCTTAGCTTTAAAAGCAAAAGGATATCAAATAACGGGTTCAGACGATGAAATATATGAACCCTCTAAAAGTTTATTAGCTTCCCATGGGATCCTTCCGGAAGAATTTGGATGGTTCCCAGAAAAAATCACGGCAGATTTAGATGCAGTTATCTTGGGCATGCATGCCAAAGCAGACAATCCCGAATTATTGCGCGCCCAAGCATTGGGAATAAAAATCGAATCCTACCCGTCCTTTTTATACGAAGAAAGCAAGCATAAACAACGCATTGTCATTGCCGGTAGCCATGGAAAAACGAGTATCACCTCCATGATATTACATGTGTTGAAAAGTCTACATAGAAAATTTGATTATCTAGTTGGCGCCCGCATCGAGGGGTTTGAATTAATGGCTTCATTATCTGATGCCCCGATCATCATTATTGAAGGCGATGAATATTTGGCTTCTCCCATAGACCGACAAGCCAAATTTTTGTTATACCAGCCACATATTGCGTTAATCTCTGGAATTGCCTGGGATCATATCAACGTATACCCAACTTTCAAATCTTATACGGACTCATTTGATCAATTAATCAAACAATTGCCCAAAGCAGGGCATTTATTTTTCGATCAAACGGATGACGAATTGAGTAAGCTAGTCATAAATTGCCCAGACGATGTCGATGTGAATGGATATGAAGCACATCCATCTGAAATAAAAAATGGAAACACGATTCTCATAGCAGAGGATGGAAAAAGGCATGAAATTCAGGTTTTTGGCCAACATACCCTTAAAAATTTAAATGGAGCCCGATTGATCTGCGAAGAAATTGGAATTTCTAGCGCGGATTTTTACAAAAGTATTTCTAGTTTCAAAGGAGCGGCAAAACGAATGGAGCTAGTGGGCAGGAGCGCAAATTCATTGTTTTATAAAGATTTTGCCCATGCTCCCTCCAAGGTAGCCGCTACTACAGCAGCGCTCAATGAACAATATCCAGATAGGAAATTAGTGGCGTGCCTTGAATTGCACACATTTAGTAGTTTAAATCCGGCCTTTTTGCCTGAATATCAGTCTACCTTAGCTAAGGCGGATGAAGCCATTGTTTATTTAAGTGAGCATGCGAGGCAAATCAAGCAAATGGATCGAATGGAAGAATCGTTGGTACAAAATTATTTTAAACATCCATCGTTGAAAGTAATCCGTGAACCAGCCACATTAGCCTCCGAGTTAAGCGGCAAATCATGGCATGATGCTAACTTACTGATGATGTCCTCAGGGACTTTTGATGGATTAGATATGAAAGATTTGGTGTCAAAAATGGGATTATCAGCTATTTAAGATCGCATCAAGTTCCGTTTTAAAATTGGCCAAAAGCATTTCTTTCATACTAATTTTCCTTTTTTGAGTATTGATTTTACTCTGAATAGGCTTTTCCTCCATTTGACGATCGCGTTCTGCTTGAGCTATAAAATCATCCAATTCCCCTTTTTCCTTTTTTGTCATGTAATCCATTTGATTAATCATGATTTTCAATTGCTCCAAGCGAGGCTTTTCGTTTAAGTTGGCATGCCGATAAGAAATGACCCTTAACAAATAATTCATTTCAAAAATCTTATCACATGCATTTCTAAATCGTTCTGCCATAGAACGATCGATAGTCTTAATTTGGGCAGAAACCTCTTTCCATTTAATTAAATAGGCTTTTGCAAGTTCAGCTGTGGCAGCCATGTTAGGCTGATCGCCTAGTTTTACTTCAAGCTCACCTGTCATGGTATTTAACTCTTGAATGCGTGGGTCAACTCGAGGCTTGTAATCGATTCCTTTGATACGGTTATATTTCTCAAAAAACATATCATTCGCTTTTTTGAAATTCTTCCAAAGCATCGACTGTTTTTTGGGCGGCAAACCTAATATTTTCTTCCACTCTTTTTGCAATTCTTTCACTTTAACGACTGAATCATCAATATCTTCAGCCTTTCTTAGTTGGTGCACGGAATCAATAAATCCCTGAAGAATGGCAATTTTTTCATCAATTTGACGATTTTTTTCTTCAAAATATGCCCTTCTCCGAAGGAAAAAAGCATCTAATACCTCTTGGAATTCTTCTGATAGTACATCCTGAAATTGCTTGTCGACAGGACCCGTTTTAACCCATTTAGTTTTTATGTCCAACAGGTCTTCTGTGGCCTTCAGGATATCTTCTTGTTCTGATAATTGAATAGCATCTTGAATTAAGGCCCTCTTTATTTCCAGATTCTTAATTTGATTATTTTGAATAAGTCCACGCAAATAGGACTCCATTTGATCCAATTGGTCAAATAAGGGTTTAAAGTCTCCCAATCCATCAAACTCAGCTAAATAAGCTTTCATCTGAACGACCTTCGTTAGAAATGACCCCTTATTTTGAACGGTGGTTACTTCCCGAGCTAAAATGTCGACTTTATTTTTAGCTAACTCAAAACGTTTAACAAAATAAGCTAAAGAAGCTTCTTCCGTTTCACGTACAAAACCAATTTCTCTTTGTGGGAAATTTAAATAGGCATGTATGAAAACCTTGCCATCCTGGCAAAATCCATACTCATTTTCTGTGGCAGATTTCATAAGATTAATTCAAAGAGCTTCAAGCAAATGCTTTGGCTCAAATGGTACTTTATAATTTTAATCAAATTATTTATCTCACGAATTTATTTAAAAATAAATGAATAAATGAAGAATTTTTGATTAGAAATTCAAATTTTAAGACAAAAATCACATTCTTTGCAGGTTATTAGAAAAAATTCAACCAAAATATGAGTAACGAAACCATTATATTTTCCATGGAGCGTGTATCTAAGGTCATTCCACCTCAGAAAACGATCATTAAAAATATTTACCTTTC
>CANHXO010000028.1 GCA_947464595.1 Cytophagaceae bacterium
ATCTTGTTTTTTGTTGCGATGGTGGGCGCAGTTATGTTGGGAAAACGAGAAGCAGGAGAGCGTAATTTTTAAATATTGATTAGCATAAAAAAAGGGATCTGAAAAAATCAGATCCCTTTTTTTGTTAAACGTTGCCCTTATTTTTTGGGACTTGTTTTCGATTTGAATGGACGATCAAACAATCCTAGTTTTAAACCTATTTGTCCTGAAACCCCCTTCATATCGTCATGGCTATTTTTACCTGCGGCAAATCTGTAGTTTACTGCACCAAATAATTTGGCATACTTAAATACGTTTAATTCAAGACTAAACCCTGGTTGAATACCAATGGCTGCGGGTCCTCGACGAAACATTCCTCGTACATCATCAGAGTCACGATGCATGAACCTTGGACCAGGTGCACCCATTTGAGGATTATTTGTACGATTGATGCCTTTATAGGCTTGGAAATCAGGATCTTCGACATGTATGGCTCCGATCATTAATGGGAAGCTAATATGTATAAGAGAATTCGATTTTGGGGTATAGGCTATTTGAAATCCTGAAAATAATTGCTTGGGTTTAAGGGGTGTTGACCTATTTTGATTTTCGCCACGTCTCATATTTCCTAATACACCTGCGCCGATTTCCCATTGATTATTCACATGAATAGCAAAGTTAAAACCTTGTTGTGTTCCTAATTGGCCGAATTGTACCACGGGTCCCGCGCTAATCCCCCATGATTCTAATCCATTTCCTTTTTTCAATGTGAAAAGGGTTCGTAATTCTGGTTTGCTTTGGTCTTTTTTCACAGAGTCCCTATTTACGTTTGTTGGCATCTGAGCTATCGCTGAAAAACCTAAAGCCAGCGTTAATAGGATATAAGGTAGGCGCATTGAAATTGTTTTGATCTGCATGTTTTTGTATTTTCTAATTTATTTGGTAAGCTATAAAATTCTTTTTTTATTTTTTAAATAATCAGGCATTAAATTCAACTCCAAGTTTTCAATATACCTCATGGATGATTTATTAACGATTATCCCTTTGTTTTATTTGATTCATCCTATTTATTTCTGGTTGATTTCAGTAGCAGGGGAGTTTTATCATGTTAGTTTTCCTTGATACTTACGCCACTGATTGAAGGGCGAAGTGGAATATTTTTCGGCTTTGTTAGAACGTATTTATTTTTAGGCCGATGGTAAAGTTTCTACCTGGTGCGGCATTGTAATACCTTCCTGCAGCTGCATTTAAATCAGGGCCTAAGCTGTACGTTTCATTGAGAATATTTTCCATGGCAAACCAAAGTTCCCAGGAAAATTTAGGTTTTACTTTTTGGTAGGCTATTTTGGAATTCCAAATACGATAGGCGGGCAGTCGGTCCGTATTTGCGTCATTTAAATATAAGTAATCAGAGAAAATGTATTGTTGGTTCCACGAAAACCCAGATGGGTGAGTCAATATGGCAAGGAATGAATTTTGAAATGGGCTCGTTCCGGTCAAGAAATTACCATTATACGTCTTGCCAGAGGTAGTATAATCGGTGAATCTAAAATCTTGCCAGGTAGTCGAATTGTTGATGAATAGGTATTTATGTGCTTTCCAACTGGCGGTCAATTCAAGCCCTTTTTGAGTTGTTTCCCCTACATTGGCAAAATAATCAGAACCATCGGCGGCTCTCCTAACTACAATTGTCTCATTCAGATTAAATAAATAGGCTGTCAAATCCCAATTGAAAAGGTTGTTATGGGATGCGCCTCTCCAAGTTATTTCTTTGTTCCAGCCTTTTTCTGCTTGTAAATTGGTGTTAATGATGCCGGCTGACGGTCTCATTTCAGCAATGCTGGGAGGGGAATAGCCCTGTGCAATTTTGGCCGTAATACTTTGGTAAGAGCCTAATTTACGTACAATAGCTGCTCTGGGTGAAAAAATAGTTTCTTGGTTAATGTATTGTGTCCAATAGGCATTTAAACTTCCAGACAGTGTTAATGTCCATTGACGGTTGATTTCATAATCGGCTTGAATAAAAGTTGTCAATTGCTCTGAATGAGTATTTTGAGTTACTTGTAAAGTATCCTGTATCCCTTTTTTATTCCCAAATGTTTGACTATTAAATTGGCCCGATTGCCATTCATAGCCTGCGTCAATGTTGATTATTCCTTTGCGATGGATGACGCCCCGACTACTAAAATTGGGTTCTTCTCTCTTTTCATAATTTCGGATGGTTGGGTTTTCAACTTGATTATATTGAAATGCATTGATTAAATTCCACCCCCATTTTGAATTAAATTGATTGGATATTTGAGCACCAACCCCAAAACTTTTTAATTTAAAAGTGGCTTGTTGGTCTACAGCACTTTTAAAAGCACCCGCTGCTGGTCTAGCATTTCTTGGATTATCTTGATATTGTTTTAACGTTAATCCACCGGGCGTCTGATAAGCTAAATCTCCATAATAGGAAGTCAAGCTGATGGTTCCAGAGGTGCCAAATGATTGATTGAATTCATATGAAATCCATTGTTTTTTTATGGCTGATTGAACTCTAAATCCTTCTTGCTGCCAATGCGAAGCATAAACTCGGTGATTCTTAAAGGCGTTTCCGAGGTTTATGTCGATGGATGATTTTAATCCACCTAATGAGGGATACATCGTTTGAAACTTAACTTTATTTTTCAAATCAAATCCACTATTAAAAAGGATTGCACCCCCTGTACCTGCTCCATAAAGTCCACCACCAGGTCCTTTTGTAATGATGATTTGGCGAAATAAATCAGGTTCTAATAAAGCTAAATAGGTATTGTTTCCAGCATCTGTGAATGGAATTTGATTCCAATAAACCTTTATATTTCTGACACCAAAGGGTGCTCTTAATGAACTTCCTCTGATGGCGATTCGATAACTACCAGGTGACCTTTCCTCCATTCGGACACCCGCTTGAGTATTTAAACCGCTTAAAAAACTGGTCCCATTAGTCGGGCTAATGATTTTGTCTGTTAAAATGGAAATGGCATCGGGGCTAGTTAATTTCTGTCTAGATTTCTCAAATACTTTGACCTCTACATTAGTTAATTCTGTTGTTCTTAGACTGTCTGATGGTATAGAAAATGTTTGAAATGCAATCAGCAGCGATGGAATTAATAAGTTAAAATTCATATTGAAATGAAATAGATAGAGAATTTAGTTGAGAGACAGGTATTGATTTTGTGTTTTTATTTTTGGTGGAACCTAAATTTAGTACTTCATAGGCTATTAAAGCGCCAATTTTAGCTTTCCTAAATCCTAATTTTCCTATATAAGATAAACTGTTATTTGAACCGATTGAACTAGAAGGTACACCAAAATAATTGCCATATAAGCTGATGTCACTCAGGATGGGTTTGAAAACCTGTCCTTGAAAATTGAATGCAACTGGACCAGGAATTTTTAGGCCAATGCCTGTATTGATCCCATGAAGTCTATACTTTTCTTCTTCCATATATTGGGATTTTACCGTACTTATTTTTCGAGCAACGGACTTGCTATATATACTTAGAATGGGGTAAAATACAGGCTTTTTTGATTCTTTTTGATTCCACATAACCCCAAATTCTGCTTCTGAACCTCTATAATTTGAAAACAAAGCATCATTCGGATGAATGATCGTTGAATTCGTATTGCGGGGTTCGATAAACGTATATTTTGACCTATCGACTTGGGATCTTTCTATATTCCCATAAGCTTTTAAGGCGACAAAAAATTTGCTTTTCGATTGTTTTTTCTGAATGGATAATTGCACGTTTAAATCAACGGTTTTCTCATTTTCATGCCATGAAATTTGAGTAGCACCTATTCCTGCTTCAAGCTTAAATAATTGGGCTTGAGCAATCTGACCTGAAGCTAACATGACAAAAATTAAAAGATTTTTGACGAATTTCATAAACAACTAAATTTATCTAAAATTACCAATATTTCTCACCTTTTTTATAGGCAAATAGAATCCCTCTGAAAATGATGATCACGTGATTCAAGGTGGTTTGGATTAAACCGAAGTGTATAGATAAAACTTGAAAGCGTTCTATCCAAGATTTTTTTAAGTTTTTAACGGATGCTCCTCCCATTAGGTAATTGCAGATGGGTTCAGGCATTTGGATGATTTTATGGGCTGCTTGTAAACAACGTATTTCCCAATCTATGTCGGAACTTAATTGATATTCAAGGGAGAAAAATGGCGCAATGGACCTTTTGCAAATAAAGGCTTGATGGCAAATGAGCATACCATATTTAAAGTCATGCCAAGTTAATTTTTGGGGTAGCTTGTGGGGAGTAGCTTCGCTTCTTTTTCCTATAAATTGGCCATTTGTGTCCACTAGATTGGCATCACTATAAATAAGATCGGGATCATGTTCCATGAGTTGTACTATTGTTCGCAAGGTATCTTTACTGGCGAATTGATCTCCCGCATTCATGAATAAAATATAGTTACCTGTCGCTTTTTCTAACCCTTTATTCATAGCATCATAGATTCCTCGGTCAGGTTCTGAAATGAAATAATCAATTTTTAGTCCCGATTGTTGAATCATTTCCTGCGTGCTGTCTTGTGAATTTCCATCTATTATGATGTATTCAAATTGGTCGCGATGCCCTTGTTCCAGAATACTTTGGAGCGTTCTTGTAATGTATGCCTCGGCCTGAAAGGTAATCGTGACAATACTAATTGGGGCTGACATCTTGCATGGATTTTAAATAGTATTCGACGTGTTTTTGCGCAATGATTTCCTCAGAATAATGTGTTTCAACAAATTTTCTTCCTTCCTTGCCGGCGATTTCTTTGTTGGTTAAAATCCAATGGATGCCTGCGGCCAAATCATCTGAGTCCCTTGTTTGAGCCACATATCCATTTTGTTTGTGTGCGATCATCTCAGGAATTCCGCCTGTATTAAACCCAATACTAGGGGTTCCACAGGCCATCGCTTCCATAATGGTATTCGGCAGGTTTTCTTCCAAAGAGGGCGTGATAAATAAGTCAGCAGCACTATAGATATGAATCATTTTTAGGGGATCTGAAATATGTCCCAACGAGTTTACCTTTAACGGCAATGAATGAATAATTTCGTCATCTGTTAAATTACCTACGATTATGAGTTCAGTTTCGTCTACAAGAGAAGGATTTTTTTGTGACCATATAGTTAATGCTTTAGTTAAATAATCAAAGCCTTTGGCAGGAGCATTCACCCGCATCGCCACAAACAATATATACGTTTTCTGCGGGTCCAGGTTTAAATGAATTCTTGCCTGCACTTTATTTTCAGGTTTGAAAATTTGAGTGTCTATGGCATTTGGAATATGTCTAATCTCTCTAGCGAATAAAACGCTGCTCGCAGCAGCTTTTTCTTTTAACCATTGGCTGCAGGTAATTATTTTCAAATTAGCTGAGTCAAATTCAACCGCTTTTTTGGCCCATAATTGATGTGATATGTCCCAATGCTCAGGCTGTTTCACAAATTTACATTGGCCACAATTAATTTGAAATCGATTGCAGTCGCCACTGTGATGGCAACCACCCGTAAATGCCCACATGTCATGTAAGGTCCAAATCACAGGTTTGCCTAATTTTAAAAGGGCTTGGATGTCTGAAATTCCCATGAAGCCAAAGTTCATCCAATGGAGGTGAATGATATCAGCAGATTTGATGGAAGGATGTTGGGATAAATTTTGTCCAAAAACTCCCGGATTAAATAAAAAACGAATTGATTTATCCTTTTCATGCGGAAGGAAATAAAGCCTTTCTAAAACAAATCGAAGCCAAGCGATCCCTTTTTTTACCCAGGAAGTATTGATGGATATCGCCGAGTTATTTCCTGATTTTTCCTGTACTAAATAAGTAACGTGATGACCCAAATTTTTTAACGCAATGGCCAACCTTCCACAAGCAATTCCCGCACCCCCATTTTGATTATGGTAGGAAAGCATGACAATGTTGAGTGCTTTTGGATTCATTTATTTTTCAGCCTTAATTAAGATGTATGGGGCAAAAGCTTTCGTTTGAATGGGAACTAATTTAAAGAAAATTTTCAGAGGGAGCCAACAAGCTTTTTTGAATAGTTTGACCCATAAAGGCTGAGTGGATTCGTTTTCGAGCCATAACATAAACCCACCAGAGTAGTTGACGTCAATATTTTTCAAATTCAAATCCTGGCAGATATTGGTTAATAAATCAATGTCCATGCAAGGGATATGGTGTTTAGCATAATTTTCAGGATCGAAGGTTCTTTGGAACCAACCATTTAATCCTTTAAAATTAGGTAAACTAATAAACAATTGCCCCCCATGAGTTAAATACCTAACGTGCCTTGCTATCATATCTTGGGTATCCGTGAAATGCTCAATAAGGCCGTTTGAAATGACTAAATCAAACGAATTTTCACCTTCCACATCCCTTGAAAACAAATCTTTTTCCCAAATGTCAATAGGGCCCTCATATTCATTCGCTTTTTTTAATTGGTCTACTAATTCATCTAAAATAACAAAGTCCAAGAGCGTACTTTTGATGCCAAATTTCTTTCCCGCCCAAACTGAATAGTAGCCTGGAAAACCGCCAATTTCTACTAGATTTTTTACTTTTTTTGATTCAATTAAATGGGCTAATTCTTTCGTAAACGTATATTGATTGGGTATTGGAAATATCAAGCCCTCCTTGCTAAGCCAGTAGTTTTTCCAAAAATCATAATCAGTCAACGCGTCTGAAGCCATTATTTTGAAAATAGGTTGAATAAATTTTCGGCAATTCTCTCTGCTGAATGCCCATCCCAAAGGGGAGGAATTTGACCTTTTTTGCTATGCCCAACTAAAATTTCTTCCAAGGCTGCAAAGGTTTTTTGGGGGTTAAGGTCGGCCAACAATTGATTCGTTCCTAACGTAACTGTGATGGGTCTTTCAGTCGAATCACGAAAAGTTAAACAAGGAATACCTAAATAGGTTGTTTCTTCTTGAATCCCACCCGAATCCGTTAAAATAGCTTTTGAATGAGTCATTAATTGGATAAATTCCAAATACCCTAAGGGTTCAGTCAAAATCAAATTTTTGTTAGTAATCAATTTGTCCTCTAAACCGAATTTAGCCATGTTCGATCTTGTGCGAGGATGTATTGGAAATACGACTTTAGTTTTCGCCGTACTGAGTTCAATTAATTCTAAAATGGCTCTCAAGCCAGTTTCGGTATCTACATTAGCCGGTCGATGCATCGTCATCACGATGTAATCATCGATTATGGCATTAGCTCCTGTAGCTTGAAGTTCTAAATCGACTAAAATAGTACTCGATTTAGCTTTTTGTTGGTAGCGGACCAACGAGTCAATCATCACATTGCCCGTAAAGAATACTTTTTCATCAGGTGCCCCCTCGCGTTTTAAATGGTCTAGTCCACTTTGCTCCGTAACAAATAAAAAATTAGCCACAGAATCGGTTAGGATTCGATTGATTTCTTCGGGCATGGTTCGATCCCCCGAACGAAGTCCAGCTTCCACATGCGCTAATGGAATGCCCATTTTAATAGCAACCAAAGTACACGCTAAAGTTGACGTGACATCACCTACCACGATGATTAAATCGGGATTTTCTGATTCGACGATTTTTTCGAAGGCCAACATGATTTTGGCGGTCACCTCCGTATGGGATCCACCCCCTATGCCAAGAAAAAAGTCGGGTGTAGGTAACTCTAATTGGGTAAAAAATATATCACTCATTTTAGCATCAAAATGCTGACCTGTATGAACGATTTTAGAAGTCCATCCCGCTAAGTTTTTTATGGCTCTGTGTAATGGAGCAACTTTCATGAAATTGGGCCGTGCCCCGACTACCTGAATAACTTTCATTTAAATTTTTTTGTGAGGGATACTAAATACAAAGATAAAGGAAATAGTCAATAGTCGATGGACCTAGGACTAAGTCCAAAATAGACTTTCTCTTTAATTACTTTGACCCTTCATCAGGACTAACTCGTCTATAATTGCATGAGTTTAAAATAATCAGGTTTGGCATCAAGAATACAAGTTTTTAAAAAGGTAATGTGGTCGCTAACCCTTAGCTTTTAAACTTTGTAAATTTAGTAATGCTTGAAAAGAGGGTCTTAGCTAATGATTTTTTAGACCATTTAAGGAGTAAAAATTGACATAAAAATTCAATGAGGATCGACAATTCTAGCTTATTTAACCCTTGTGAACAAATTTAAATGCCTCCATGTAATTACCCAGCACCGTATGAATATTGATTTCTTCTTGGATGATTTCTTTGGACCTTTGGCCCATCAACTGAATTTTCGCTGGATCTAAAAACAATTTTTCAATCGTCGATACTAGACTTGACACGGAACCCGATTCAAAATAATAGCCATTGAAACCTTCTCTGACCAACCTTTTTTCAGTCCCATCGGCCACGGAGCAAATGACAGGTTTTCCAAAACACATGGCTTCGTTGATGGACAAACCACCCATTCCCGCCAACACATAAATGCCAGCCTCGCAAGTAATTCTTCCCAATTCCCCCATCTCATAAACTCCACCGGTCAATTGAATATAATCTTGTGCGCCTGCCTCATTTATTTGCGCGCGTAAATGCTCCATTTCTGGTCCATCGCCCACTATGGTTAATTCAGTCAACGCATATTTTTTTCTCAGTTCGATGGCCGCATTGATTAACAAATCAACTTGTTTCCATTTTACTAATCGGCCTACGTGCAAAAGCCGATAAGGATTCGATGTGACATTTTGTAGAGCTGCTTCATGCTTAAATATTTCATCGGTATCGGGTGAGTTAGCCGTAATAAAAACCTTATTGGCTGACACGCCATAGCTCGCATGAAGGTTGCGGGCCTCTTCCAGATAATTGATATGGGCATCGACTAATCGGCTAAAAATCTTGCGTGTTTCCCTAACAATTACATATTTGACTTGAGCGGTCCAAGCATTATTTTTTTGATGTGATTGGTTATTCTCCGTGATTCCACCGCCTTCTGTATAATAAGTAATTGCCTGTTCATAGTGTGGCACTTGGAATGGGATTTCTTTTGAAATTAGGCCAATTTTATTCCACTTTAAAAACAAATACCAAAGAGGATAAAAAACAAAAGATACTTGGTAGGGCCAACTAACCATTAAAATATCTGGTTTTTCTTTGCGAATGAGGTCTCTTAATCCTTTAAAAAACTTCTTGCCGTAATAGGTTGTATATTCTTCTTGGAAATGCACCTTAAATTCAATCCCGTTGGTACTTTCAAAAACCCCAGCGCCTAAAGTTGCTCCATTGCCTTTGGGTACGACCACGTTAATTTCAACGTTAAAGTCACGTTGCAATTTGTTTAAAACGAGGTTGTAATAATGTGGCAATCCGCCCGCAAGCAACATTAGCTTCATCTTTTTCTGTAATTATGGATTAATTCCTCCAAGTCAGGGGATAAATTCAATTGCCATCCCGCAAGCAAAAATAGGCCCGAAATAGCCATGGTTCTAATGCCGATATTCGTGGCCCAAGCGATCCATTTTGTACCTGTTATTGTGGGGATTTGACTGACTAAAACAAAAATAAGTAGGCTAACGGCTAGTATGAGAATCGTTCTTTTTTCAAAAGGTTGGAATCCCATTTTTTTCCAAATAAAAATAAATTTGATCGTGTTGTATAAGGCCAAAGCCATCAATGCTGCTAGCGCAGCCCCATTGTAGGAATATAAGGGGATAAAAATCAAATTTCCTACCACGACGCTCACGGCCAAAATGATGTAAAATAATAGGTCATATCGATAAAATTTCGAGTTGATCAAAATTTCAGAATTAAGGCCCGTGCCCATGTCGATGATTTTTGAAATCCCAACCATCAAAACCACCCATCTACCGGTTTCATAAACCTCATGCCTCGGGATGATTTGATAAATGAAATCTAAGTTGCACCAGATCAGTAAAAACAAAAAGCATCCAACGATCAATAAATTAAGCGATGATCTTTTGTAAATATCTTCTATTTGGCTAATGTCATTTCTTTTCCAGGCTTGGGCCAACAAAGGTGTGCTGATGGCTGCAATCACGTTTCTTGGGATTGCAATCATTAAGCCCATGCGTGAATTAATATCAAAAATGGCTGTGGTGCTTAAACCCCCAGCATAAGCCGGTAACATCAGTTTTTCGATGTGTTGAATTAAAGTGAAGCTTGCCCCGGCGAGTAATACCCAACCTCCGTAACCTAGCATTTCTTTGAAAATAGGCTTCCGTAAAAAGGAAAAGTCTAGCCTTGTGTAAAACCGTTTTAATTGCTTAATGTAGACCAAAAATCCAAGTACCGCAATTAAATAAGACAAAGTAATGCATTGAATGAGTTGATGAAAATCGATGTAACCTAATCCAAAAGATAAAATTAATAAGCCATTGGAAATACGTAAAAACAATTCACGTATGATGGCTGGGACCACGATCCTAAGATGCACTCTGGCATAGGCCTCCAAAACGGTCATGTATAAATAACTAGCCGTTAAGGGGATCATGTAATAAAAGTAGGTCGGAAGGAGCGGTGAATTTTCAGCATAAATATGATTGAAAACTTCATGTAACAATAGGTACCCAATCACAAATAGGGAAAGGCCAAACAGCGGAGCAATCATCAAAAATCCGAAAAAACCATTGTGACCTTTTAAAGGATCGTCAAAATGAGGAAAAAATCGTACCGCAATATGTGGAATTCCGAGTTGGGTAAACGAAGCAAAAATAAGCGGTATGCTAACGAGTGCTCCGGCAATTAAACCTACTTGAGCTTGAGAAAGAAACTGGTTATAAAGGAATATGACGTTGAAAGTGCCAATCGCCGTACCTAAATAGGTAACGATGGAAGCTTTTGCACTTTGACGAATGACTATCCCCATATATTATTTCGTGTAATTGACAAAAATACACATTTGCACTAAAAAGAAAGGATTATTTTTATGCTATTGCAGTATACCCTGTAGTTTTTCCGCTTGTGTCTTAATTTCATAATTGACAAGCATGTGTTTTCTGGCAGATTCGCCCATGGTTAGTCGGAGTTTCGGATCATTAGCTAATGAAATTAACGCCTCCCCCATAGCTTGATAATCATTTTCTTTCACTAGGATCCCTGTTACTCCTTGAACGACAGCCTCTGGAATCCCTGCATGCAAGGTGGAAACAATCGGCAAACCACAGGCGCTCGCTTCTAAAATTGAGTTAGGTGTCCCTTCAGAATCGCCGCTAGGTGTTTTTACGGAATGTTGAATAAAAATATCGGCTTCTTGCAACTTTTCTAAAATCGAATCGGGTTTTTGTTGGCCCATGAAGGTAACTTGATCCTCTAGCCCATTTTCCTTTGCATATTTTTTTGCTTCTTCCCATAATTCTCCATCACCAATCATCGTTAATTGGGCTTTAGGGTATTTTTCCAGCAAAATTTGAAAAGCTTTTAAGCTCATCATGGGTGCTTTCTTTGCTGTAAAACGACCCACAGAAATTAATTGAATCGCATCTTTTGAGGTTTTTGAACCAGGTTTAAATATGTCTGTATCCACTCCATAAGGCAAAACGTGTAAATTTTTCAAAGGGCCACAAATCCTTTCGACATCTACTTTCATGACTTGGGAGACAACAATGACGGCTTTGGCTTGAGGTAAAATGGTGCGATATTCCTCTCCATAGCGAGCAATTGTTTTCTTTTCGCTGGCATCAAAGCCGTGAAAATGTACCACAAAAGGAATATTTAAGGCTTGGCATGCGGAAAAAATATGCGTTCCAAGAGGGCCATAATTGGCTAGTAAACAAGAAGTTTCCGTTTTTAAAAGATACCTTTTTAAAAAATACGTGTATACTTTTTGATAGACAGCTGGGAATAAATTCCGAAGGCTTCCTCTAAAGATCAATAGGTTTAAGGGGAATGGATAAATGGAGCCGCCAGCATGGATGTTGGTTGGCTGCCAACCTTCATATAAGACTGCATGCGGAGTTAATTGCCTGATTTGTTGGTCTATAAAAGTCTCCGAATAGGAAAAGAAATTCGACCGGGCGATTAAGAGTTTCATTTATTTTTTTGCGACTAAAATAAAGGTACAGGCATCTTGATTACGCGAACTTGACAAAATGATTTTATCAAAAAAGATGATCATGGGTTGCATGAGCATGGCCCAAATAAAACGTAATGGCTGCGGTATTTTAAACAAGATGCCGTCTTGAAATAATTGTAAACCCATGGCAGACCGACCTAAAATTCCTTCGAAATAAACGACTTCAAATCCAGCCTCTTTCACAATTTTTTGAAGTCCGGTGGATGTCCAACGCCAATAATCGGTGGGATCTGGATGGAACATCCAATAACCATGGGTGGACAAGATTAATTTTCCGTCTTTTTGTAATATTCTGTGGGCTTCTTTCAGGTATTCACTCGGATTTTCGACATGCTCTAACACTTGGGTCGAAAGAACAAATCCAACACTCTCGTCGGGCATTTCTATTTTTCCTTGTGGGTTGATGGTGACATCAGCTTTGGTATTTAAGGCAAGATCTAAACCGATATATTGCTCCACAAATGGGTCAAAAAGGGGTTGGTACGGTTTATTTCCACAACCATAGTCAGCTAATAATTGATTCGGTGAATGCTGTACAAACAGTGAAATCACCTTTTCTAATTGGCGCCTCAGCTCCCTCAAATAGTAATATCTAGCCGCCATTCTTCCCCATATTTTCGGATATAATCGTTCGATACCAGCTTCTCTGCTTTCCATAATTTTCCTTTTATTGGCCGGTAATCCGGCTAAATTCAATCAGTGAATTCTTATACTCTATATATTCTTTAGCCATGGCGCTATACTTTCTAGCTTTTACGGTCTGATTATTTTTTTGAGCAATTCTAATTAAACCCAAATAAGCCAAGCCTCTAACATCTTTCGTAAATCTTTCTTCCCACGGAAAGGCTAATGCTTTGCTGTAAAAGGATTCGGCAGCGACTAAGTTACGATTTTCATATTCTTCTCGCATGCCCCTAAAGGTTAAAGCACAACCGATGTAGTAGGGGGATTTTGTTTTTTCTAATTTTTCGATGAATTCTGTCGCACCTTCATAATTGCCTGTTAAGGTTAATAATTCAGCTCTTTGCAGGGCATACCAATGATTATTGGGAAATTTTTTTGTCAATTCTAAGCTAAAGGGAAGGCCTTTGGCCGGTGTTCCTTCATATTTATTGTAAATATATCCAATGTAAAACATGGATTCGTTTTTTACAAAAACGGTTTTTTTAATGCCTGCTTCTAATTGCGCTAAGCCCAATTTTTTGTTTCCATCCGCAAAGAAGAACATGAAAGGTTTTAAGATGGGATGAATTTCTGGGTAGCAAATTCGGTAATAATGATAGACACCAGACGAATAAAGAAATTCGGGTTGCTTGTCTGAATTGATTAAACCAATTTTCATGTAATGATATGATTTTTTGGCGTAATTGACCGCTTTAATGAAGTTCTGATTATCTGCCTCATAGGCCGCTAAAAATCCTAAGGATGAGGTACAAAAGAAGGCCGATTCTAAATCATTGTTGTTTTTTAGATACATGGCTTCCCCTAAAATAAACGCTTTTTCAAGGTTTTCGACATAGGCCTTACCTTGATTGACATGGTCTTTTAGCGGAAAATACTGTAGCTGAATTTGCATGGCGGTCAACAAATATCCGGCGGGGTTTTTGGGATATTTTGATTTAAATAAGGAAAATGCGGCATTCGATTCTTTGAAATCGAAGGCATATAAATGATCTAAACCTGTCGAAATTAATTGTTTTGCATAGGCATCCTGAAGAATTTGTGCAAGGCCCTGTGAAGAACAAAAAATAAGGAACAGGAAAATGATTTTACGCATAACTCATAAAATTGAAATGCAAAAGTAAGGAAGCACTGTGGTTTTTAGGCCTAATTTTTTACATTTGTTTAATTCTTTTTTTTGATTCGACCTTCATGATTTCATATCAACAATTTACGCTTTCCAATGGACTTCAAGTCATTGTACATGAAGATCACACATCTACCCTCGCTGTGATGGATGTCATTTATGATGTAGGATCGCGCGATGAGGATCCAAACCGAACTGGGTTTGCCCACCTTTTTGAGCATTTAATGTTTGGTGGAAGTGAAAACATACCCAATTATGATACGCCTTTACAGCAAGTTGGCGGTGAAAATAATGCCTTTACCACGCCAGATTTAACTAATTATTATATATCGGTTCCTTTTCAAAATATCGAAACGGCTTTTTGGTTAGAATCGGACCGCATGCTGCAATTAGCTTTTAATCCACAATCGCTGGAAGTCCAACGAAAAGTGGTTATCGAAGAATTTAAACAACGCTATTTAAATCAACCTTACGGTGATGTTTGGTTGAAATTTCGTCCGTTGATTTATACCCAGCATCCTTACCGCTGGCCTACCATTGGTGCCGGAATTCAGCACATCGAGGAGGCTACCTTAGAAGATGTTAAGGCATTTTTTGCAAAATTCTATGTTCCAGCAAATGCTATTTTGGTGTTAGCAGGCCGAGTAACTTTGCAGGAGGCAAAGGAATTAGCAGAAAAGTGGTTTGGCCCTATTCCGGGAGGTAATAAACCCATACGCCAATTGCCCGTGGAACCTGTTCAAAAGGAGGATCGACGAATGGAAATTGTGGAGAAGGTGCCATCCAATCGAATATATAAAGCATATCCAGTGGCGGGACGCTATGATGAAGGATTTTATGCCGTTGATTTGATGTCAGACTTGATGGGTCGAAATGAGACCTCTTATTTGTATTTAGCCTTGGTTCAAAATAAACGAATTTTCGATTCAATCTCTGTTTCACAAACGGGATCGATTGATCCAGGTTTATTAATTATTTCGGGACAAGTCAGTGATGGGGTAGATTTGGAATTGGCAGAAAAGGAATTGGATCAAGCGATACATGATTTTGTGAATTTTTCCTTTCAAGCAGTAGACTTGCAAAGAGTTAAAAACCAAGCAGAAGCGAGTTTGATTTTCGGTGAAGTAGAAGTACTGAATCGCGCCATGAATTTAGCGATTGCCGCCAATGCCGGAGATGTTAATTTAGTCAATTTGGAATCAGAAAAATTAGCAAAAGTGACCTTAGTAGAGGTTTCTTTTTGGGCCAAAAAAATATTTAAAGAGGGGAAATCAAATACATTGATATATAAAAAGGCATAATATGAAAATTCGAGTGGGTCAAGGATACGATGTTCATCAATGGGTTGCTGGCAGGCCATGCAGGTTGGGAGGTATTTTAATTCCTTCAGATCACGGGCCACTGGGCCACTCAGATGCTGATCTAGTTTGTCATGTATTGTGTGATGCTTTACTAGGGGCAGCTAACATGCGAAATATAGGCTTTCATTTTTCGGATAAAGACCCTGCTTGGAAAGGGGTGGCTTCTACTGTTTTGCTTCAACAAGTGATGGAGATGATTCGGAAAGATGGTTGGGAATTAGGCAATGCTGATGTGACGGTGATCTTAGACCAACCAAAATTAAATGTGCATATTCCATCGATGAAGGAGAATTTGGCCCAAGTTATGGGTATAGAGGAGAGTCAAATATCCATTAAAGCGACTACTTCAGAAGGCATGGGTTTTGTGGGCCGAGGAGAAGGAATTTCAGCCATGGCTGTTGCATTAATACAAAAGGACTAAATGAAAAGCGTTGTCATTGACATAGAAAAAGAACGTTTAGAGATACTTAAAAGGTACCGCAAATTATTGCGTACGGCAAAGCCATTTTTAAAAGATGACGATGCGAAGCAAATAAAAAAAGCTTTTTTACTCTCCGCTGAGGCTCATAAGGATATGCGCCGAAAATCAGGAGAACCTTATATTTATCATCCTTTATCAGTGGCCCAAATTTGTGTAGAGGAGATTGGACTTGGGACCACTTCGATTATTTCGGCTTTAATGCATGATGTGGTTGAAGACACCAATACTACATTAAAAGAAATAGATAAAGATTTCGGCCCTAAAATTACCTCGATTATCGACGGCCTCACAAAAATTGCTGGGACTTTTGAGTATGGGACATCCCAACAAGCGGAAAATTTCCGAAAGATGTTATTGACACTTTCTGATGACATTCGAGTGATTTTGATTAAGCTAGCAGATCGATTGCATAACATGCGAACGCTGGGAAGTATGGCGAAAGAAAAGCAATTGAAAATAGCCTCGGAAACCATTTATTTATATGCGCCTTTGGCTCACCGACTAGGTTTAAATGCAATTAAAACGGAATTGGAGGATTTGGGTTTAAAGTATACTGAGCCTGAAGCCTATAAGGAGATTGCCCATAAATTATCAGAAAATAAGCGAAATAGAGAAAGTTTTGTTGAACATTTTATTCGGCCGATCAAAAAATCGTTGGATGAGCGTGGAAAGAATTATTCCATTATTGGCCGACCAAAATCTATATATTCCATTTATAATAAGTTGAAAAAGGGGAATGTTTCCTTTGATAAGATATATGATTTGTTTGCTGTTCGAGTGGTCTTAGATGTTCCATTAGAGCGAGAAAAATCTGATTGTTGGGAGGTGTATAGCATTGTGACAGACCATTATCGGCCTAATCCAAGTCGATTAAAAGACTGGGTTTCCACGCCTAAATCCAATGGGTATGAGTCTTTGCACACTACGGTCATGAGCATGCCCTTTGGAAATGATAAAGAGGGGCGATGGGTAGAGGTGCAAATTCGGACCAATCGCATGGATGAAATTGCCGAAAAAGGAGTCGCGGCACATTTTAAATACAAGGGTACTGACACAAGAACGAGTCAGGCTTTTGAATCATGGTTGTCTCAAGTAAGGGAAGCGTTGGAGTCAAATGATAAATCCAAATCTGCAGTAGAGCTCGTGGATGACATTAAAAATTCACTCTACCATGAGGAAGTTTTTGTATTTACTCCTAAGGGAAAATTAATTGTTTTGCAGTCAGGTTCTACCGCCTTAGATTTTGCCTTCGAGATACATTCCGAAGTGGGTGCTCGTTGCATTGGAGCTAAAGTGGGAGGGAAATTGGTGCCCTTATCTCATAAATTGGCCAATGGAGATCAGATTGAAATATTGACTTCGTCTAAGCAAAAACCTTCTGAAGATTGGCTTAGAATTGTGTTCACCACCAAGGCAAAAGCGCGAATTAAAGAATTCATAAAAGAAGAAAATAAGTCCCATTTGATTAAGGGGCGTGATTTGATTGAGCATCGGCTCAAGCATTTGGGTTACCCAATTTTGACACTCGAAATCACGAATCAATTGCGTGCTTATTATAATGCAAAGGACGCGAATGACCTTTTTTATCGATTTGGTAAAGGTTATATTGCCATAGAGCAGTTGAAACACTGGAAATCCGACAAGGAGTCGCATGACCGAAAGCAAGCTGAAAAAGCGATTCAATCTCCGATTGTCGACAACAAGTCATTCCGGAAAGAAATGCAACAATTTCATAAGGATCGGAAAGAGTCAGATATATTGTTGATCGGCGAGGATATGGATAAGGTGGATTATACCTTAGCCAAATGTTGCAATCCCATTTCTGGAGATGAGGTATTTGGCTTTGTTACCATTAATGAAGGAATAAAAATTCATCGTGCCGGTTGTCCAAATTCACCTGAGTTGTTATCTAGACACGGTGATCGCGTGATTAAAGCCCAGTGGACGAGTCAAATAGCCATGTCATTTATTGTTGAGTTGGTGATTCGAGGCATCGACCGAGTAGGTTTGGTGAATGATGTGACGCGGGTCATTTCAGACGAATTGCAAGTCAACATTACGGCTTTGTCGATTGGGGTGAAAGAGGGATTATTTGAAGGGAAAATTTCATTGATGATACAAGATACAAACCATTTGGAATCCCTAGTAGCTGAGTTAGAGCAAGTCACAGGGGTAATCGAGGTGGCGCGAGAGGAAATTTAGTATTTTTCATAATTTATAGCTTATTTTACGTCGTTTTTTTTCATTAAATGTCCGCAGAAATAGAGAAGTTCGTTTCGGTAAAAAAGATTTTCACAGCCTACTTGGAAAACAAGGGATTGCGGAAAACGCCGGAGCGTTTTGCTATTTTAGAGGAGATTTATTTACGGGATGATCACTTTGATGTGGAAGAGTTGTACATCTCAATGAAAAATAAAAAATACCAAGTTTCTCGGGCAACGGTTTACAACACGTTGGATGTGTTGGTGGAGTGCGATTTGGTGGTCAAGCATCAGTTTGGTCGAAATCAGGCTCAGTTTGAGAAGTCCTATGGACGTCGGCAGCATGACCATTTAATTTGCACGGATTGCCACAAAGTTACTGAGTTTTGTGATCCACGCGTTCAAACCATTCAGAGTTTAGTGGGTGAAATGCTACAATTTAATGTCATGCACCATTCGTTAATATTTTATGGTTCCTGTACCAAAAAGGATTGTGAACACCGAGAGGCTTATCGAGCTCAAAATCAAGAATAATTTACGTTTTAAAAATTTATTATGGCAGTTGATGTATTATTAGGATTACAGTGGGGAGACGAGGGGAAAGGAAAAATCGTGGATGTTTTGGCTCCTCGTTATCAGGTAGTTGCTCGTTTTCAAGGAGGACCTAATGCGGGTCATACCCTTGAATTTGATGGGTTTAAACATGTATTACATCAAATACCTTCCGGAATTTTCCGCCAAGAAGTTCAAAATATTATTGGCAATGGAGTGGTTTTAGATCCCATTATTTTCAAAAAAGAGATTGATGGATTGGCTCATTTCCAGTTAGATTTGAGGAAAAATTTAGAGATTTCAAAAAAGGCTTCCATCATTTTACCTACGCACCGACTGCTAGATGCGGCTTATGAAAAAGCCAAAGGGGATGCTAAAATTGGTTCTACCTTGAAGGGTATTGGGCCAACTTACACCGACAAGATCTCTAGACAAGGTTTACGGGTAGGGGATATGATTTCACCTAATTTTCCAGAAAAATATAAAGCGTTAGTGGATCGTCACAAAGCTATTTTAGATGTGTATCAATTTGAATATGATTTAGCGGAGGCTGAGAAAGAATTTTTTGCAGCCGTTGAATTCATGAAAGAGTTTCATTTAGTGGACAGTGAGTATTCCGTGAATCATGCGCTGAATGCAGGAAAGACTATTTTGGCTGAGGGAGCTCAAGGTTCTTTATTGGATGTTGACTTTGGATCTTATCCATTCGTTACGTCTTCAAACACGATTACCGCTGGTGCTTGTACCGGATTAGGGGTAGCACCCAAAAATATTGGCGAAGTTTTTGGTATTTTCAAGGCGTATGCCACTCGCGTGGGTTCAGGGCCTTTTCCAACGGAATTAGAAGATGAAGTAGGTGAGCGTATGCGTCAAGAGGGAAGAGAATTTGGTTCCACGACTGGCCGACCTCGTCGTTGCGGTTGGATCGATTTACCAGCCCTAAAATATGCGATGATGATTAATGGGGTGACCCAATTAATTATGATGAAAGCGGATGTGTTAAATATTTTTGATGAAATTTTAGTGTGTACAGGTTATGAAATGCCCGATGGTTCGTTAACGGATCAAATTCCATTTGAAATTACAGATATCAAGGTGAAACCGGTGTATGCAAGTCTAAAGGGCTGGCACTGTTCTTTGGAAGGAATGAGAAATTTCGACCAATTGCCTGCTGAGTTAACGGCTTATATTGCATTTTTAGAGTCGCATTTAAATTTACCTATTAACTTTATTTCGACTGGACCGGATCGTGAGGCTTGTGTTTTACGTGGTTCTTTAGCTTAAAAAATGGGAACTCCAGAAATCCCTTTAGCAGATTTGTTTCAATATGATGAGATTTATTGGGTCCCTGCTGATCGAGGATCTGTCGCTCATCCTCTGATGGATGCTTCTCAAATTACTGATTCATCTAATCAGGTCAAAGAAAACACGTCTTTGCGGAGTGAGAATTTGGCTGAGCGAGGAGTGGCCAAATTACCCGAACCTATTGAAAATTCGTTTGAGTCAAATCCTTCTTTAGATGGGGAATCTTCCAAAAGCAATGTTCGTATTTCTACACCTTGGGCCGTAATAGGACATATATCAGAGCAAGAAAAAGCAAGGTTGACTTTAATTTTTTCAGCTCCCCCTCTCATATTGTCTGCTAATGACTGGAGTATTTATGAGCCTAAAGATGACGAGCCAGTACTTTCTGAATTTGTTAACAAGGCTGGGGCGAACAAATTTATATTTTTGGGCCAACAACCCCCTGTGTGGCAATCTGATTTTCAGGTGACAGAATTAGTTCAAATGGAAGGCAAATCGGTTTATTTCTTCCCTCGCTTAATATCCACATTGACGGATTCTGAAAAATCGTTAAAATTGGTTTTTTGGAATGCGCTGAAATCGATGATTTAAATTCACCTCTTTACCAGGCATATCGGGCTAAAGGACTGACGTCCTGTCCACAAAATTCACCTGCTTCGAATTTAAAATGTCCAGCCATCGCAATCATCCCCGCGTTGTCGGTGCAATATGAAAATGCAGGAATATAAACTTCCCATTGATTTTCATCGCCTAGTTCTTGTAATCTTTTTCTTAGCCCTGAATTCGCAGATACACCTCCCGCGATTGCGATGGACTTACAATTTTTTTCACGCATGGCCTTTTTAACCTTACGCATTAGGATTTCAATGAGTGTTTTTTGAACAGAAGCACAGATATCGGCTTTATTTTCTTCAATAAAATTGGGATTTAATTTTACTTCTTTTTGGAGAAAATAGAGGATTGCCGTTTTGATTCCAGAAAATGAAAAATGTAGGCCTGGCATTTCGCCCATAGGAAAGGGGTATTTGTCAGGGTTTCCTTCTTTGGCCAATTTATCGATCAACGGCCCTCCGGGGTAAGGAAGTCCAATTAATTTAGCTGTTTTGTCGAAGGCCTCTCCAACGGCATCATCTTGTGTTTCTCCAATGATTTGCATATTTAATGGGCCCTCAACCCAAACCAATTGGGTATGCCCACCACTAACCGTCAAACATAAAAAGGGAAATGCTGGTCTCGGTTCTTCAATAAAATGTGCTAAAACATGCGCTTGCATATGATTTACTTCAATCAAGGGTATATCTAAACTTAGCGCTAAAGACTTGGCAAATGACGTTCCTACCATGAGAGCTCCCAACAAACCGGGGCCTCGTGTAAATGCGATGGCATTCAAGTCATTTTTGTTTATATTTGCCTTTTGCAGCGCTTCCTGTACGACAGGAATAATTGATTTTTGATGTGCCCTGCTAGCTAATTCGGGAACAACGCCTCCCCACTCACGATGAATTAATTGAGTGGAAATGATGTTTGATTTTAACTCGCCGTCGACCATGATCGCCGCCGATGTTTCATCACAAGAAGATTCAATGGCTAGTAAATTCATATAAATTCAATTGCAAAAATAAGGTAATTAAAACCTAATTTGGTTTTTTCTTAATAAGAAAAATATGGTCAAATACCTAAAAGTCCTCGCAAAATCAATCCTATATGGGTTGGTGGGGATTTTTTTGCTATTTTTTTCTATCATTTTACTTTTAAGAGTACCTGCGAATCAAACCCGATTAGCTAATTATTTTGCCCCCAAAATTGAAAAAACCATCGGATATCCGCTGACCTTGGAAGGAATCCAGCTTAAGTTTTTCGATGAAATCAGTTTGTGGGGTTTGCGCGTGAAAGATCCTTGGGGCAAGGATATGATCTACATTGAAAAGTTAGACGTTAATTTCAGTATTTCAGATTTGTTTTTACACGGCGCTAAGCCATCGATGGAATATGCCCAACTGATCAGGCCCCGTGTACATTTGGTGTTGGAAAAGAAATCAGGAAAGATAAATTTGAATGAGTTTATTGATCGAATCATTGCATATGTAAACAAAAATTCAAAATCCACCAGTACTGAATCTAGTTTATTTAAAATTCATTCAGCCCAAGTGGTGGATGGGACTTTTATTCTCGACGACGAGCAAGAAAAAAATCTCGCTACGCCTACCCACTTCGATTTATCTCATTTTAGTTTTGTTAAAATCAACGCGCAAGTAGCAGATTTTTATGTCCATGGAGATACAATCGGGCTTCAGACCATTGGCTTTCGTACGATCGATCCATTGAGTAAATTTCAAGTTAAGAAGTTAGATACCAAGTTCATGATTTCAGATCGCCAAATGCGGTTTGATGAACTGTCACTATTTTTCAATGATTCATATGTGGGCGACCATGTGCACATGAATTATAAAAAAATAAATGACATGACGAAGTGGATTACGAAGGTCGAAATGGTTGGGAACCTGAAAAATAGTCGAGTAAAGGGAGAGGACTTGGGCCGTTTTGTTACCGCTATGTATGATTACAAGGGGTATTACCAATTGAATGGCCAATTAGTTGGCTCGGTAGACAATTTGGCACTTAAGAATTTTGAATTGGGCTTCGGTCAGAAATCCAAGTTGAAAGGTGATTTTAGCTTTAAAGGTTTGCCTAATGTCGCTTCTACGCAAATGGATTTCAAGATGAATAATTCCATTTTCTTTCCTACTGATTTAGCTGTTTTTATCACGCAAGGGGCTTCAGAAAAGATGAAAATATTAGGATCTGTTGCGTTTGATGGCAATTTTAAAGGCACCTATGATAGCTTTCAGACATCAGGCCAATTAAACACTGGTTTGGGATATATGGAAGGTGATTTTAAGCTAAAGCTCAAAGATTCGATGGCACTCTCTGCTTATGAAGGCAGTGTTAAGCTAGCCAAATTTAAACTAGGCAAGCTGTTGGATATCGAACCATACGTTGGCAACATCGATTTAATAGGCAGAATAAAGGGTACCGGTTTTTCAAAGAAATCAGCCCATGTTGACTTTGATGGGAAGCTTTCTGAAATCACGTTTAACCATTATGCGTATAAAAACGTGAGTGTAAAAGGGAATTTTCAGCGGCAATTATTCAAAGGAAATGTGGCCGTTAAAGACACCCATTTTGTGGCAGAGATGGCTGGTGAAATCAACTTGCAACAAGCAAAGGCCGCATATTTATTGGAAGGTAAGATTGATCATGCTGACCTAGCCAAATTACATTGGGGAAGTGAAGATATTCAGGTTAAAACAGGATTTGATTTAAACATTAAATTCTCTGACATCGATGATTTATTTGGTAAGGCTATTTTCTCGAATATCGTGATTAAGAAACCTAAAATGGATGATTTGACCCTCGGCTTAATCTCTTTTTCGGCCAATGAAAATAACGTTGGTTTTAGGCAATATCGATTAAACTCGGATTTGATTTCTATCGAGTTAAATGGAGATTTTAAGCCTACTAAAATGAAAACGGAACTAGGCCAATTGGCGGATGAATATTTGCTTTATTTTAATCAAAGAGAAGACGAAAGAGAGGCTTATTATAGCAAAAGGAAATATGATATAGCGGATAAATATTTTGCAGATTTCACGGTCATTTGCCATCAAGCTCAGCCCATTTTGTCAAGATTTTATCCGTCTATTGGTGTAGGTCGAAATACCATTTTTACGGGAAATATCTCGAAAGGAAGAACCTATTCAGTTAGTTTAGAGTCCTATCCTGATACACTAATTTTTGGTGGATATAAATTTTATCAATCTGTTTTTTCACTACAAAGCTCTAAGTTTTTAGGAGGTCCAGAAGTTTCTTCTAGCCTAGTTTTTCAGTCAAGAAGGCAGCAATTGAATTTTCTGACGCCAACAGAGAACTTCAAGTTAAATGCACTTTGGGATCAGGATCGAATCAATTTTGACGTTGATTTTAAACAGGCTGGGGAAGATAATTCAGCTCATTTTGGGGGTAATTGGAGATTCGAAAAAGATGGTTTATCCTTGCGATTTAAGGATTCCTACTTAAAAATACTTGGGCAAGATTGGGCATTTGATCCAGAAAATATGGTTACCCTGAAAGGCCAAGAATGGAAAGCTGAACATGTATTAATATCGAACAAAAAGCAGTCGATAGCCCTGCAAGGAAGTTTGTCTATGGATTCAACTCAAACACTGAGATTCCGTGCAAATAAATTTCAATTAGCTACGCTGGAGCCCATATTAGCGATCAAAGCCAATGGGGAATTGAATGCTGAAATTAGCGTTCAAAATTGGTACCAAAACACGCGGGTCGACTCCTGGATGATTGTTGATTCCCTTCGATTAGACAAGTTTTACATGGGAAATTTTCAAGGAGTAGGAACGTATAACGCTGAGTCTCAACGGATGGATTTGAACTATACGTTAAATAGGCTGGGTGAACCTGTTTTGTCCATTAGTGGTCAATATAAACCTTATGCAGAGGAGGACCAATTAGCCCTCAAGACGGAATTAAATCGAACGAATCTTGAAATTTTAGAGCCTTTTACTCGAGGTATTTTTTCAGGCTTAGCTGGCGAGGCATCTGGTGAATTAAAAATTAGAGGCCAACTTAATGATCCAAACTTCAGTGGAAAAGTGGTCGTTCAGAAAGCCAAAGTTAATTTTGATTACCTCAATACCTCTATATTAGTCAGCGATACCGTTTCTTTTCAAGGGCGCCAAATTTTAGCTAAAAATTGGCAATTGAAAGATAATGATGGCAATGTGGCTAAACTAAATGGCTCACTCAATTTTCCCAAGGACAAGTCTTTGGAAATGTCCCTGACAGCTGATTTAAATCGGTACAAAATTTTAAATACACAGAAAAACCCGAGTTCTTTTTATTACGGAATTGGTTATGCAAGTGGCTTATTCCAGTTGGACGGGACTTTCGATAACCTGCTCATTTCCGGTAATTTAAAAAGTGAAAAGGGTACCCGATTATTTATTCCATTAGATCGTGAATCGGAAGCGAATGTAGACGATGACTTTGAGTTTTTAAGTCAATCCTTAAAAACGGAAACGGCCAATGAAAAGCTTGTTTCAGCCCAATCGAAAGACAGTGGCATCCGTTTGGATTTGATGTTAAATCTGACTCCTGATGCTTATGGAGAAGTGCAATTGGATAGTAAAAAAGGAGATGTCATGCGGGGCTATGGGACGGGGGGGATTCGGATGACGATGGATAAAAAGGGTGACTTTAAGATGTTAGGTGACTATGCGATTGATCAAGGGGATTATACGTTCTCCCTTCAAAACATCATCAATAAAAAGTTTGCTATTCAGCGTGGTTCCAAAATTTCTTGGACAGGTAGTCCTTTGGACGCGAACATCAACCTGAAGGCTATATATACCCAATATGCAAGTTTATTCCCAATCCTTTTGGATACTACCAACAAAGGGAATTTGCCAGAATTTAAGCGTCGCTACCCCGTTGATGTGGTCATTAATTTACAA
>CANHXO010000029.1 GCA_947464595.1 Cytophagaceae bacterium
AATATCCTCTGGCACACAATTCATTCTAAGATTTTCTAACATTTGCTCGCTTGAAGATAGACCACTTAATTCCTGATTACCATCAAATATCTGATTGTTGATAGATTCAAAATATTCTTTAGGTGGTTTATTTCCTACTTTAATATTAATCTCAGATTGCATGTAGACATAATTGGCAATTTGATTGTACTTCGCCCTATCAAAACCATGTTTTTTTAGATAGTCTTTAGGGAATAGGTGATGAATATCTCCTCTATGCTCAATCAACGAACCAACAAGTACATCTCTTGAAAGAAAGCCCCTGTCATTTGCTTTAACTTGTGAAGCAAGAAATACATGAAAATATGGACTGCTTGCTACCGAAGTGTCTAAGCTTTGAGGCAAAGAAGCATTCCAAAATGCATCCGATAACTCTCCATCCTCCTTTTCTCTCAAGTATTCTTCAAAGGGTTTATTTGATATTTGTTTAATATCGTAGTCAAATGTACTTTCAGGGGAACCAGAATAACGGCCAGTTAAAATAGAGTAAACGAACCACTTTCGTACAAAACTTTCAATCTTAACAGAATTAACACCTAAGTCTCTTAATTTAAGATAAACTATGTAAGCAAAGTTTATAGCATTCTGAGACCTGATAAGTTTAGGGTCAATGAAGCCAGCGGATTTAATAATCATTAAAAACCTTTTAAAATTGGTCTCATTTATAAAATTATTTACACCTGTTTTCAAGGTTGCAAATGAAGATTCCGCAATCGCATCCTCATAGGTTCTTGTTTCAAAGTTCCTACCGGACAAAAGGCTTACCAAATCGGAAAGACGACCTCTATTAAATTGAGTTGTAAATGCCACTCGTATTAAATCATTGTAATCGGGGTCATACAAATCTTCCTTCTCATCTTTTAACCATTTCATTTTTTGAAAGAATTCAGAATTTGAGAATTCAGGGTCATTATCTACAATATGTTTAAAGAATTCAGGTGCAATTGATAAGTGACAGAAATAGTCAATAGCCTTTCTTAATTCATTACCATTATAGTCTGTATTCGAGGCAATTTTACTCATTGCAAAATCTGCCTGACTTAATACCACACCTTTAGAATTAATTCTAATGAATATTTCAGTAACGGTTTCTATATCTAAGTCTGCAGCCAATTCAATTATCCCAATTTGCTTCTTGGGAATGTTTATTAAATTAGAAAATGCATTTTGAACTTGCTTTTTATCAACATCAGGGTTTAGCTCAAAGTAATTATGAGCAATATCAAATAAATCCCCATTAATGGCTTCAGATATATCCGGCAACCAAGTTTTATCTTTTAAAATGGCAGGATTTTGAACTTCGAATTTTTCGTCAATTGGGTGGAAAGCAATTTTTATTTTAATGCGTTCATACGTTTTATTAATAACATATTGTCCAAGAATGGCCGCTGTTAAAGCTGTTACACGCTGCTGTCCATCAATGAGAATCTTTTTACCTTCGCTCAAACTACCATCCTTCAATCTTACATTGGGGTTCCGCCACGCAATCACGTACCCAATAGGATAACCTTGATAAAGACTATCCATCAGGTCTCTTACTTTGGAACTATCCCAAACAAATGGACGTTGAATTTCAGGAATAGCAATTTCTCCTGAGTTAACCCAAGCTAAGAGAGTTTCAATAAGTTGTTGATTTACCGCGTATTTTTGCATTTTGGATATTATTTCTCAATTATTTCTTCTTTTTCGAAATCGTACTTGTAGTTTATTATGGTACCAGCAATTATAAAGTGAATTGCCTGTTCAATAACATGTAATGGAGCAATAAACCACTCTCTTGGTGTATGTCTATTACCATTTTTATCGAAGACATCAATATTCAAACAAGCTCTACCAAAGAAACCATGCACCAACTTCTCTAGTTTTTGCGGGTTCATATTATAACATTGGTATGCCATTACCACCTTAACATCAGCCATCAAATACGTTGGTTCCACTGATGCGTTTTTAATCCGCTCTTCAACTGAGGTCTTGGAGAATCCTATTTTAAATAAATTACTAAGTTCTTTTATCTCTTGCTTATCACTTTTGGACCTTAAAATATAGATGAATCCGGCAGCTTCATCATCTTCATTAACATTATTGAATTTCTCTAAGAAATCAGAATTTACTTTGTCTGAATTCTCAGAAACTACCTTTCCATTTATATATAATATCTTCTCAACGGACCTTTTTAGCATATTAGACTCAGTGCCGTTTTCAAAAATACACCTTGTTCTTCCATCCTCACGAACACGTGTACCGTCAGCCTTGTAGTGCTCTTTTTTAGTAATATCAATCTTTTCAACAAAGAATAAAATACCATTATGTACATAATATGAACCTACACGAAGGTTACTCAATTTAAAATCGACCAACTTTCTTTTCCCATTTTTTAAATCACTTTGAACTTCTTTAAACTGTGATTCATATTTCGAAAATTCCTTACATGGTCTTCTTTTAGCCACAAAATCTGTACTTTCTCTGTCCTTAAACTTGGTAACATGTTTTAAATCAAAAAGACCTGTACCATCATCTCCAAGTATACCCATTGAGTCATCATTGAATACATCTTCAATCGAATTTATCTCTTTGGGTGTGTAATTCAATAAATCAAAGGAATCATGAGATTTTAAAGCTTCCAGCTTTTCGGGATTTTCCCTAATGGACTTCAACCTCGAATACAACATGTGTTCTTGAATGTCACCCCCTAATTCAGGTTCGCGATTCTTTTGTTCATAAAAGTTATTAATATCTTGAAATGAAGCTACCAACCGTTCATCCTCATTGCGAACGGGGTAGTTAGATGGCTTTACCTTAAGTAAATCCAAAGGGTCATTCTCAAATATCTCTTTTAATAACTTATCCCTATCCATTATTTGCTTGTCGTTTCTGCTCCTTCAAATAAATAATTGCTTCAGCCATCCTAATTTCTAACGGGTCTGATGAGGTAAGCTTCGGCTCTCTTTTATGAGTTTTTACAAAGTCGTTAATCTTTGGCCATAAGATAAGAGCTTCTTCAAGTGTCATTTGAATTCTTGTTGCCGCAATCACATCTTGAATAACCCTTAAAACCTTTGTGGTAACATCTTTTGATAATATTTCAAATGCTTTTTGGAATGGATTAATACGGTCAATCAAATCAATGTCTAAATCATCAATATTGACAAATTGACCGGCCATTCTAATAAATCGTTTATCACCTACTTCTTTGATTTCTCCACCCTTAATTACGGAGTCAACAACTACATACTCTCTGACTTCTTCTCTTTCCTCATCAGTTAGGTCAGGATATGTAATCTGAATGATTTTAGGAATTAAAACCTTGTTAATCACCTCAGGGTCAAGATTCCCCGAGATTGATTTAAGAATAGTCTCATCTTGAAGGATTTTAGCTTTCAGGTCATTTAAATCGGACTCTACAATATCTTTTACCCGTTTTGTTGACGGAGTTTTAAATCCTCTAATCTTGATTTCACCTGGTCCGGCTTTATCCTCATCATTGATTTTGGTTTTAAACTTGAAGTTCGGCGCCAAAACCTGTTCCATCAACAATGATGCCGTTATAGCTTTCAACATGTTATTTACTGACAACCTAACTAAATCATCTGCAGCATCAGGCTGAGCAATTAGGTTTGTAAACTGAGCGTGAGACTTATTATCACTATCACGGGTACACCGGCCAATAATTTGAATTATCTCTGTTAATGAACCTCTATAACCAACTGTTAATGCGTGTTCGCAATATGGCCAATCAAAACCTTCCTTGGCCATTCCTAAGGCAATTATTAAGTCCATATCATCAACAGACTTGATTTCCCTTAGATAAGCAACAACCTTTTCTCTGTCTTTCGGATTATCATTTACAAGGTCCGCAACCTTAAGTAATTTGCCATCAGACTTCCTTTTAACATGAATAATTCCTGTATCAGAATCAACTTTGATGACATCCCCAATCGCATCCAAGATTGTATCAACTTCTTGGTGTTTATCTTTGGTAGACTCACCTGAATTGACATTAGGAATATGTAAAATAGTTTTCTTATCTGTATCTAATATCTCAAGAATGGCATTTGTATAACGACCTTGATAAAAATGGTATCCAATACCAAGTGACTTAAGGTACTTGTAACCATTTAGTTGCTCGTAATAGTTGTATGTAACCTTCGTAAACTTAGCTTCATCCTCTGGCATTAAAACAGGTACACTATCTCCTCTGAAGTATGAACCGGTCATTGCAACTATATGAGCTGTTGACTTTAACATAATGCTTCGCAACAACTCTCCTAACCTACTATCCGAGTCTGCAGAAACATGGTGGAATTCGTCTATTGCAAGTAAAATATTATTGAATTTTACCTCATCTAATTCCTCAAATGCAAACCGAAGTGTTGCATGAGTACAAATCAAGATTTTCTCATCGTTCTCCAAGAAATTCTTAAATGCTTGAACCTTACTTTTGCTACCATCCATTCCAGGTGTACAGAGGTTATATTCATCGTTAGGTTCCCAATTGGCAAAGAAACCTGTTTCCTTTAAATTAGTAGATTGAAATGAGCCACCAATAGACTTCTCCGGCACAGCAACAATTACCTTTTTCAAACCCTGATGAACAAGCTTATCCAAAGCAATAAACATTAATGCTCGGGATTTCCCTGATGCAGGAGGAGCCTTCAATAAGATATACTGAGCATCCCTTGCCTGATATGCCTTCTCTTGCATTTCACGCATTCCATAAGCGTTGTTTTTCGAACTCTGTCCCGATTGGGAATAGGTTACATGAACTATATCAGGCATGTTATTTCTTTTTCTTTTTAGGTTTAGATTCCATTTCGAAAAGAGTTCCTCTTGACTTCTCTTCTTCCATCATTTGTTCATAAAGTTTAAATAGATATTCTAATCTTTCTTCATCACTTTCAAATGGTTTTAAACGATAACACCTTTCAACAGTTAGGTCCAATTGAATATGAACATCCTTCAACCCTTGGGGCATTTTATCTGGGTCATATAGTTGCGCTAATGTTTTTTCAGATTGTTTTTCTCTCTCCTCCAAAACTTTATAAGCACAAATATCTAAATCCTGTTTCTGAAACGAATTGAGATTTGGGAAAGGGAAATTATTATAACATAATTGTGATGAATATCTTAATCGGTCTTCTAAACGGCCACAGACTGCCCTTACCCAGACCATGTGAATTCGTGAATGTATTAATGCAAACAACCATGGTTGTGCATCATAAATAATATTTGTAGCATTTGACACTATTGTATTTTGGTCAACATAAGCTAAAGGAATATATTTTCTGCGTTCAGAGGAAACACTAGGGATAACTATTCCATTTGTCGCTCTGTAACATATCTGTCTAAACTTAAAATCAAAACGAGCATAATCTCTAGTTGATTTTGCCTTACTATCTAATCTAAATTGATATAAATTATCAGTTCGATTTTTAATATATGGTATTGATTTGGCTTCTCTTTCATCATCAGCGTCTATCCATAAACAATACCTGACATGACCATTTAGAATGTCGTCAGCACTTGCAAATCTTTTAATAAATTTTCTACTATGGGGATAATCAGAGATTAATTGATTTGCTTCAATCTCTGATAATATTAGATTGCCATCATCTGATGGTTTATTTCCCATTACAAGCGGAGGTATTCCATTGGCGGGTTGAGATGAAGCGTTAACTATCACATCAATATCTTTTATTAAATATGGACTAATACTTTTAACTTTTTCTACTATATTATTCTCATACAGTAATATTTTGTCACATTTAATGAATGAAAGTCCAATAATTGCAACAGATACTCCGGCATTTCCTTTAGCATTGTTTGTCCATTTAAAGGATTTGACTGCAAAATGAATAAAAACATTTAAACTGAATATTTTTGACCACAAAAACGGCACTTGAACTCCTTGAGTAATTGAATTGGTAGTTACAAAAGCTGATTTAGCCTTTGAATTTTTTAGATAATTTGCTGCAAGTAAAAACCATGTTCCGATATAATCAACCCTATCGAGAGCTTCTTCCTTGAATATACGTTTCATGTCCTCTCTCTGTTCTTCAGAGTGAAGATTACTTCCCAAATATGGGGGATTCCCCAAAAGATAAATTTCGTCATTCTCACTTTTTGGACAAACCCTTTCCCAATTCAATCGACATGCATTCCCATGAAAAATATTGCCTGCACTAGTTAAAGGTAAAGCAGGCTTACTTCTTCCAAATTCCTTAAAGAATACTTGATTCATTTGGTGTTCTGCTAACCATAGCGAAAGAATGGCAACTTCATGGGCAAAATCATCCAGCTCAATACCATAAAACTGCCTTAGGCTTATATTGGATAGGGCCATCTCATTCAGTTCTTTGAAAACTTTCATTTCAAGTTTCCGAAGTTCCTTATATGTAATAATTAAAAAATTACCACTACCACAAGCAGGGTCAAAATACTTCGTATTCCATAATCTATTCAGTAATTGACGCAGTGCTTTGGGATTTCCCTTGGATGATTCAAAATCCTCATGAAAGTCATTTAGAAACAAAGGCTCAATTACTTTCATAATATTAGGGACGCTTGTATAATGCATACCTAGTCCACCACGATGTTCTGGCGTAATAACAGCCTGAATCATTGAACCGAAAATGTCAGGGTTTATCGCACTCCAATCAAGTTCTCCGCTTTCAATAATAAGTTGACGACTCTTTCTACTGAATTTTGGAAGTCCATGTTGATTTCTAAATAACCCACCATTCACATACGGAAATGCATCAAGATACGCAGGCAAGCTTCCTCTTTCATTATTTGGAAGATTCATAATTTGAAACAGCCTTTCAAAATGCGAATCTAAATCACTCCCATCCTCCTGAGTATGATTGATAACACTATGGGTAAACTGGCTCTTTTCAAAGATATTGGTATCCTCAGCAAAGAAGCAGAATAGCAATCGAGTTAAGAATACATTCAGGTCATGAACTTCAGCCTCGGTATCAGTAGAGTTATCTTTCTTAATTTCATCATACAACTTTCCCATCTTCTCCGCAGCTTTTACATCTGCGGGATTTTCGAACTGATGTTGAGCTTTTTCCATACCAGCGAGTGGTAAGAAAAAATCGAAATGCCTATCTAATTCAAATAGTGGCGTATCGAGAGAGTCTCCTGTCTTTGTATCAATTGACAATAAGGTTTCAAAATCAGTAACAATTATGAACCTTGGTGAATGCCCTATTACTTTAGGGTCTGATTTATTGGAATCTATTAAAAGGTGTAGGTCAATGGAATTAGAAACCTTGAAAAATACTTTTTTCTTCCAAAGTATTTCACCTTGATTTTTTGATAGATTTAATCCTCCTTCTTGAAGTCTTTTAACGGTAGCCTTAGGAGTTCCAAAACAAGATATGAAATCGTAAAAAAACGATTCTTCATTTATTGATTTAACTAAATCTTCAACACTTTGACCTATTTGGGTAACATTCATTACTTATTGGGAACTAGAATTTTATTCATTAAACTGCATTTAAAGTAAAATTTACGAAAAAATTATCAGTTAATTGATAATATGTCCATAGGCATACTTCGAATAATTCTATTCACCGGTTCCATGCTAAAGACTTCAACCTCCAAAATCCATTTACCATCTTCGACCTCTTTCATATAACTAACACTTAACGGATAATCATCTTTAAGCCACAACATTGACCTCATAGATAGTTGAAGTGTTACATGATGTCTTTCTCCTGTATCATTAAATCCAAATATATCTGACTCTAAAGACTCATGTTTGTAAGCGTATTCAAAAGGTTTACCTAAAATCTGAACATCACCAATACGTTCTATCTTGAAGAACTTATTTCTACCTGATTCAACTTCAAATGCGGTGATACTATCAAAATTAGAAGAGAAACTTACTGGTTCCACAAACCTATCTATAACACTTTCGGTACTTGCAGATTGATATTTCGATAAGACAACCTGAGATTTGGTCTCTATGGCCTCTTGTAATTTGGAAATAACTTTAGAATAATGACTTGCTACGATTTCATTTGATGTTACGTTCATTTCGTCCAATAACACTAACTTGGTTCTAATTGACTTAACTAATGGATTATTCTTATTATTTGAAGAAATGGACTGACTTATCAATTCTGCTTCCTCTTTAGTGAAGGATTCAATATGGTCGTGATTAAGATAATATCGATTCGATGAATCCTTTTGTATCTCAAAACCTACTTCAACCAGTAGTTCCATGTACCTGTACAAAGACCTCTCAGAAACTTCCATTGATTCGGATAGTCTTTTAATGGATTTTGCCGGTGTAGATTTCAACAGATTAATTAGCCGAAAGACTCGGTATATTCTATTTTGGTTAAACATAGGATTATAATAAAAAATAAATCTATCGAATTAAACATGTACAAAGCAAGGTGTAATTGGGTGATTATAACACATTAATGATTTAGAGGTAAAATATTTTGACAGATAGGTTCAATTCAAGGTCGGTGACCTTAGGTGGCAGAGACTTTTCTAATCTTTGGGTTCAACCAAAATATAACTCAATGAAAAAAATCGTATTCACAATCGCATTACTTTCAGCTTCCTTGGTGGGATTCTCTCAATCACCAATTCAATCCCCATGTAGTGATTCTCTTTATGTTGCTTTGAAAACCAAAACCATTGCTCAAATGACCGAGCGTGAATTTGCGTACTTTAATCAGAAAGAAAAGGACTGCTCAGAATTCAGAAAGGCTCAAATGCAAGAAGAGGTTAAGGTAGAAACCTTGAAAATTACTAAGAAAACAATGAACACATATTGGACAATTGCGGCAATTGGTGTGGCACTTTCCTTGATTCCCCTGTTGTTGCTTTAGTTATTTGATTTTAGTAAATTGTATATCATCACACAATTAAGAATTGCCGGTGGAATTCAATAAACAACTTTTTAAACTTGACAGTAAAGCCATTCGAGTTAACATTAACTTGGGGTTTGATGGTGAAGACTTAAAATTAGATGGTTACGACATAGGAAAAACAGTAGGTGAAATGTGGGGAGATTCAGACTACGAATATTCAATAACAGTTGAATCAGAAAATCTAAATAAACTCTACGAACTTAATAAGGTCGAGATTGGCAACAAAAAGAAACTAATCTCTGCCTTATCAAAGTTTCTATCCATCAACGAAGCATACACCGTATTTCATGATTATTTGAGAGATAACAATATCATATTCAAAGCATTTGCCTACTAAACAATAGAATCCACCGGCAATTAGAATTTAACAATTATACATGTTTGACATAATAGGAGATATACACGGTCATTCCGATAAACTTGAAGAGCTATTAAATAATTTAGGTTACTCCAAATTACAGGAAGTATACCAGCACCCCAATAACCGAAAGGTCGTATTTTTGGGAGATTACATTGACCGAGGTCCCAAAATCAGAGAAACACTTCATATCGTCAAGAATATGTGTGACTCAGGTAATGCCGTTGCCATCATGGGTAATCATGAATTCAATGCCATTTGTTTTCATACCAAGGATAAGAAAAACGGTGGATTCTTTAGAAAACATACAATTGTTGAAATCGAGCAACACATTGAAACCCTAAGACAATTTAAAAACCATAAAGATGAATGGAATAACGTATTCTTACCATGGTTTCATACATTACCTATTTTCTTAGAATTTGATTCATTCAGGGTCGTTCATGCATGTTGGGATGACAATCATGTTGACTGGTTAAAAAACAATAATATATACACCCTCGAAGGTGGGATAAAGAAAATATCAGAGGATACCCTATCAAAATATTCAAGTAAACAATCAACAGAATATATCGTCCTTGAAGAATTATTGAAGGGCAAGGAATATGACTTACCAGAAGGCCAAGAGTTTATTGACAAGGATGGAGCTGTTAGAAGTAGTGCCAGAATTAAGTGGTTCAACCCGGTACATAACAGAAATTACCATAAGGATGTCTTCCTTGGAATTGGTGATGAGTTTGGAGAATTGCCGGTAACAGAGGAATTAAAGGTCGAACTTCACTCATACGATTCAGACATTTCGGTATTCTTTGGTCACTATTGGTTGAAAGGTAAGCCTTATGACCCTCATTCTAAATCAATCTGTTTGGATTATAGTGTGGCAAAAGATGGCCACTTGGTTGGGTACCGGTTAGATACCAAGGAGTTTGTGATTGTCTAATCACCTTTTCGCAACTTCCTTATATTCTTATTACGATTATAGTAACTTCTCGAATTCAATCGATTCTTAAACGCTCTATTAGAGAGACTTATTCCTCTCCGCGCGTGTGATTTTCTTAGACGACCGGTTTGCGTTGAGCCAGCTCGAACGTATGACGATTTACGGGTATGTTTAGAATAATCAATTGGCTTGGCATCACATCCAATAAGAATAACATGCACCAAAGTAATGAATAGAAGTTTTTTCATCATTTTATAAACTTCTTGAAAAACTCGATTAAACCTTTCTTTGTGCGCATTAAAGGTAAAATGAATGGGTATATGTGTTCATATTCAAAATCCAATAATTGTTTGGAGGTAGCATTTTCTTTGAAACCTTCATACGCAATCGTTAATTCAGATTTAGGTCCCATTATCTCACCAGTATGTGTAAGACTATGTTGATACAAATTAGAAACCCACGGCTCTAACAATACCCACTTACCTTTTTTAAACTCCAATATGTAATCAGGGTCGAATTCCACATCATCCTCTTCACCTTCGTCATCATCGTAACAATCTATTTCGGTACTCAAAAACAATTCCAAATAATCACCTTCAATTGGCTCATATTCAAAGTCAAACACATTAATGGAATTTAACCTTCTCTTTAGACTTCTTGTTGAGATTTGATGATAAGGATTGGGTGTCCTAAATTCTCCCATCACTTTATATTCTTCCTTAGATTGAATGTACCGATGTAGAATCCAATGTGGTTTGGTTCTATCTACGCTGGTATCGCAGGTACATAACTTAAAGGGGCCGTTAACGTCACACATATCTAAATAATTTCAATCAAATCAGTTTTCATATCAAGTATCAAATTACTAAATCTTACATCAAACCACTTCTTAAATACATAAAAAGTCCTATCCTCTGGCCATAACGATTTATCGACACATGAATAGTTCAACCTAATTTCAAACATTAGATGAAAGTTGTTTGACATCCAATATTCGAACTCCGATATATCGTCAAAATCATTTATTAAGAACGAAATCGGCTCGATGTCATTTAGACCACATGCATCCGAACCACGAATGTAATTCAACCATTCAAGGTATAGTTTAGTAGGATATATACTAACCACACTCCGGTTCTTTACCATCGGATACATGTCGAGTTCATATTGGGGTACTATCATTTGATGAAGATAGTCTAATTCACTAACACCAAGATGTGTAGATAACAGATTATCAGTAAACTGATAATTTACACGATAGAAAATCGGATTTAACCTCGTTCAAATTACAAGATGGTAGTTGCAATTCTAAAATATGAGAATCCTATTTTAATCAATTAGTGTACATTAGGGTACAAAAGTATAATGGTTCAAACGTTATATTTTGACGATTTTATACCATTAGTGTTTGTTTGAATCAATCGATTCCTAACTAGTGGGACCACACTTAAATTACCAAAAACACCTTTCAAATCAAATGGAAGGTGTTTTTTTATGCCACTAAAAAAGTTTCCTAACCTCTTTCCCAACTTTTGGCCTGAAAATCAGATATTTTCACCTTTTTTTGAAAATAATTGAAGTTTTTTATCAATTTTTTATCGTTTGGGACATCAACCGCATATTTATTAGTGTTATCTGCCAAAGCATTTACAAACCTATCAGCTTACCGCTGTGTGGAACGGGTAACTTCCTATATGCGCAGTCTTTGAAAGTTTCCAATGATTATCCACTACGCCCATCTGCGGTAACATCATATAGGGTTAAAAATCAAAATAAACTTTCTCGGGGGGCGTGAAAAGGATGGGGAAAACTAACTAAAAGCTTCAAAGCTTTTGCTGAGGGAGCAAATATGGTTTTCAATTCTACTTTATTTCTGATATTCTACTCTGAAGACTATTATTCTACTTAAACGATTATTGTTATTCTACTCTGAAGACTATTATTCTACTTTCAGTTCACAAATAATCACAAATTTCTACTTTAACGATATTTATATATACAAATTCAACTTACACGACAATTATGACACTAACCATAGAACCACTAATACAAATTGAAGATTTAGGTAACCTATTGGGTATAACTCGATACAATATTTACAAAAAGATTAAGCGTTCTAACTTTCCCAAAGGATATAAACTAAATGGAAAGCGATTCTTCAAACCTTCAGAAATCCAATCTTATTATGAAAGTTTAGGATTAAAAATTGAAATAAAAGAATGAAAGCCTCCGCAATAAATGCTTCTATTTTGGATGATAGAAACTTTATCAGTTTCGCTGAATTAAAGGATTTAACCAATCATTCAAAGAATACGATTTACAAATTATGTAATGAAGGAACACTAACTCGCATTAAAGCAAAAGGAGTGGCATACTTTAGGACTGATGAGGTAAAATCGTATCTGATAGGGAAAGGTGGTTTGGTCATATAAATCTATCATTAGAATCAAATTACCAACTACTAATCTTATTTTGATAGATTAAAGCATATAGATTGAATATAGCAGATATGCCATAAAATAGGGGGACTGGATATTTGCGATTGAATAAGTTTGATTACGATAAGTACCCTAACTACTACATTTTAATTGCGAGATAGCTTAAAACCTACTACTGAAAATACCTCTAACTACTACATTATGAAAACTAATATCAAAAAAGAAAACATTGAGGATGATTTGAATAAAGCAGATATTTTAATACTCACCAAAATCATTAAAAAAATTAAAGAAACGTGGGATTCTATTGATGGCGAATCGTTGGAACTGCTTATTGGGATAATGGCTTCATTAAAAACTAATATTCAGCAATACAATGATTCAAAGGATAAGCAAACTAAAACAAACTATATGTTTCGGAATGGGTACAGAAAGAATCCTAAAGAGAAGTAATTAACCTAAACCATCTACTTTTTTGTATTTTGAGAATAGGCCTTTAATGGATGAAAGCTTATTCTCTGCATCTAATTTTTCAGATTCCTCAATTTCTTCAAACTCTAAATTCCCAACTTTCCCCACATATTGTTTATGCCATTTTTCTTCAAATTCAGAGAATCTATGGCCATATTTAGCATAGAAAGCATTCCAATGTTCCAAAAGTTCGAAATCAGAATTTGATGAATCTAATGGAATAGCCAGTTTATCTACTCTTTCAATTCCCAACTTCGATTGCTCTTCAATTATTTGATTAATAAACCTTTCAGATTCAAAGATGAGCTTTGTTCTATTCTTTTTAGATAGCTTATCATTGCTTTGTATTCTAAAATCAAATCCATCAGCCTTTCCACCTTTACCACCCTTTACCCATCCTCGCTTAATTGGTTCTACTTTTTTCGGCATTGGAATCCCTCTCCCCAAATAGTTTAAGATTGAAAAATCAAAAAGAATTTGTGAAGAAAGCGGAAGATTATTGGCTCTACTTTGTATATAAACCTTACCTCCATTGGAAAAGTATTTAATCCAACGGCTCTTTGCGAGGAAATCAATCTGATGTAGTGTTTTATACCCCAAATCTTCGATTTTAAGATGCTTTTCAGACGAATAAGGTGTTTTATTGCATCTTTCTAATTCGTGCCTTAAAATTGGGTTTTTCAATCTTTCAAAACCTTTATTTTTAATCTTTCCTACGGATGGGAAAAGGGATGGTTCTGAATCTGTAAAATCAAAGATTGATTTTGGTTTCATCTTAATAGAAGTTTCCTTAAATCAGAAACACTTACTTCAGATATTCTGCTGTGAAGCATACGATGACAATTAGAGCAAACCAAAGCTAAATCATCCAATTTAGTATCTTTAGAATCATTAAACCTATTTAATGGGACAATGTGGTGACATTCTATATACCCTTTACCTAAATCTCCATAAGTTTTCTCAAAATCAAATCCACAACACTCACACTCTAATATTCCACTCAATGAGAGGACCTTCGCCTTCTTCTTTGCTACTATTGTCCTATCTCTCTCCCTTACTTTGTGCATTTTATATAGCACTTTCCCTTCTCTTACATTTTCTTCGTTATCATCAGTTTCAATAGAAGAAACATTTGCAGAGTAATCTGAACTTAAAGTGATTTTTCTAATCCCTTCAGCCACTTCTCTCAATTCAATTAGATTTTCAAAATATTCATTGAATACAGCTTCATCTAATTTACTGTATGATTCCATCCCTTTACCCGAATAATTGGGGTCTAAAGCCAAAAAATTCCCTAATTTAAGAGTAACGCCATTCGGATTTCTAAATTTCTCCTCATCGGGTCTGTTTGAATGAATAGGAAGCTGATTTAACAATTCGGATAACTCTATGATTTTAGGGTTACTGCTTTCTATATTACCTCGATTTTCATCAAAATACAGATTGAGAGCTAATATTACTTCATCACGTTCCCATTTCGGATTTCTCATAATATTGAAAGAGTTTATCTTTGGGGCATTAGGGGCAATTTATTAGGATTTGGATAATAAGGCTCATATATCGCTGCTGCAGTATCTGCTGCTGCTGTATCTGCAGCGGCTGATTCAATAGGAATTGCTATGGAGGCAAATGGGTCATACTTAAAGGGATACTCCTTAAAATCTATTACTTCAAAATTGTTATTCAATTTGAAATATTTTTTTACGAGATATTTTGCGCCTTTTTCATCTTTCAACCTATATGAATGAAACATTTGAAAATTTAAATCTATATATTTAATTTTCTCGCTATCATCATTACGTTTCGCTTTAGGATTTGGAAGCTTATCAAATTCACTTAAATCTACCCTCTTCATTACTGTGTCCAATGAACCGAATTTAACGGGCTCATAGGTGGACATATCATCTAAATTTTCATTCAGATAAGTACGGATAGCCTCTTTAGCCTTCTCTTCATTAGATTTTTGACAGCTAATTAATGAAAAAGCAAAAAGAAATAATATTGATAAAGTGAGATTTTTCATTACTAAAATTTATTTGACTCAATTTCTTTTAGGTCATTTTTAATTAATTCAACTATTGGCTTATACTTTAAATTAAGACTAAAAATATTATTCCTTATTTTCTTTTTTTTAATAGTACGCTCATTTGCTGATTCAAAAGAAGTACCCGTTAAATCTAATTGATTTTCCGGTTTGTAATTTAATTGCTCAAAAGAAAAATCAACGGAGACATTGGAATTATTAAATTGTAAGTGATTAACATTTAATATAGAAGGCTTCCCATATTTTCTCGTTAAATCATTTCTGATGTTTTTAATGTATAAATCCTTCTTTATAGTGGTATCATTAGTCAAATAAAGTCCTTCTATATTAATTTTAAAGAGTTTATTATTATAATATTCTAAATTATAGCTGTAGGAGTCAATCCCATAAATATTAGTTCCTCCTTCAATATCTGTATTAAAAAGTTGATTATCTATTTCTCGATTATATGACCAACCATTTATTTTGTAATATTCCTTATTGAAATCAGAGGTAGTTTGGCCAATTCTGGCATTTGGGACCAACAATTTAGTGTGCAATTTTGATTTAATACCTAATGTCCTTTCCACTTCTTCTTTAGACATTCCCCAATAAAGTTTATCATATGCCTTTAAATCAGTTGCTGTTGCATAAAACCATCTTTTCTCTTTTGATAAGTAATTATTGAGTTTATATAAACCAAATAGTATCACAATTGAAATTATAGCAATAATCCCGATTTTAATCTCTTTTGTCATTTTCATTCTAAAGCTTCATTTTACTCATTTCTGCCAATACCAAATCAAAATTTAACACCACCTTTCCTTCCTCTATTTCTTTGAATTGATTTGCTAAAATACGCTTTATTGTTGGCTTAAATAATTCAACCATAGCAATTTTCACTTTGTTGGAATTCAATTCTTCACTTTTTAATTCTTCTCCAATATTACCATACCATTTCGGACAAACTTTTTTTAAGATTTTCAAATTCTCAAATCGCTGAGATTTCAAAATAATAGTTTTTATGTTGGCTAAGTTCTTTGTTCTATACTTCAGATAGCACTTTGGATATTCTGCAACAATAAACTCTTTATGTAAATGCCTATTTTCTTCCTTATCCCTTACCTTATTTTTTCTTAATGTTTCCATATAGTAAACATCCACTTCGTGCTCTGCTTTCAGATATTCAATCTTTCTGAAAATTGGAGCTCCTTTCAGTTGGTTTAATCGAATTTTATCTAATCTTTTGGCATTATCCCTTTGTATTCGCTTTAGCAGTATATTATTTTCCTCAATCACTTTATGGTGATGATTTATAGCTTTTGATATATTCTGAAAGGTATTTACATCCTTTCGTTCAGAATCACTCAATCCCCAATAGGTTTCTTTATCCAACCAATCCATTTGAACCACCCAATGTGGTTTATTCAGCTTTGCCATTTATTTAAGAATTAAATCTAAAAATAGTCAAAAGATTGATTCAAAAGACATAGTCTTCATCACCTCTGCATCCATTTATTTATCGGCAATATCCATTATCCTTTTAGCTACAATGCCTATTTCACCTCTGTTTGTAGCTGTGAATCTCTCCGTCCTTCGTATAGTAATCAGCGGTGATAAAAAGATGACAAAATCAAAAATGAGCGGAGAAAATGAAAAGGCTACAATGGGTATTTCACCTCTGTTTGTAGCTGTAAATCTCTCGGAAATTTACATAGTAATGAGTGAGAAAGGAATGAAAAAATCAAAAATGAGCGGAGAAAATCAAATAGCTACAATGCCAATTTCAACTCTGTTTGTAGCTGTAAATCTCTCGGAAATTTACAGAGTATTAGGAAGTAATTAGTTTAACCCTTTAATAATAAATAAAATGTCAAAAAAACAAAAAGTACGAAACACAAATCAGTTCAAAAAGAAGAAGAACCAACAAAAAAATCGAAAAAAAATCGAAAATGCTTTCTATGTACCAATTTTTGGTAACCCTCCAAAAATTAACGTAAAACATTTTGAGGAAACTGAAAATTTCAAAAGTTTCATCGCAAAAATTGAAAAGAGATTATTTGATATTAAGTTGGGTAATATGCTCGTTAAGATTACCAATGGTGTGGAAGAACGCCAAACAGCTGAAATGTATAACGGGAGAGTTAATATCAATGAAACTATATCTTCAATATCGGTTCAATTTCAATCTGACATTTTTTTTCTCGAATTTACACCATTTGAGAATGGTATTCATCTCTACAAAATTGCAGTTTTGCCGGCCTATCATAAAAAAGGAATTGGAAAAATATTAATGGGAGAGATAATGAAAATTGCAGATGAATTATCATTAGAAATCTCACTAATACCTATACCGATGGGTGGATTGGTGCCTTTAGAAAAACTAAGAGCTTTCTATAAAAGTTTTGGGTTCATTAAAAAATCAAATTCTCACTATTGGAAATATTCACCATTTTCAGCAATGCAATATGAGATTGAACATTATCAAATGGCTGCTTAATTTTCAAACTGATAAAAAACCAATTTAGTTAAACTTATATGGAGAAGTTGCTTACCCTTAAACCTTCTCCATTACAACCCGCTTCACCTTCATTACTAATTTGGTAGATGTATCAGTAAGTTTAGCTATCTCTCTGATAGTATAGCCTCCGCGAGTAACCAATTTACTGATTTCCTTAACTGATGGCTTATTCATAAAGGTGCTTTTGTTCTCAACAGCACCTTCCTTACGGCCAAACTTAACTCCACGCATACGAGCGGCAACACGGCCAGCATCTAATCGTTCAGCGATAGATTCCCTTTCAGATTCTGCTATGGAGGATATAATAGTTGAAACTAATCTAAAGATGGGGTTGGGTTTTCCATCCACGATGGATGAAAGGCCGAGGTTTTCAATAACTAAATTAATACCATACTCTTCACAGAGTTTAATTGTACTTAAAGCATCTATGGTAGAACGGCCAATCCGACTCGCTTCCTCCACGCACAAAGTTGTAATTTTACCATTTACAATATCCGCAATGATACGAGCTCCTTCTTTTCGTTCTGCAAAAGGGATAGTGCCAGAGGCCTGCTCTATATAAATCTTATCGTATTTAGTTTCGGAGAGAAGTTGGCGGTCTGCCTTTTGAGAAACTGATGAATAACGGATGTATTTTACTATCATTTTTGTATGCCTTTATTATAGGAATACAAATTTACCACAAAAGCTAATTAAATCCTAATTTACGAGCAATGAGAGCACTTTTTAACTAAAGAGTTTGTGGTAGGTTATTGTAAAAATTAAAGGAATACAATCTTCGTTCTTATTTACAAATAAGAATGGAGCAGCTTTAACTAAAAATAAAAAAAGGAATACATTTTTGTATCCCTTTTGATTCTTATTAAGATTCTAAATTATTTGGCACTTTTAGTACCTCTCGTTCTTCTATCTTTCCAACCTACAACTATTCCATCCTCAGTAGAAACCTCATAATCGTAGGAAGCATTTCCCAACCTATTTTCTGAATAATCATAAAAGTATTTAACTTTTGATACCCCTTTTGAAAAGCTTTCGGATTTTTCCTCCCACTCGCCCTGCGATTCAATTAACATTTCAACAGTCATTCCTTCCCAAACACTTTTGGAAAGTATTTTTTCGGCAATCTCAGTTCCAAATTTACCTATTAGAAAATCTCTCCTCTCCTTTTCTTTTGCATCATACTTTTGCTTCATTTTAATATACGCGGGATGTTCCTCGTTTATTCCCACCGGTTTTAATAATTCCAATGGAACCATTAGTCCCCCCTCCATAAGTTCTATCATACTTTCTTTACTATTTTTTTTGGGTGCAGAAATTCGATTAAATAATGAAAAATACCACACAAAAATTTTTTTAATTGAAGAAAATATATTGCTCATAATATTAATCTTTTTCGGGGTGGAAAATCAGTAAAATATTTAATTAAATTATTCAAAATATGTGAGAGCTGAATCTGTTAAATCTTTTTTCAAACCGAGCATATCATCAATTTTTTCAACCTTAAATTCTTTAGTGCCTATAACTATTTTCTTCATTTTATCGGTGAAGATTAAAGAGCAAATTGCTTTTCTAATATTACCATCAACTAAAATTACAAAGCTATTTTTTTGGTCTTTGTATGAAATTCTATCTGATACAACCTTTTTTGTTTGAACTAATAAGGTTTTAATAATATGATAGTATTTTAATTCATCGTGTGTTGTAACAATGCCCGTATTACCTCCTTTTTTAGATTCTTCAATAGCTACCTTATCCATTGCAACCTTTAGAGAATAAGAATTAACCAACTCTTTTATTTTTACTTTAATCTTATCATTACCCCTAACTCCCATTCTATTTAGAATAGCTTTTACAAATTCATCTGAAGGAGCTAATAACTCCTTAAATAACGCTTCATCAAAATCAGATATAAAGTGGCTTTCGTTTGCTTCTTCAATTATCGTTTTAATTTCGATGGCTGTACGATGAAACTTTGCTAATATTTCAAAATCAGATTCATCGTATTCATCTAAATTGAAAACATAAAACGGGTTCTTATTTAGAATTGAGTCTTTCTTTTCAGATGCATAGAATCTATATTCAATGCCATTAGTTAATATTCCGATTTTAGCTGATGTAGTATTAACAAAGTAATTATTCAATTGGCCAGCATCCTTATCATTCAGCTTTTTACCATACTTCTTACACTCAATCACCATTATTGGTGTTTTGCTATTAACGCAAACAGCATAATCTACTTTATTGATTCCTCTATCTCCAAAATCGGCAGCATATTCGGTAATCAAATCCTTTAACCTATGATACCCTAATATTTCTAAAAAAGGTTCGATTAGGTAAGTTCTCGTTTGAGCTTCATTTTTACACTTATCATCAGCAATTGCTAATGCATCGAATTTTGAAATCTCTTTCTTAATGAATGAAATAAGTTGTTTTTTATTTACCATCGCTTTATTTCGAATTTGGGTTAATTAGAACCTAAATTCCGCAATTATCTAAAGGCGGAATTCAACTCTAAATTGTCCAAAAAAATTGGCAATTCCAATCAGCACTTATTTAATGGGGCATTATTTGCGGAGGCCTTATACTAATCAACTGAATCCGTATTTATCTAATAGGAGTTCTACCCTATCATCATAAACTCCTTTTTCTAAAATTCCCTCATCTAACATTTGCTTTAATTTAGATAATTGCGATTTCAAATCTTCATCAACAGTTGAGAGAATAGAATTGGGTTTTTCTTTGTTTGAAACTTTCTTTTCATCCTCAAAAACAAAATCAAACAATGATTTTAATTTATCATCATTTGAACCCACATATCTGCCAGTAATTCCCTTTGCCGTATGTCCTAATTGTCGAGCCAAAGAATAAGCATCCACACCTCTCCTATTTGCCAAAGTAGCGTGTGTCTTTCGGGCGATATGAAATGATAGAGCGGAAGATAAAGGTATCTTACCCCTATCAACTACTTTCCCACTCATTTTAACATAATCAACTAAATTCCTTAAACCCACGTGATGCCCAATCACCTTTAGGTACTTATTAACATAAGTTAGATAGTGGTGGCGTGTACTTAATACTGCTTTACACGGCAATGGAAAAACGAATTGAGATGAGCTCTTTCCATAGGTATATTTATGCCACAATTTCCTCGATAAAGCATTTTCAACTATTTCTACGGGCATTGATGTTTTCTTTTGGAAAATGGAGAAAATCCGAGTTTTGTAATTAAAATCTGCTACTCTCATATTGATTACATCCGAGTACCTCAATGATGTTGCAACCGAAAACAAAAGCATATCTTTAATTACTTCAAAAATTGTAAAGTGGTTAAACTCCCCTTTGGGTACTTCAGATTCAATTTTCCCTTTTGAATCTCTAATAGCATAGCCTAATTCATCTTTAACGGTCTCTGTCTTCTCTTCAGTAATTATATAGCTTTCATTAGGCCAATCTTCATAATATTCCATATATGAAGGTATTTCATCAGCTTTTTGTTTGCTTTGTTTGAAATCAAATTTGTTAAAAAAGTAAAGCTTCTTTATTTCTGATTCCTCGATTATTATAATTGGTTTATAATTTGTGTTTAAGGATGTATGGTAATCAATATAAACATCAGAAACATAACCATTCTTTTTAGCCCACCGCAAAAACTGCCTAAATTGGCTGATTATCTTTGAAATAGTGGCATTGCTATATGATTCAGAAACTAAATGATTTTGAAATCTTTTGTATAATTCATCATTAACATCTCGAAAATGTAATTCATTTCGATATTCCTTCTGAATGAAAGTTGAAATTAAATTTATCCTAAACTTTATTGAGCGAGAATATGAGGTACGTTTGGCAACTTCAGATTCAACATACTTTTGAGCAACATATAATAAAGGATGCCTATCTATTGCTAACTTAATTTTAGATTCAAAATATGTATCCTCCTTAAAACGTTTCATTTCCAACTTAACATACTCAGCTAATGGAGATAATCCATTTGTTTGAAGATTGAAGATTGCCCGTTTTACATCTTCTCTAAATAATCTCAATATTTCATTTTTCTGAATGTAATCCGCATCAGTTTTCTTTATCGGATTATCCCGCTTTCCATCACCAAAATTACTTTTGAGGCATTTAATTCCCGTAGATAGTTCAATTCCCTTTGTTTTATAATGGTATATGAGTGTGATATAATCTTTACCTTTTACCTTCTTACATTTGAAATATGGGTCCATAGCTTTAACGAAAAATCAAACATACTCTATATTAGGAAACTTTCCCAAAAAAATCGGGAAACTTTCCTAAAACGAGAATCAATTTTGATAGCTAAAAAATGGCTAATTAACTGATAATCAATAAATTATAAGATAATTAATTTGATAAAATTAGTTGCTAGTGGGACCACCAGAATCCACCTCAACAGGGTGGATTCTTTTATTTTACGGGAGCGGTAGCAAAACAGGTAGCACGAGAGGGGTTTTCAGGTGAAATTTAAATTGTTTAAATTTAAACGAAGTCGAAGGGTATCAGATTTAAACATACTTACAAAACAAATTTTCAGAAAAGGGTATCTAACTAAATTTTATCGATTTTGATTTTAAATGGATATTTATTTTGTCCTCTGAAATCATTTGGCATGTTGACAAAAACGATATAACCAATGGAATTATCCGGCAAATTGATTTTTTCTGTAGAACCTATTTCACTGTATGTGTATTTTCCATTTACAAGTATGACTAAACCTAAACGATAGTTGGTTTGATCTGGTTTAAAATCAATCAAATATGTTGATTTAGATGTATTTTCAATTTTAATTGAAGAAAATGACCAGGCTTCATTTGTATTTTCAGGGCTTTTGTAAACTCCACCTGTTCCAGTATTTTTAAGTGTTAGCCAATGCGATGTATCTCCCCATTTCCACCAAGATTGTTTCAATAGATTAACCTTCTCTGCTATAATTTTATCGGTCCAGTATTTAAAATCGATAGCTACTGCATGCATTGCAAAATCAAGAAAAATATTTTTGAAATTAGGGATATCAGTAGCTAAATATTCAAATGGCGATTTATTTGATGGAATTTTACTAAATGAACTGGCAACCCACTTTGGATTAATAATTCCTTCCCAATCTAAATAATGCAGTAATAAATGTAAACCATACAAATGTTGAATTCCATCGGCACGATAGGAATCCCATGGTCTTAAATAGGAAGACATTAACATTTGGGGAATATGCCTTAAGGTTCCAAATCTTTGATCTGCCAAATATAAACTTTGAAAATATTCAGCTGTAGATTCAATATACCAACTATCATCTAAATATGAAGTTCTTTTTGCTTGAAATACATGAGTAGTTTCATGAATAATATCCATCGCTGAATAATTTAGCGTAGTTAATACCTGAAAATTATTATAGAAAGGGTAAGTAATTACATTAGGCCCCCCATTGATAGCATAATGTGATGCCTGCCCCATATTTTCAGGAAATACATCTGGTCCAAATGCATTATCACGGGTTATAAAAAGATTAATCTTATGATCATCATACTCATTGGGTTTATTAAATCCATTTTCAATTAATCTTTGAGCTGCAAATTCAGACCATCGTAGGATATCTATTGCATAATCTAAATGATTATAGCGTTTATCCCACCACACAACAAAATTTTCTGAAGATAAATAGTCTAAATCTTGGTCTACATTGATATTTGATACGGACCAATTAAAGTAAGGGATTTTTAAATTTTTAATTACAATAGGTTTACCCTTAATTTCCTTGCTATATAGGTAGCGCATTAGATATTTCATATTAGTAGTAGTCCATGGATTATCAATATAATCGACATTCAAACTATAATCCTTATCTAATACAAATGATATTTCAGGAGAACTAGACACCATTGAGCCATTCCATGTGACAAAATAAGAGTTTTGAGCATTTATAGCCCTTAAGCGTATTTTATCACCAAATTCAAATTTTTGATTAACATTACTTTGATATTTAAATGTCTGGCCACTTTTTTCTAAATAAATTTCAACATTACCCTTATTTAAATTACTAATTGTGAGTAGTGGAACCTTGGTTTCAAAAGCCGCTTTTAAATTTACAGGCTTTACAACCTGAATATCTAAAGGGTTAATAGTATTACTAATGTCCCCAGACCAGCTTTTAAACACCCATCCCTCAGATGGAACTGCACTCAACCTCACCGTCGTCCCAGAAGGATAAAGAGCCTGTGTTGCTACCGCTATCACCTCTTCCTTCACAGTGCCACTTCCTTCGATAGTTAATGTCAAAGGATATTGTCTTTTCTCAAAAACTCCAGTCACACTTTTATCCGCATCCATCGTAATAGATGTTGGATTACTTGTTCCAGATATACTCCCTTGCCATTGTTTGAAAAGATACTCTCCAACAGGCGTAGCCACCAAGGACACATTAGATCCTTTTTCGTAGGAATTGGATGGAGGGGAAACCGATCCACCATTAGCTGGTGTCACAGATACGGTCAGTTTTTGTTGGATTATCTCTTTTGTACAAGAAATTAAACAAATGAAAGTTATTAATAAAAATGAACGGTTGAACATAGGATTAAGTTAGTTATAAACTAAATTAACTGATTAAACTTTTAGGATGTAATGTATTTATTTAACGGTCAACACTAAATGTATTGTCAATCTAAATCCAACTTTGTTTAATTTTAATTCGATCAGTTTTCTCATACCCAATAAATCAGGTTAACGACCTTTAAATAACTATTTTTTTTCTTTAAAGTATATCGATTTAACTTTAATAATAATTAAAAATAGTTCTATGAGATTCATCTTTTTATTCATCATTTCAATCACATTGTTATTTTCTTGTACCAAAGAAATAATTCAACATAAGTTATCAGTAAGTGTGACACCCATTAATGGAGGAAGTGTCACCCCTCCATCTAATTCATATGAGAAAGGTCAATCACTACAAATGCTAGCTACACCAGCAGGTGAGTATGTTTTTAAGGAATGGAAAGGGGATTTATCAGGGTCCATTAATCCATCAACTTTAATAATAGACAAAGACAAAGCTATTACCGGTTCATTTGAAAAACGTCAATATCCATTGACTTTGACTATTGACGGAAGTGGTACAGTAAAAGAGGAAATTATAGCTGTAGCGACACAGGCTCTATACCCATCAGGTACCACAGTCCGATTAACCCCACAACCTTTAGAGGGATGGGCATTTAGTGGATGGTCAGGAGATTTAACTAGTGCGGCCAACCCATTGGATCTAAAGATCGAAAAAGCGATAAATTTGAAAGCAACATTTAGTAAACTAAATATTACTTCTATAAA
>CANHXO010000030.1 GCA_947464595.1 Cytophagaceae bacterium
ATAAAGCTTATGTTAGTGTTAAGGATATTGGTTTTTTACGGGGTTATGGCATTTTTGATTTTTTTAGAATCATGGATGGCCAAGCCATTTTTCTAGCGGATCATTTGGATCGATTCCTTTCATCCGCACAAAAAATGGGGATACAACATGCGTATTCAAAAGCTTATCTGGCTGAGTTGATAGGCCAATTAGCTACTTTATCGGAAGATTCATGCTTAGGGGTTAAGCTCGTTTTAACGGGTGGGGAGAGTTTAAATGGGTTTGAACCTATGGAAGGAAAAGCTAACTTATTTGTCTTTCCCGGAGTTTTCTCTTTTGCTAATCCTTTGGATGGGATGCATTTAATTAGTCAAAAATACCATCGAGAAATGGCGGATATTAAATCGTTAAACTATGCTTTTGCGATTCGACACTGGGCGAATGTAAAAAGCATAGGTGGCAATGATTTGTTATACTATACCGATGAACTAGGTGTTTCTGAATCTTCGAGGAGTAATTTGTTTTTTGTGAAGTCGGGGGTTATTTACACGCCGGGCCAACAAATTTTAGAGGGAATTACCCGGAGTCATGTTTTGACTTTGGCCGCCAAAGAGTTTGAAGTTCAAGTAGGAGATTATTCTTTAGCGGAATTTTTATCCGCCGACGAAGTATTTACGACCGGTAGTACTAAAAGGGTATTGCCTATTTTTTCAATCGATGGGAAACAAATAAATGGCGCCCAACGAGGCAAAATCACCTCACATTTATATGATCTTTTAGTTGCATCGGAGTGCTAATTAGTAGGAGGTCTAAAGGCCTTCATGTTGGCCTCATTGCAAACTAAATAGGGCCCATCTATTAAATCGATGCAATAGGGGATAGCTGGAAAAACCGCTTCAAGACATTGCCTAATTGCTTTCGGTTTTCCTGGTAAATTAACAATCAAAGAATTTCCTCGTATACCTGCTGTTTGTCTACTCAGTATGGCTGTGGGTACAAATGCTAGACTTACTGAACGCATTAGTTCCCCAAAGCCTGGTAACATTTTTTCGCAAATAGCCTCCGTTGCTTCAGGTGTAACATCTCTTAGTGAGGGTCCCGTTCCACCCGTAGTGATGATTAGACACGTTTTTTCAAAATCGGCCATGTGGGTCATGGCATTTTCCAATTGCTTTTGTTCGTCAGGAATGACTTGATAGACTACCTCAAATTCACTAATGAGGTATTCGTGTAGAAGTTCAACCACGGCTTTCCCAGGGATGTCTTCGTAAATTCCTTGGCTGGCTCTATCCGATACATTAATGACTCCTATCTTAATCATGGTTTTTTGGGTTTTCGGCTTACGTTCATGTGAGCTTTAAGTCTTTTTTCCATGGGTATTTCTTCCTCCAATAAATCACGAATGACCACAGAAGCACATGCCCCTCCAAAGGCAGCTGGTAGGTAGGAAATTGTTCCATAGGCCGACTTTTTGAAATTTGATCCGTCCGTCAATATCAGTGATTCATCACGCACTTTTTCTAAGGAAAAAACAGCTTTTATTCCTCGGCCTACTCCAAGTTTTCTGATTCTTTTTCTGACTAACGCAGCTAAATAACATTCACGCGTATCTAATAAATCTGTGGTTCTAAGTTTGGTTGGATCTAATTTTCCACCTGCTCCCATAGAACTAACTATTTTGAGGCTAAGATGATAGGCCGTTTTTAGTAAAGTTAATTTAGGAGTTACAGAATCAATACAATCCATGACGTAATCGAATCGGGTCGTTTCTAAAATTTCTTTGGCCGCTTCAGGACTTAGAAACGTTTCATGTGCATGCAAGACTAAATCTGGATTGATGGCCATTAAGCGTTCAGCCATAATTTTTACTTTTGCAATTCCATGATTGGTTGCGAGTGCCGGTAATTGGCGATTCCGATTAGTCGGATCTACCACATCGCCATCTACAATCGTCATGGTACCAATTCCAGCTCGAGCAATGAATTCAGCTGCGAAGGATCCTACGCCGCCTAGGCCAACAATCAATACGTGTGCGGATTGTAATTTTTGAATGCCCGCTGGGCCAATTAATAATTCAGAGCGACTAAGCCAACTTAAATCTTTTGAACTCATGTTAAGAAACTTCTTCCTTGATTTTATAATCCGTTGTTTTGTCGGAATTAGTAACTAATAGCTCTCCTATAAATCCAGCTAAAAATAATTGAACTCCTAAAATGATGGCCACTAAGGCTAAAAAGAAAAGGGGATTATCTGTTACATTTCGGTATTTCAATTGATTGGCGATATTGTATAATTTTTCGCCTATCAGCCAGGTTGTTAATAATGTACCTGAGAAAAAGGACAATATTCCAAGACTACCAAAAAGATGCATGGGCCTTTTTCCAAAAGCCTGAACAAATGAAATAGAGAGTAAATCTAAAAAGCCATAGATAAATCTTTCTAAGCCAAATTTAGTCACCCCATATTTCCTAGCTTGATGCTGAACGACCTTTTCGCCAATTTTAGTAAATCCATTCCATTTCGCTTGGACAGGAATATAACGATGCATTTCTCCGTACAGCCTAAGCGTTTTGACCACTTCTTTTTTATATGCTTTTAACCCACAATTAAAGTCATGCAAATGAACACCAGATAATTTCCTAGTGGCGGCATTATATAATTTAGTTGGTATGGTTTTTGATATAGGATCAAATCTTTTTTGCTTCCAACCAGAAACAAGGTCAAAATCTTGCTCTTTAACCATTTGGTAAAGGGCCGGAATTTCATCAGGCGAATCTTGTAAATCCGCATCCATTGTGATGACTACATCACCTTCTGCTCTGGAAAATCCTTCGTGCAAGGCAGCTGATTTGCCATAATTTCTTGAAAAACAAATTCCTTTGACTGGCTTATATTCTTTCGATAAGGTATTAATTACGTCCCAAGATGCATCTGTGCTTCCATCATTGATGAAAATTAGCTCGTAGGAAAACGCGTTTTTTTGCATTACTTGATCTATCCAAGCCGTAAGTTCTGGGAGAGACTCAGCTTCGTTAAAGAGAGGAACAAGAATAGATATTTGCAACATATATGGATTTATCTATGAACAAAAATACGAAAACATGTGGTTATTTTTTAGTCAAAGATTAAATAGTAGGGATTTAGCAATAATTTAAATGCCTCTGTATACTCATTATCTGCATCTCTGATGTACAAATTTTCAATGGATTTTTCTTCTTTTTCGGTCGATCCAAGGCAAACGGCTCGTAAAAGTTTTGATTGAGCCGTGGGAAATATATAGAGGTATTTTTGAATAAAAAGGCCATTCAGTGCCAACTCATTTTCAAATTTGTCCATAACTTCTTTTGGGTATAGAATGGCAAATTTCCCTCCTGGTTTTAGCCGTTTTTTAATCGACAAAGCCAAATCTGCATAACTTAATTCATCATCATGGATAGCAACTTGTTTATCCTGTGAAGTGGCAGGCAGGTGATTATTGAAAAAAGGTGGATTCGAAATAATGAAATCATAAATTGCCTCATTCGCTTTGGATCGAATATCAGAATTGATTATCTGAATCTGGTTTTTAAAAAGACTATTTTTTATATTTTCTTTCGCAAGGTCTGCTACTTCTTGTTGGATTTCAATGGCATCTATCTGTACTTCTGGATTGGATTGAGCTAGCATGCAGGCAAGTAAACCGCACCCAGTACCTATATCTAAGATTTTGCCTTGGGCAAATCTGTGGGTCCATGCACCCAATATGCAAGCCTCAGTACTAATTTTTAATCCCGGATCGCCATGGGAAAGGGAAAATTGTTTGAAGGTAAAGATCGATCTACTTCCTCCCATAATCTGCTGGATTTTCTCCCCAATCTTCGGTTTCCCATTTTAGTATTTTCGTCGTGTATGCATTTTTTTGTAGCCATTCAATTGCACTATCGACCATTTTAAAAAGTTCTTCCGTGGCTGTACTGCGCTCTAAATTTGTTTTGATCGCCTTTTTTTTGACCCAAGATATGGCAGTCCGAGAATCAGAATATAGCGGGTAGGGACAATTGATTTTTTTTAAATAGGCCAATCCATGGACAATGGCTAAGAATTCACCCAAATTAACCGTACCTAGAGGGAATGGACCTCTAAAAAATAATACTTCCTTAGTTTCTGTATTGACCCCTTGATACTCTAAGACACCTGGATTTCCTGCACAAGCAGCGTCAACTGAAATGGATGGAATTTCAATGGATTCACTCGTTATTTTTCTATTCTTTGATGGGGCTGATTTTGTTTGAATACTGGCCCAATAGTTTTTTTTAGAGGCATGGAAGGCTTGCTCTTTTGTCTCAAAAGACTTGAATTGAGCATTTGGAAATCCTTTTATATTTTGTTCTGTTTCTGCCCACGTGTCAAAAATACCTGTCTTATGACCCGCCCAAATGACATAATATTTTTGTCTTTTAGACATGTTATAAGAGTCTAGTTTTAAATATTTTAATGGCTATGGCAATCAAAATGACCCCAAAAACTTTCCTTAAAATTTGAGTTCCAGCATTTCCAAGTTTTCTTTCAATCCAAACGCTAGATCTTAAAACCAAGTAAATGAAAATTAAATTGATCAAAATACTGATCAAAATATTAACCTCTTCAAATTGTGATTTAAGCGAGATCAATGTCGTCATTGTTCCTGCTCCAGCGATAATGGGAAAAGCGAGTGGTACAATGGAATGAGACCCCGTAGTGATGGTGTCATTTTTGAATATATTCCTACCAAGCGTCATTTCTAGACCTATTAAAAATAAGATTAATGCACCCGCTACGGCAAAGGAATTCGTGTCTACGCCCAAAAAGGCAAGAATAAATTTACCTGCAAAGAAAAATCCGACCATAATCAAACCTGATACTAAGGTTGCTTGTCCCGCATGAATGTCTCCATTCTTTTTTCTTAAGTCAATAATGATGGGTATGGCACCTAAAATATCAATGACTGAAAATAAGATTAATGAGGAAGATACTATTTCTTTAAAATTGATTTCCATGGCTACGAGTTGATTAGCTTACATAATTGATGAAAATCTTCGAGTGTATGACTAGGGAAATTGGCAATTCGAATAGTATGCTCTTTCCACTCCCCGTATCCTTTCCCTAATTCAATATCGTTTTTAAAACACAGATCCTGAAGTCTTTTTATTTGAATCGCTTCTCCTTTCAAAGCGAATACAGTAGGAAGTCTTACAACAGGGTTTTCAACTAAAAATGAAAGATTAAAAGGATTCTTTTGTGAGAAGAATTCCGTTAACAATTTTGTTTTTTCCAGCGTTTGCTGATCAATCTCGGTGAGGTTTGGAAGTAAGTGTGCCAATTTATTTAATACAAATATGCTGAGCACGTTAGGGGTATAGTGAGTTTGAAAAAGCTTCCGGTTTTCTTCCATGAGAAGAATGTCGTTGTAGTGATTTTTTTTATTGAGTTCCTTTGCTCTTTTTAGGGCTTTGGGTGAACAAATGAGCACCCCTAAACCAGCAGGAATTCCCATGCATTTTTGTACTGAGGCAAACCAAATGTCGGCTTCCAGCCAAGGCAAATGAATGCCCCCCATAGTTGATGTGGCATCTACCGCAATTATTGCATCTTTTTGTCTACTAAAATTAGATCGGTCAATTTTTTGTCCTGTACCATTTGAAGTTTCGCTTTGAACCAGGCAAATTGTATCAAAATCATCCTCCTTGATTTGATCGGCGACGCTTTTTAAATCTTCCTCAATATTAAACTCAATCGATTTAGCCTTAGGAATAATTTGTTGCGCATAATGTGCCCATTTTTTTCCAAAAGCCCCATTATATAGGTTTAAACTTTTTTCTTTTATGAGTGATTGTGCGACTATTTCCCAAGCTTCAGTGGCTGAGGATATGAAATAGAGGGTATAATCCTGAGGGATATTCCATTGCTCATGAAGAATTTGAAGCGTATCTTTTAACAAAACTTCGAAGCGTGCACTTCGGTGATTTATGCTGACAACTCCTTCTGAAAAGGCCTCTTGGATAAATCCGAGGACTTCAGGATGAACCTTGGAAGGACCTGGATAAAATGAAAGCATGGATTATAAAAATGAATAAAGTCCTAAATCATAACTCGGTAGCCCAAAACCAACAATGCTTCCTTTGCATTTTGGACTCAAGTAGCTATGCGCTCGATATGATTCCCTTGCATGTACATTCGAAATGTGAATTTCGATTACCGGTGTTTTTATAGCAGAAACCGCATCTGCTAGGGCGATGGACGTATGCGTATATCCGCCTGCATTTAATAAAATACCATCATAGGAAAATCCCACTTCGTGCAATTTATTAATCATCGCACCTTCTTCATTAGACTGAAAATAACTTATTTCAAATTCCTTCTCATATTTATCTCGTAATACCTCCAGGTATTGTTCGAATGTTTGTTGGCCATAAATTTCAGGCTCTCTCGTGCCCAACAAATTTAAGTTGGGTCCATTCAGAATTAAGATTTTTTGACGTACCATAGAAAAAGAATTTAATAAGGGCCAATCTATATTTAGATCTAATACAATGTAAAAATACGTATTTCTGTTAAATTTATGTGATTGTTTAAATAAATTGCCCATGTGGGAAAATGAAATTCAGGCTTTTGGGCATTATTTAAGGATTGAAAGGGGACTCTCTGGACACTCATTAGAGGCTTATATACGTGATATTCGGAAGTTAGCCACTTATTTATCTCCGCTACAAACTCCTGTTATAGACGTTAAAGAAAATCAGATACTTGATTTTTTAAAAGACTTACATCAATTAGGTATTGAAGCCAGCACACAGTCGCGTTGCTTATCAGGGATCCGAAGTTTTTTTCAATATTTAGTTTTTGAAGGGAAGATTTCGATGGACCCAACCGTGCATATCAAGAGCCCACAAAAAGGTAGAAAATTGCCTGATACCCTTTCATTGGATGAAATTAATTTGATTTTAGAGGCTAATGACATGAGTACCAATGAGGGAGTTCGCAATCGGACGATGTTGGAGTTTTTATATGGGGCAGGACTTCGCGTTTCTGAATTAATAGGGCTGAAACTGACTGACGTGTACCTCGACAACGGTTTTATCAAGGTAACAGGAAAAGGAGATAAAGAGCGTTTGGTTCCAGCTGGCCGAGATGCTTTCAACTACTTAAAATTATATTTGGAACATGTCAGGCCTCAAATTTCAGTCAAGAAATCCGCGGTTAATTATGTTTTTTTAAATCGGCGGGGATCTCCTTTAAGCCGAGTAATGGTATTTATTATCTGTAAAGCCTTAGCTCAAAAAGCAGGCATTCAAAAGACGATCAGTCCACATACCTTTAGGCATTCGTTCGCTACCCATTTGATTGAAGGGGGTGCGGATTTAAGAGCGGTTCAGGAAATGCTAGGCCATGAATCCATTTTGACCACTGAAATATATACTCACTTAGATCGAGCTTATTTAAGTCAAATGGTTAGGGATTTTCATCCCTTGAACAGAAAATTAGAGTAAATCCGTGTTTTCCTCTGGAAATGGGATGAATACAAAATTCGTAAATTGCCCATCGACTACGAATAAGCATGCAAATTCTTCAATGTCCTTGAAGTTTTGTGTAAACAACTCAATATTTTCTTCGGCAATGAGGTTGCGTTGTACAAATTCCTCCATCATAGACGCGTGGTAATTCCATTTATTTTCATTGAATTCGTTGACGCCAATTAACTTCTGCCCAATTTCAATGGGTCTTTGGGAAGTGACAAAGATGGGGAAATCCGAAAATCCTCTTTTTTTTATTTGATAAGCCGCCTCTTTTATGTTATCTGAAACTTTAATAAAATCAGTGGAAATGAGTCCTAAATATTTCCCATTTAAATCGGGTGAGTTAGGTGCATTTGAAATGGCTGTATAATCTTCTAGCATGGCCGATTAATTCATTAATAGTAGTTGGATATCTTTAACAGTTTTTTTGAATAATTTTCCGATGATCGGATGGGTGACATATCCTTTGTAGCAATATACCCCTTTCATGAACGATTTTCCTTGCCAAAGCATCTCTTCAATCCCCCCTGTTTTTCCCGTTTTTAAAACGAAAGAAGTAATTAAATTACTGATGGCGAGACTGGAAGTTTTGGATACTAAAGAAGGGATGTTAGGTACACAATAATGGGTGATCCCATACTTTTTAATTGTAGGCTTATTTAAATTAGTCAATTCCGAAGTTTCGAAACAGCCCCCTTGGTCAATGCAAACATCCATAATTAGGGTGCCCTCTTTTAAATTGGCCACCATTTCTTCCGTCACCACACAAGGAGTAATGCCTGAATCAGATCGCAATGCGCCTACAATAACAGTGGCTTCTTGAAGTGCTTTTGGTAAATTTTCTGAATCAATGACTTGAGTAATTAATGGAAAGCCAAGGGTACTTTTTAACCTTTGTAATTTGTAAATGTCTTTATCAAATATTTGCATTTGAATTCCTGAATGCCAAGCAGCTCGGGCAACTTGTTCGGCCACATGCCCTGAACCTAAAATGACTAAATTGAAGGGTGGGACACCTGTTACATTGCCAAGTAAAATTCCAGCACCTTCTTTTTTACGCAATAATTCACTGGCAATGGGAAGGACTAATTGGCCAGCAATTTCAGCCATTATTTTAACAAAAGGGAATTCTCCCCCGTTGTCTTCTGCCAATTCAAGGCCAATAGCCAAGATTTTTTTTTGATTTAATTGGTCAATCGCCTCAGCACTAAGTTGATGCTGTGATGCACATGAAATAATGGCATGACCCATTTTCATGTGGCTAATTTCATTTAAACTAGGTGCATTAATTTTAATGATGAGGGAACATTGCCAAACTTGATGTTGATTTTCTGAAACGCTCGCACCTACTAACATATATTCAGCGTCACTAAATCCTGCACGCTCACCCGCTGATTTTTCTATACACACATCATGCCCATTCGCAATTAGTAGTTGGGCCGCTTGTGGACTCAATGCAATCCGATTTTCATCCTCAGAAGCCTCTTTAGGTATGCCAATTTGAATTGATTTTGCATTTTTTTTGGTCCAATTCATAGCCTCCATTGTCATGATTCCTTGTTGGGCTAAAATTTCCTGAAAAGGGTTATTGTTGTCTGTCATCATGTCCAAGTACAAGTCAATTTACGGCTAAATTCAGTTATATGTATCAGCTCTATATTGATGTGTGGAATATCCCATAAACTTTCTGCTCTCTCAGGCCATTCAATAAAACATAATTGGCCCGAATCCAGGTATTCTTCAATGCCAATATCAATCGCCTCATGTACATTTTCCAAGCGATACAAATCAAAATGATAAATGAGCTCGCCGGATAAAGTCTCATAGGGGTAGACGAGTGAGAAGGTCGGACTTTGTATCATATTTTGAACTTTTTTTTGTTCGCCTATCTCTTTCACCAATGTGGTTTTACCTGCACCCATTTCTCCTCTAAATAACCAAATTTTAGGCCCATGGTCGATGGCCTCTAATAGCTGGCTTACAGCAGCTTTTATATTGTCTAAAGAATATTCTATTTCAAATTTCATAATTCAATGTCTCCCAACTGTGGGCGAATTAATATTTCTTCAATGACAGTTGAAACATGCATCATGGAAGCTGAAAATATTGTATTGGCTATATCTTCTGCCGGGATAAATCTAGCATCTGGTAAATTAACTCCATCCCAGGCGGGAGTTAAAGTTGCTCCCGGAAGAACTGCAGTAACTTTAATGCCTTGCGTTTTCAATTCTTCTCTCAAGACTTTAGTAAAGCCTAGTAAGGCAAATTTACTGATGCAATAGGATCCACCAGCAGTATATGCCGTAATAGAAGCGGTGGAACAGATGGTGAAGATATGCCCAGATTGCGATTCCTGCATGCCGGGTAAAATGGCTTTAGTTAAATGGTAGGCACTGTATAAGTTGGCCTCAATTTGACTTTCGAGTACGCCATCCTCCTCATTTTGGATTTGACCAGGTAAAAAATACCCCGCATTATTAATCAAAATATCAATCTTGCTCTCTTGATTTAAAATCCATTGGGCGAAGTGGGCAACCTGTTTTTTATCACTCAAATCTGCTACAAAAGTATGTAGATGCGAATCGCTAAATTCCCGATGTAAGTTCGCTAATTTTTCTGCGTTTCGGCCACAAGTAAAGACTTGAAATCCGTTTTCTAAAAACTTTTTTACTAGGGCTTTCCCAATTCCTTGACTTCCTCCACTAATTATGATTGATTTCTTCATTATCTTTGACAAAATGGTTTAATCTAAAATCCATGTCAAAATTAGGCAAATATTTAATCTTCCTTGGTAAGCTTTTTACAAATCCTGAAAAATTCCGGGTTTATTGGGCTTTAATTATGCAGGAGTGCATTGACATTGGAATAAATTCTTTACTCATCGTCGCAATCGTTTCATCTTTTTTGGGAGCGGTTACTTGTGTTCAAACGGCTGCCAACATGGACAATCCGTTTGTTCCGCAATACATTATTAGTTTAATCGTTCGAGATACCACTATTTTAGAGATGGGGCCTACGATTACCTGTGTGGTATTGGCTGGAAAAATTGGTTCTAATATTGCTGGCCAATTGGGCACCATGCGAATCACGGAACAAATAGATGCGTTGGAGGTGATGGGGATTAATTCTAGGTCTTATTTGGTACTTCCAAAAATTATTGCTGCCATGTTGACTTTTCCAATGTTGGTTACCTTAGCCTGTTTTTTATCCATCTATGGAGGTTATTTGGCAGGTTGGTTAACGGGTTCCATTTCTCCTCAAGAATATATTTACGGTCTTCAATTTCAATTTAAGGGTAATTACATGTTTTTTGCCTTAATTAAATCTGTGGTGTTTTCGTTTATCGTAGTGACCATTTCTTCCTTTCAGGGTTTTTATACCCAAGGTGGCGCATATGAAGTGGGAAAAGCGAGTACGTCCGCTGTAACGAATTCCTGTATCGCGATACTTATTGCTGATTATTTATTGGCCCAATTATTAATCGGCTAAACGCGCTCTATACTAACTTTTGTTATTAATTCAGAACTTGCTGATCCTCGATAAGATCCGAAAACCGGGGTTATTTCTTCTGGCAAACAAGATGCTGCTAAAGGAATGTGATTTCCGGCAACTACTTCGTGTTGAGTAGGGTCGTAACCACGCCAACCGCCACCTGGCAAGTAAACTTCAACCCATGCATGCAAATGATGCGTTTGGTTTGGAACATCAACAGGAGCGACTCCCACATAATATCCACTGACAAACCGAGTAGCTAAGCCTAACGCTCGGCACATCGCTGAGAATAAAACCGCATAATCACGGCATGAGCCTTTCCGATTAACTAATGTGAATTCAGCGGAATTTGGGGCTCCTTCCTCCCTAATTTCATAGGCAAATTGCTTGAATATGAATTCATTTAATTCGGATAAAAAGGAGGAGGTATTCCATTTAACCTGAGAAGCGATTTGTCTAGCTGTTTGCTCCACTAGAGTTGTTACCCCTTCTTGGCCTAAATAGGGACTCAATGTTTTTTGGTAGGAATTCGTATAATTGAGTGGCAATGTTTTGCTCTCAAAAGGGAAATATACAAAGTCAAATGGATTAAATTCAGTTGTTTCCACCACCGTATTCATTTCAATCTTTAGGCAATCGGTGGGTTCCTTAAAAAATAATATATTTTGAATGTTACCCTCAGGATCTAAGTTTTTAGAAATTTGAACAGGTTTTGGATTGACATCTAATGTGAAAAAATTAACAGTCAATAAAGAGCTTTTTCTGGGATGTAAATATAAAACATGTGGCTCTAGGTTTACAGCTGAGCTATATTGATAGGTTAGTAAATGCTTGATTATTGCGATCATTTAGAAGATGGGCTAGGCAAAGAAATTAAACTTTTCATCCATTCTTCATCGATACTTTCTAGCGAATTTCGTAATGCGATATTCCACTCGTCAGAAATCTTTTGCATATCTTCTTTATATAAACGCACTTCTTTTGCTTTAAAACTATTTTTTTCATAGACGACCACGTCTATGGGATAATCGACATCGTTGGTGCTGACTTGGGTTGCATCAAAGGAAAGAAAACCCATTTTTAAGGCATCTTTTAAAGTCGTTTCATGGCTAAGATTTCTATTTAATAGTGGTTTGCCATAATTTGAATTGCCAATAATCTGGTATTTTAATCCATCATTAATTTCGATCCAGTTTCCTTCTGGAAATATCAAAAACAACTTGTGCGTTGAGTCTTTTGGCATTTGACCACCGACAATGGCATGCAGGTTAAATTGATATCCTTCTTTTTCTAATGTTTCTCGGTCTTCATTAGCTACTTTTTTAAGCATTTGGCCAAAGGCAGTTGCGGCTTCATGCATGTAATGATAGGCGGATTCCTGTTCCTCAACCGCTTGATTGAAGTAGATGACAGCCTTATCTCGAACCGACCTCAGGCCTGCCGTCATGATAAAAAGACTGTGGTCTTTTATCTCATGGATGGATATTTTTTTATTTGAATACATCTCATTGCCAGCCGTAATTCTGGTGTCGGCAATGGCAATGATACCTTCTTGAACGGTTATACCTAAGCAATATGTCATGCGATGGGATGGCGTAATTTTGCGCAATATTACGATTTTTATTTAGAAGCCTTTGTTAATTTACGGGCTTAATGTCAAAATAGGTATTAAATACCGTTTGACCGATTTCATTGTTTTTAGTCTGGAAATCATCTAAGAATTGATGCAGTCCCGTTTTTAAAATATCATCAATCTCGGTAAACTCAATTTCTGACAATAGTTTCGATATTTTCTTTTCAGCTGCGTTTGAATACCCATGATCAAAAGAGGTCCCTGAAATGGCATAAAGTGATAGCTCCGCCTCCTGTAAGCAATGTACGACGGACCTAGGAAAACTTTTGTCAAGGATTAAAAATTCCACGATATGGGTAGGACTAATAACCTTGTATTGCTGACGAAACATATTATAGGCAGAGACTGATTTTAAAACAGCTGACCATAATAAAAGGTCTAGGGGGGAACCTATCGCGTCAATATCAGGTAGAAGTGTAAAGTACTTTACATCTAAAAAACGCGTTGTTTTATCGGCACGCTCTAATAATTTTCCCATTTGGCCAAAGTGCCATCCTTCCCCTCTCGTGATCGTAGAATCTACAATTCCATAAAATAATTGGCTCCCTGATTTTATTTCTTCCAAGAATCCTTGGTATCGAGAAATTTCCCAGTTTTTACTCCCCTCTACACGATCTTTTACTTTCCAATATATTTGATTGACGTATTCCCACATTTCTTTTGAAATGCTTTCGCGAATGGTTCGAGCGTTTTCGCGTGCACTATATAAACAGGATAAGATGGAGTTTGGATTATCTACATCAAAGGTCATAAAGTGTAACACATTTTCCCTGTTAGCTACGGGGTAATGTTCGAAAAAATTAAAATGATCCGCTGTAGCAACAATCAGAGGCTCCCATTGTTCGGGTACATTAGGGGGAAGGTCTAAAGCCAAATTAAAATTAACAGAGATAAAACGAGCATAATTGTCCGCTCGCTCAATGTAACGATTCATCCAATAAATGGAGTTAGCAACTCGACTTAACATAGGCTTTCATTTTTGTTAAATGCTTGATTATCCGAAGGATGTCTAAAATTATCGTTTTTTTTGAGACTACCATCGATCCATTCATTTATTTAATTCTCCTCTATTAATTCTACATTTTATCCTTGTTTTATTCCCATAAATTTGGTCAAAAGTTGTATTTTTACTGTGTTTTATTTTTCAATGAATTTATGTTCTATCAAAATATTCTCAAACCTCTCTTATTCTTAATCAATCCGGAGCGCGCTCATTATGTAGTCGCTAATGGTCTGCGTTTGATGATGAAGATTCCAGGTGTTTCTTCTATGTTTAATTGGGTCTATGGGTTTGAGAATAAAAATTTAGTGCGAGAGGTATTTGGGTTAACATTTCAAAATCCGGTCGGTCTAGCTGCGGGATTTGATAAGAATGCGTCCTCAGTGGATGATTATGCAAACCTTGGTTTTGGATTTATTGAAGTGGGAACAGTAACCCCTAAAGCTCAAGATGGGAATCCACAACCCCGATTATTTCGTTTGCCGCAAGATGAGGCATTGATTAATCGGATGGGTTTTAATAATGAGGGCATGGTTGCCATGCAAAAAAGATTGTCAAATAGGCGTTCGAAGGTGATTGTTGGAGGAAATTTAGGAAAAAATAAAGTCACTCCGAATGAAGAAGCGGAAGAGGACTATTGCTTAAGTTTTGAAACATTGTTTAATGACGTCGATTATTTTGCCATCAATGTAAGCTCTCCCAATACGCCTAATTTAAGGGCATTGCAAGAAAAAGAGCCATTGAAAAAACTTTTGATGAGGTTGCAAAAATTGAATCATAGTCATTTAAAACCGAAGCCAATTTTATTGAAAATTGCCCCGGATTTAACTCATGAACAATTGGATGATGTTATTGAGATTGTGTTAGAAACTAAATTGGCCGGCATTATTGCAACAAATACCACGCTCTCAAGAGAGGGCTTAAAGTCATCTGAAAGTCTATCTGGTGAGATGGGTGGTTTAAGCGGCCGGCCGTTGCGGAAAAGGTCCACGGAAGTGATTGCCTATTTACATCAAAAGTCGAATGGCCAAATTCCAATTATTGGAGTGGGTGGTATTCATTCAGCCGAGGAGGCCATAGAAAAGTTGAACGCCGGTGCATGTTTAATTCAGCTCTACACAGGGTTTATTTATGAAGGGCCAGGGTTGATAAAAAAAATTAATCAGGCAATCCTCAAAAATGGTTTGTAAAATGATTTTGTAAATCAAATCAAAAAGTCGAAATTTATAGATTAAAATACCTTTTTATTCATGGCAAAAAAGATCGTTAATACATCAAACACGCTTCAAATTAATTTTGAGAAGGGAGCTAAAAAGGACCTTGCTAGTGGTCCCGTATTATTCCGTTTTCGAATTATTTTTGCAGCTTTTTTGTTTGGAATTGGCACTTTATTGTTGGTTGCATTTGCCTCTAACTTTTTTGTTGGGGTTGCTGATCAAAGTGAGTTGGAGCAGGGGGCAATCGCTGTATTAAATGGGTCAGACATTCCCGTAAAGAATTTTGCAGGCTTATTGGGGGCTAAGATCGCGCATTTCTTTTTGTTTCGAACTTTTGGTTGGTCTTCGTTTTTATTAATTCCCTTGTTTTATTTATCGGCATTAAAATTAGGTTTTAAGCGTGAAGTGTATCCTTTAGATCGCTTATCATGGCAAGTCTTATTTTATGTTATTTGGGGGAGTTTAATGGCAGGATTTTTGGTTTTTCAGTTGGATTTACCACATTCTATGGGCGGAGGAGTTGGCTTTTTTATCAATGAAAAACTGAACCAACTTTTAGGTTACTTATCTGTATTTCTTATTTTGTTTGTTGGCTTTGTCTTCTTAGTGGTATTTTATCAACTGAATCCTAAGTCCGCTCCCGCCGTTTCTGGATTTCCAAATAATGCAGCGGCAGATTTGGATGAGCCGTTGCCAACGGAATTCCCGGACGATTTTTTGGAGGATGATGGTCCTAGTATTCATGAAGACAATGAAGATTTGGAAGTTTTTAGGCCGATTGTTCCTCCTGAGAAAGTGGAAGAAATTAGCGTAGAGGAAGAGATATTGCCCAATGAAGTTGTAGCTGCTGAAGATGACTTATCGTTTACCTACAAGGTCGCTGTGGACGAAACCCCAGTGGAAGAGGTGGAAGATTCTAGCTTGGCGGGCCAAGAGCTGAAGGCGAATGATTTGGTTCAGCAATTTGGTTTATATGATCCTACAGCTGATTTGCCTAAATACATTTATCCTACCTTGGATTTATTGAAGGAATACGATCAGAAAAACCAAACAACTCAAGTGACGATGGATGAGTTGAAGGAGAATAAAGAAAAAATTGTAGAGACTTTATTGAATTATGGGATAGGCATTCAGAAGATTGAGGCTACGATTGGGCCAACCGTCACTTTGTATGAAATTATTCCTAAAGCTGGGGTTCGAGTGAGCAAGATTACTTCATTGGAAGATGATTTATCTCTTTCTTTAGCAGCCATGGGGGTTCGGATTATAGGCCAAATGCCTGGAAAAGGAACTATTGGCATTGAGGTAGCAAATAAAAATAGGGAGATGGTCCCTGTTCGCGCAGTGATTGGTTCTGAAAAATTCCAGAAATCGACCTATGATTTGCCGATCACCTTAGGTAAAACCATTTCAAATGAAATATTTGTAGCTGATTTAGCCAAAATGCCACATTTATTGATGGCTGGTGCTACTGGGCAAGGAAAGTCGGTAGGTCTCAACATGTTGTTGACCTCCTTGATTTATAAAAAACACCCTGCTACGTTAAAATTTGTTTTGGTCGATCCGAAAAAAGTAGAGCTTTCGTTATTTAATAAACTAGAAAGACACTTTTTAGCCTGTCTTCCAGATTCAGAAGAGGCGATTATAACCGATACTAAAAAAGTGGTCAGTACGCTTAATTCGCTTTGTAAGGAGATGGATATGCGGTATGATAAGTTGAAGGATGCGGGTTGTCGAAATATTAAAGAATATAACCAGAAGTTTATAAATCGCCGATTGAACCCCAATGAGCATGATTTTATGCCTTACATTGTCTTGGTAATTGATGAGCTTGCCGATTTGATGTTGACAGCTGGGAAGGAAGTGGAGCATCCGATTGCCCGCTTGGCACAGTTGGCCCGTGCGATAGGCATACACTTAGTGGTTGCGACTCAGCGTCCGTCTGTCAACGTAATTACGGGTACCATTAAAGCGAATTTCCCAGCGAGATTATCATTTAAAGTAATGTCAAAAATTGATTCTAGGACTATTCTTGATGCGGGTGGTGCGGACCAATTAGTAGGAATGGGGGATATGCTCTTATCAATGGGTTCTGAAGTAATACGTTTACAATGTGCTTTTGTGGATACTCCTGAAGTGGAGGAAATTTGTGAATTCATTGGGAACCAACAAGGTTACGCGTCTGCTTATTTGTTGCCAGAGCCAGATTCTGAGGAAATGGGAGGGCAAGATCGTGGTGACTTCGATCCAGCTAATCGAGATTCGTTTTTTGAGGAGGCTGCTCGTTTAGTAGTAATGCACCAACAAGGTAGTACCTCATTGATTCAACGAAAATTGAAGTTGGGATACAATCGGGCTGGGCGTCTAATAGACCAGTTGGAGTCAGTGGGTATTGTGGGGTCTTTTGGTGGATCTAAGGCCAGAGAGGTATTAGTTAAATCGGAAACTGAATTAGAAGAAATATTAAAAAATCTATAAAATGAGTATGAAAAAATTGCTTTACTTCGTTCTTAGTTTTTGTATCACTTTTTGTGCTTTAGGTCAAACTAACAAGGCTGTATCCTTGGTAGACGGGATGCAAAAAATGTATAAATCTTTACCCTCTTTTTCTGCTAATTTTTCTTATCAAACGGATGGTAGCGGAATAATGTCGGGATCGATTACTGTGAAAGGGACTAAATTTAGATTGAAAACGGCAGGCCAAGAAATTTTCAATAATGGGAAAGAAGTTTCTACCTACATGAAGGAAATTAATGAAGTAAATATATCAGGCTTTGATCCAGAGGAGGGTGAATTAAATCCGGCTAAGATTTACTCATTTGATAAAAAACAATATAAAATCAATCTAGTATCAGAGACTGCAGGTGTTTCCACGTTGGAATTAGCGCCAGTAACAAAGTCGGCTCAGATTCAAAAAATCAGTTTAAAGATTGAAGCTAACAGCTTTAAAGTAAAGGAGTGGACAATTGTCAATAAAGCAGGAAAGAAACAGAATTTTAAGATTACAAAATTCAATCCAAATGCAGGAGTAGATGATGCTTACTTTACCTTCAATAAGAAATCATTTCCAGGTGTTTCGGTGAATGATTTGAGGTAATAACTTGGCTTAAGAAACCGTTTCTAAAATCAATTGGCGCATAATCTCCAAGCCATCTGTATTATTTAAATCTGGATCTGCAGCGCGTTCTGGATGTGGCATAAGGCCAAATACGTTTCTTTTTTCATTGCATATACCAGCGATATTTAACAAACTCCCATTCGGGTTTGCTGCCTCATTGGTATTCCCATTTTCGTCACAGTAATAAAAAAGAATTTGGTCTTTGGCTTTTAAACTAGCCAGCGTTTTTTCATCTGTAAAGTATCTTCCCTCCGCATGTGCAATCGGTATTTTATAGGCTTTATTTACATCAAGCTCTTGAGTAAGTAGAGAATGGTTTGTCGCCGCCTTTAAGAAAATATTTTTTGAGATGAATTTTTGTGAGTTGTTTCTTAGGAGAACACCAGGAAGTAAATGCGCTTCAACTAGTACTTGAAATCCGTTGCATATTCCCATTAAATAGCCACCATTTTTTGCATGTGCGATGACATGCTCCATGATAGGGGAAAAACGGGCAATGGCCCCTGAACGCAGGTAGTCTCCATAGGAAAATCCACCAGGAATAATGATGAAATCACAGCCTTGCAAATCTGTTTCTTTGTGCCAAAGTTTCACAGCCTCATGGCCTAAACTTTCAATAACTCCTACTGTGTCATCATCGCAATTAGAACCAGGAAATACTACAACGCCAAATTTCATATTTTTTCTATCAGATTATGCTCAAAAATACGGCTTTTTGTTAAATTTTTTAATAAGAAAAGCTCCTTTTATTTTTGCCTATTTTACAAGACTGTTTTGCTTAAAAAAAAGCTGCATGGGTTGCATGCAGCTTTTCAATATAAATAGGATTAGACTAATAGCGGTAATGCTCAGGCTTGAATGGCCCGCTGGCAGAAACACCAATGTAATCTGCTTGTTCTTTTTCTAACACCTCTAATTTTGCGCCAATATGAGCTAAATGCAAGAAAGCTACTTTCTCATCTAAATGCTTAGGTAAGATATAAACTTTGTTCTCGTAATTTGCTGAATTAGCCCAAAGCTCTAATTGAGCCAAGGTTTGATTACAGAATGAATTTGACATCACAAAAGAAGGGTGACCCATGGCGCAACCTAAGTTTACTAAACGACCTTCTGCTAAAATAATTACATTTTTGCCTTCGATGGTGTACATGTCAACCTGCGGTTTGATCTGATCCTTGGTTTGGCCATAGTTTTTATTTAACCATTCCATGTCAATTTCATTATCGAAATGACCAATATTACAAACGATTGCTTTGTCCTTCATCGCTTTGAAGTGGCGATCACGGATAATTTTAACATTACCTGTCGCGGTAACAAAAATATTAGCTCTTGTCGCTGCTTCATCCATAGGAACTACTTCAAATCCATCCATAGCTGCTTGAAGAGCACATATTGGATCGATTTCAGTGACTAGCACACGGCAACCAGCACCTCTTAATGATTCTGCTGAACCTTTTCCTACGTCTCCGTAACCAGCAACAACTGCAACCTTTCCGGCTAACATTAAATCTGTCGCACGACGAATAGCGTCCACTAATGACTCTTTACATCCGTATTTATTATCAAATTTAGACTTTGTGACGGAATCATTCACGTTAATGGCAGGTAGGAATAAAGTACCATTTTTCATACGCTCATACAAGCGGTGTACCCCCGTAGTAGTCTCCTCAGAAAGACCTTTGATTCCTTTGATTAACTCTGGGTACTCATCAAAAACCATATTAGTTAAGTCGCCACCATCATCTAAAATCATGTTAAGTGGTTGTTTGTCTTCCCCAAAGAATAAAGTTTGTTCGATACACCAATTAAACTCCTCCTCATTCATGCCCTTCCAAGCATAAACTGGAATACCTGCTGCTGCAATCGCTGCGGCAGCGTGATCTTGCGTAGAGAAAATATTACAAGATGACCAGGTAACTTCAGCTCCTAATGCAGTTAAAGTTTCAATTAACACGGCTGTTTGGATAGTCATGTGTAAACATCCCGCAATACGAGCACCCTTTAGTGGTTGGGCTTTCCCGAATTCCGTTCTTAATGCCATTAAACCTGGCATTTCTGCTTCAGCTAATTGAATTTCTTTACGACCCCAGTCGGCCAATGCAATATCTTTGACTTTGAATGGTACATAAGTACCTGCTGTTAATGCCATATTTTTTTTATGCTTGTTTTCTTAATAAAGTGCAAATTTAATCTTTTTTTTCTTCAGACGCAAAATCTTATTGAACTCCTATTTAACGGTCATTTTTGACTATTTCATATTTAGCTAAGCGAATGGATTTTGAAGCATTAAACAGCTAGAAATGGAAGAACACTTTCTAGTTGAATTCCTCGTGAACCTTTGATGAGGATAAATGAATCTTTAATAGGATGGTCTTGAAGCCAATTGTGCAATCCAAATTTATCTGGAAAATAAAATGCTTTCGGTAAATGGGTGAGTGCATGTTGCATTTGATCTCCCACAAGTAATATTTTTTCAAATTGTAAATTTGAAATTAATTCTCCTAATGCGTTATGCTCAGAGGTAGATTCATCTCCGAGTTCATACATGTCACCTAAAATTAATATTTTAGGTTCATTTTCTGTTCCTGCAAAATGACTGATTGCAGCTGTCATGGAGGAAGGATTGGCATTATAGGCGTCCATTAAAACCTGATTACTTCCCGATTTTATAAATTGGGAGCGGTGGTTTGAAGGCAGGTAATTACGAATACCTTGGTTACATGCTTCATCTGTAACTTTAAAATGTTTGCCTATGGCTATAGCCATTTGAATATTTTCAAAATTATAAGTACCAGGTAAATGTGTGGTTATTTTTTCTCCCGTATTTGTTTGATAAATGATGGTGGGAGTGGATGAAACCAACTTAATGGGCATCTCATGGTTTGCTAAAATGGTCATTTTGAATGCTCTCTCTGCATGCATTTCATGAACTACATTTTTTATTTCAGGCAAAAATACGGTGGATGAATGGGCCGCCAAAAAATCGAATAGTTCACCCTTACCTTTTCTAACCCCTTCGATTCCACCAAATCCTTCTAAATGTGCCTTGCCTATATTGGTGATTAAGCCATGTGTGGGTTGAGCAATCTCAACTAACTCTTTGATGTCCCCCTGTTTATTGGCTCCCATTTCAATGACAGCAATTTCATCACGTTGTTTTATGGAAAGTATTGATAAGGGAACGCCTATGTGGTTGTTTAAATTCCCAGTCGTAGCAAAACATGTATATTTCTGAGACAGGACAGCGTAAATAAGTTCTTTCGTTGTGGTTTTGCCATTGGAGCCGGTGAGTCCAATGATAGGGATGTGCAGGGTTTTGCGAAAGGAAGTAGCTAAATCTTGTAACGCTTTTAATGCATCGTCGACCAATAATGTTTTTTCCCCGGTATCATATTGCGCGTCGTCAATGATGGCATACGCAGCCCCTTTATCTAATGCTTCTTTTGCTAGAATATTGGCATTGAAATTAGGCCCTTGTAAAGCGAAAAAAAGATTCCCTTTTTGAATTTTTCGGGTGTCGGTCGACACCCCACTCGAGGATAAAAATTTGTCTAAAAGCAATGAATTTGTAGCCTTCATTTTATATTTAATGCTCCTATTTGCATATTGCGTCTACAAATATCGAATGAAAAATTTAGTATTCCTTTTATTAATCGCTTTTAGTACTCAAATTTTGGGCCAAAGCCTTCAATTTAAGTTAAATCAAGATATTAAAGTTTCTACGAATAAAGGAATTTTGAAGAATGCGTGGGCTGGAGGATTAAATGCTGCTCAATTTTCCCAAATAGATTTAGATGCGGATGGAATTCAAGATTTAGTTGTTTTTGATCGTACGAATCAAAAAGTTTTTACCTATGTAAATAAATCCACTAAAGGAGGGGCAATCATTCTTAATTATGCTCCAACTTTTGAATCATTGTTTCCAGCGATTGAAAATTGGTTTATCTTATGCGATTATGATGGGGATCAAAAGAAAGATTTATTTACGTCGACTTCAGCGGGGGTTAAAGTATTTCACAATGTTTCGAGTGGGGCCAACCTTAAGTTTGAACTAGCCTCGGAAGCGCTTTATAGTGAGGGGATTGCCAGTCGAATTAATTTGTATGTAGCCGCCTCCGATATTCCGGCCATTGAAGATGTAGATGGGGATGGAGACATTGATATTTTATCATTTGATCCAGCAGGTCACTACCTGGAATTTCATAAAAATGTCTCAAAAGAAAAATCAGGTAAACCTGGATTACAATTTCAAAAAGTAGGTGATTGTTGGGGTAATTTCATACACAATGATTGCCGTGATATTTTATTTGGGGTGCCTTGTGATGTTTCTGGAAATACGTCTATTGCCTTAAATAGTATTTTATCGCCTGTTAAAACCATGCATACGGGCAATAGTTTGAGTTTTTTGGATGCCAATCAAGATGGCATTAAGGACTTATTATTTGGTCATGTTACTTGTCCAAACTTAGTCTATTTACAAAATTCAGGAAGTTTAGGTCAGGCCAATTTCTTAAAGGCAGATTTTGATTTCCCCGCTAAATCTCCTGTTTCTGTTCCTTCATTTGCGGCCGCATTTCCTTTGGATTTAAATGGTGACGGTCAGGTGGAGTTATTGACTTCTACTAATGCTGCTGATAATGGAGGGTATGCCCAAGATTTTCAAAATTCAATCTCTTTGTATCAATTTGAAAAGGGGGAATGGGTTTTAAATTCAAGTAATTTTCTCCAAGTAGACATGTTGGATGTGGGTGAAGGTGCATCAGCAGTTTGGTGGGATGGCGATCAAGATGGTGATTTGGATTTTTATGTTGGAAACTCGGGAAAGAGGGGGGTGACTGGTGTTAGGGCATCGATTTATTTTTACGAAAATGTTGGCAACGCAATTAATCCAAACCTTGTTTTTAGAAGTGATGATTTTGGAGGTTTTTCAAAAACAATTCAGGGCACTGATATTCATTTAAGCGTTGCCGATGTCCATGATTCAGGTAGGCGCCAATTAATTATTACCTGTCAAACATTTTTAGGTCCAGAAATAAGATCTTGTAAAAGTAACATCGATGAATTCAGGAAGATTAGCCTCCCAGGATTAGCCTCTGGTGAACGCCCTTATTTTATGGATTGGGATCAAAATGGGTTTTTAGATGTTTTGGTCTTAGAGAGGTCAGGAAAAATTCGGAATTATGATGGACTTTCCATGAAGTTGATGGGGAGTGATTGGGGTAATTTTTCAAAATTATTGGATTGGACCTTGCAATCATTCGTGTTGGCCGATTTGGATTTGGATGGAAGATTGGAATTTGTGGGCCTCGATAAATTAGGTCGATTACACGTAGGTAAATTAGCCTTTAATTCACAAAATATAATTTGGGAGTTAAGTCCTATTTTTGAACCATTTAATTTTGGTCAAAAAGCAATAATCTCCACTTCTGATTGGAATCAAGATGGTTTAATGGATTTAAATATCGGCCTATCAACAGGCGGAATCCAGTTGTTAGCGAATAAATTTGTCTCTGAAATTTCCAAACAGTTATCGGATTCTTCTATTCAGGTTTGGCCTAATCCTAGCAACGATTTCATTCAAGTGATGGTCAATGAAAGTGGTTTCGTCGAATTATTTGATGTTACAGGAAGGAAATTCCTGACAAAAATAGCATTTGAAAGGGCACTGCCTAAAAAAATTGATTTAACTCAAATACCCAAAGGCCTATATTTTCTTCGATTTACCTCTTTGAAAAATCAAATCAGTGTAAAAAAAATAGTGATTCATTAGAAGAAATTTGGCAGCCCTAAAATGATTTGCCTTAGACTTACTATGATGATGACCATTCCGACTAAAATCATCATGGATTTTACTGGAA
>CANHXO010000031.1 GCA_947464595.1 Cytophagaceae bacterium
AAAAACACCTCACATGGGCTAAATTTGGTTTTGAAAAAGTTAATGAGGCGCTTAAAAATTTATTAGCTTAATCGATTAGCCATCATTTTCTGAATGTATTTACCTAAGATATCAAATTCTAGGTTGACGCGACTCCCTATTTCCAACTGGTGAAAAATTGTGTTTTCATAGGTATAGGGAATAATGGCGACAGAAAAATGGTCAGGACCAGAGTCGACCACCGTTAAGCTGGTACCATTCACGCAAATAGACCCTTTTTCCACGGTCATTTGTCCACTTTCAGCGGGGTATGAAAAATGAAACTCCCAAGAACCTTGTTGGTCTACCACATCAGTACAAATACCCGTTAAGTCCACATGCCCTTGGACAATATGTCCATCAAAGCGGGCTGATGCGAGCATGCAACGTTCTAAATTAACTTTTTGACCTACAGTCAAATCCCCCAAATTTGTTTTCTGTAAGGTTTCATCGATTGCCGTTACTCGATAGTTTTGGTTATCAATCTCAACTACCGTAAGGCAAACGCCATTGTGAGCGACAGATTGATCTATTTTTAGTTCTGACGTCAATGGACTAGAAAACCAAAAATCAATATTACTTTGATTCATTTGTTTTTTTTCCAGCGTAGCCATCGTCTCCACTATTCCTGTAAACATGTTAATTATTTTATAATTTTACGGATTCAAAATCAAAATTACACGCAATCCGATGAAATTCAATAAATGGACCTTGATAATCCTCATAATCTTAATAGCCATTATTTATGTGAGCATTCCTAAAGATCAAATAAAAGGTCCTAAAATAAATGAAGATTCTCTGGCAAGTGTTTCGATACGAAAAGAAAAAGATGAAATGTTTCGAACTTCGGATGAATCTCCCATAAAAGAGAAGGAAATGTTCAAGGGTCTTGCTTATTTTGATTTTAGGCCAGAATGGATCGTCACATTTAATGTTCAACGCCTTGATAAAATTGAAAAAATCAACATCAATATGACGGATGGAAGCCAAGAAGAAATGCTAAAATTTGGTTATATCTCAGCAACGATTGATGGGAAAGAAGTGGAGTTAGCATTATTCCAGCATGCTGATGGAAATTTATTTTTACCGTTTACAGACAAAACCGCCCCCAAGGAAACCTATGGAGGCGGTCGATACGTCGATATTTCATTAAATAAACTAAACGATAAAACAATTTTAGTGGATTTCAATCAGGCCTACTTTCCTTATTGTGCTTATAATCCCACATTCACTTGTCCGGTACCACCAAAATCCAATTTTATTCCCACACGCATAGCTGCTGGGGAACGAAATTTCTAGTCGGCCCTTTGAACAAAAGAAGCACCTGAAACATCTTTATTAATAATAGGCCTTCCCTTGTAAGTTATTTTACTTGCTCCTGAGGCGTCTACAGTTAGCGTCTTCTGAGCATTTACTTGGATATGGCTTGCTCCACTGGAATTTACATCCACATCACGCGCATACAAATCATCTAAAGCCAAGTGACTTGCCCCTGAGGTTTCCACCTCTAATTTACCCACATGGCCTGTCAAATTAGCTTTTGAGGCCCCCGAAAAATCAAGTATCAATTTATCTGCATTTATTTCACCTATTTCGAGTTTAGATGCGCCTGAAAATGAAAGTCGAACTTGCTCTTCATCCGTAAAACCCTTAATAAATACTTTCGAGGCGCCTGAAAAATCCCCATGGTTCATTTTTGGCATAACGATCTTTAAAATAACTTTCTTTGACTCCTTATTCCACCCCCAAGACCATTTTGTATCGCGATAAACCTGTACATGATTGCCATTTTGTTTTATTTCAATGTCCTGCAAATCTTCGTTGCGACCTAAAGCCGTTATCGAAAAAGCATTCCCTTTTTGAACATGAATTTCAAAAGCATTTCCTATTTCCAAGGATTGAAAGGAATTCACCTTAAAGTTTTTTGAAGTGGGACTCTGCAAGGCTACTAAATTAATGGTTATTAAAAGCAGCGGTAAAAAAGATAAAAATTTGAACTTCATATAAGTAAACTTTAAGGTAGATTTCTTAACAACTTTACTGGGATATAAACGATGAGGATATCCTAATGAAAAAGTCGAAAAGCAGATAAGCAGATTGATAAAAAAGAGTGAAATGATTTTTTTCATTTGATTTAATTCTTAGATATATGAAGATTGAAGGATTTAAAAATATTTTCAGAATGCCTACAAGATGACCTTCTTATTGCATTCGTTGCATGACCTATCATTTTTTTCCCTTTTTATTCCATTGGACACTCAATTGGCGATAAGTTTTAAACGTAACATCGGAACGATCACCTTTAAATCCTTTGATTAATTCGCTCGCATTGAGCTCCATTTTAGCTTGGTTTGACACGGAAACGAACGCTTTTTTAGTGGGCCAATCATTCGCCAATAACTCGGAAGACTCTGTAGCAGAAGCCTGAAGTTGTGTGGATTGGCCATGTAAAGTCAAACTATGAAAACCCGATAAGAGCACATCTAAATTGACCAAATCAAACCCACTTAAAGTAGTTCGGCTATTTCCACCTAAACTTAATTTCTTAAGACTTGGCATTTGGATTTCAATGTCAAGACCTGATTGAACTTTTGGGAATTTAAGCACCCCTTGGTCAACCTTCGCTAAGCTAGAAAAATCTTGCATTTGATCCGTTGATTGATAAGTGATTTGATAGGATGGACCTTGAACAATTGAAATAGCAGCCGTTTCTGATTCCAATAATTCAATACTGGTAAAAGCGGGCAAAGTTTTAGTGATGGAAAAACCGATATTGGCATCATCCTGATCCTTCGATTTATCGGAATTAGGAAGGTTAAGATTTTCATTAAAATCAGAATCTTTTTCATCTGACTGACTGTTGGACTCAGGCTCACGGTTCAAACATATCAATCCCTTATCTGGGGTGAATGCCCATTTGGAACCAACAAATAGATCATTTTCTTCATTTTTGAAATATCCGGAGTCCAACAAGTTTTCAATGTATAAAGCAAAATCACGCGTCATTCCAAAGGAAACGCCATAAGGAATTAATACTTTTATACGCAAACGTTGGTTTCTAAACTTGAAATTCTTCAATCCGAAATGGCTATCCATCACGATTTGATTCCCTTTTTGCAACAATTGATAGTCGATGGATTTGGCATTAAATTCCGCATCAGCACGTGTTTTTCCATTGGATTTAGCAAAGGTTATGACTTGGATCGTCTTGCCATCATACCCTTCTAAACTGACAGAGGCGCGTGAAAAACCACTCCGATTATAATCATGCAGTTCATCATCCTCTAAAAATTCATCTGCGATGATGGTATTGCCTAGCATTTTCTCCCAGATTGTTTCTTGAGACGCTCGGTTTAATGTGAATACATAAGAGGAATCTGTCCTAATTTCTTTGATTTGGTTGACAGTGGCGGTACGCTGAAAATTCCGGCCAACCATACTAAAGGCGGCAAATAATCCGATCCAACCCACTATAGCGATGGTAGTTGCCGTATATTTATAGGCCTTATTCGTCAATTTACGGTTGGCCAATAAAGAAACACCACTAATTCCTATCCCTAAAATCATCGGTATGATGGCGGCATATGCTGCATAAACAGCCCAAGCAGGTAAATCTTGTGCCAATAAAAAGATGGGGACCGCTTCACCAAAAGAGAGGCCAACTTGTCCATGATCAAAACCCGAAATACCTGCAGTCGTCAAAACGACTAAAGCAATCATGAACGCAGCTGCGATAATCAATAAAACGATTCCTAAAAGATATTGAGCAAACCAACGAACACCTGTTAATATAGGTTTTAGTGCCGAAAAAATAGCCGCAAAGGCACGGAAAGGAAAAAGCAAAATCCGAGTAATGGGCTTCTCCTCCGATGAATCGGGTTGGACTGTTTCCTTAATATTTCTTTCAATATTTTCTAAGGTGATAGGCTCCCCTGTCATTTCCATTTTGTCAGTTAATGATTTTGCCTCTGGGGTAATCACCAAGATTAAAATATAGGCGGCAGCACCAGAACCGAAAAAGAATAATGAAATGACGGCTAAAATGCGTAGCAAACCTATGTCCCAACCCGTATAAGCGGCCATTCCAGCCATCACACCACCAATCACCTTCTTTTCAGGATCGCGGTAAAACTTCCGATAAGTCTTGGTCTCGACATTAATTTCACCTGGAATCGCGATCCAACAAATCACATAGGCCCAAAAAACAAAATTACCAACGTAAAGAAGCGGAATCAATCCAAAGAATCCCACAACCATAATGACACGCACCCAGATTGGGTCCATCTCGAAATAGTTAGCAATTCCTGATGCGACGCCTCCTAATTTTTTATTGGATAAATCTCTACGGAAGGGTTTCGTAAAACCGAATTTAGGAGCTTCATTAAAGGCTTGTTCTTTTTTAACATCTTCGTCTTCAATCTCTTGAAAATCGGCTATTGTCCCTAAAGAGGCAATCAACTCATCGACATGCATTTGGGTGATTGCCTCCGTTTTTTCCGCTTCACGAATGTTCCAGAATTTTTCAGCGATGCGTGCTTCGATATCGTCAACTATGTCTTTAGCTCCCTCAAAATTTTTGAAATACGCATGAATTGATTTAAGGTAAGTATCTAATGTGGTGTACGCATCCTCTTCGATGTGAAACACGATACCGGATATATTGATTGATAATGTCTTTTTCATATTCGGATAGTTTACGATTGGGGTGTTTGTTGGTGAATGATTTGAGAAACTGAGGCATGCAATTCATCCCAAGTTCCGTGAAGGTCAGCTAAAAATGTACTGCCTTTGTCGGTCAGTACATAATACTTGCGAGGAGGACCTGAAACCGACTCGACCCATTTATATTCGAGAAGACCTGCATTTTTCAAACGCGTCAATAAAGGATAAAGCGTTCCCTCGACCACCATAATTTTGGCAGAAGTCAGCTCCGTCAGCATGGTGGACGCATAAACCTCCCCCCTTGAAATAATTTGCAGTATACAGAATTCTAAAATTCCTTTTCGCATCTGCACCTTGGTATTGTCAATATCCATTGGCTATTTTTATTTTTTGTTGGCACAAATGTATAAAAGGTACTTGGTTATACATAGTACTTTAGAAAAAATATTTTTGTTTTGTGGACAAACGGTTAGTAATTTGTGAGGAATGGTAGCAATTAGGGTAAAAACCTGCTAACCACAGTTCAAAATCTTTGATTGCATGAAGTTTAGAGAAGTTTCTTTGCCCTTAGCTTTTTATAACCGAGACACTTGGCTCAAGATTGCCTTTTTCTCTGTTTCAGTGATCATGGCAGCATTTTCCCTTTATTTTACGGATGGATTAGTTTCAAAATTAGAGGAGCGTGAGAAACAGCAAATTGAGTTATATGCGGAGACAATTCGCTATGTAATGACCAGTGATGAAAATGCAGACATCAATTTCTTTTTTGAACGAATCAAAAAAATCAATGAAAATAATACCATTCCTGTGATTTGGAAGGATGGCAGTGGGCATTTAAATTCCATTAATATCCCATTGAATGAAAGCTCCACCATGGATGAGAGGCAAAGTATTTTACAGCTAAAACTTCAAGAAATTATTGCTGAAAAAAACAAGCCCATTGAAATGGATATGGGTTTTCAAAAGGAATACATCTATTATGGCAATTCAAAATTGCTAAAATTGTTAAGGTATTATCCATTGTCCCAACTCACTGTCGTCTTGATTGTGGGATTTCTGGGCTATATTTTCTTTTCCTATTCACGGCGAGCAGAACAAAATAAGGTCTGGGTAGGTTTGGCTAAAGAAACGGCTCACCAATTGGGTACCCCTCTTTCATCCCTCACGGCATGGGTTGAAATTTTGAAAAATGAGCCACACATTAATCCTGAAATAGTCACTGAATTGGGGAAAGACATTCAGCGTTTGGATACCATCACGACCCGATTTTCTAACATTGGCTCGATACCCGTATTAAAACAAGAAAATTTGTTGGAATTAATTTCAAGCTTCATCAACTATTTAAAAATACGCATATCGACCAAAGTAACAATCGATATTCAATCGAGTTTATTGCCTAATCAAACTGCTAATATCAATAAATACCTCTTTGAATGGGTCATCGAAAATATTTGTAAAAATGGAGTTGATGCCATGGGAGGAACGGGACAAATACACATCCATTTATTTGAAGGAAAGTTAAACCAATTAGTCATCGAAATTTCAGATTCTGGAAAGGGCATAAGTCCCAAAAATACATCAAAAATATTTTCACCGGGATTTAGTACCAAAAAACGTGGCTGGGGATTAGGACTGACTCTAGCCAAGCGAATCGTCGAAAATTACCATGAAGGCAAATTGACCTTAAAATCCACTGAACTAAATAAAGGAAGTACCTTTAGAATTGTATTGCCTAAACCGTCATGATGAATTCGCCCAACGTAGTATTTGGATCCGCATTAGCCATTATATCGATCGGATATTTGCTGAAGAGTTTTGGTTTCATCAAAACCAGTGATGGGAAAGCGATTTCAAATTTTTTAATGCACACTACCTTTCCAGCTTTAGTCTTCACCACCATGGTTAAGGTAGACCTTAGGGCTGAATTAATCTGGATGCCTATTATTTGTGCCATATTTGGCAGTGTATCGTCCATTTTAGGATTTCTTATTTTCAAAAAAGAAGATCCTGCCTATCGAGGAATTCTTACGATGGGAAGTGCAGGCTATAATTTAGGATTATTCGCCTACCCGCTCATTGAAGGAGTATGGGGATGGGAAGGCCTGACCTATGCCATCATGTTTGACCTGGGAAATTCATTCATCAATTTTATGGTTAATTATGGAATGGGGACCTATTTATCAGGCAAACACCAAGATAAAAATCCTGCTAAGGCCATCGCCACAAAAGTGTTAACGCTACCGCCATTTCAAGCCATGGTCTTAGGTTTAACTTGTAATCTAGCCATGATTCATATTCCAGCTATTCCTTTAGATGTTATTGAAACGATTGCTAAAGGGAATAAACCCATGGTATTATTATTGATGGGAATATATTTTAGTGTTCGCTTACCCAAAAAATCCTTTCAAAAGGTCTTCCAAGTACTTACCTTAAGGTACGTTTTAGGATTGAGCGTTGGTTTGACTTTGTATTATTGGGTACCCTTTAGCGACGCTTACCGGAATATGTTATTGATATGTTTAATACTTCCAGCAGGCATGACCTTAATTACTTATTCAGATGAATTTGATTTCGATACAGGCATTGCAGCTGCATTGGTTAATTTCTCCATGCTCATTAGCTTTACACTCATGTGGTTATTAGTGGGCATTTTCCATATGTCAACGGTTTAAACCAAATAAAATCGGTAATTTTGCCCAACAATTAATCTTTATTCAAGTTAGATTAATTTGAACAAATATAAATTATGGTTGTACCCTACAAAGACCAATCCAAAGGAAAGAAAGAACAAGTGGCTAACATGTTCAATGCTATCTCTCCACAATATGATTTCCTGAACCACTTATTAAGTGGGGGAATCGATATAATTTGGAGGAAAAAAGCCATAAAATTACTTCAAAACAAGGGAATAAAAACCATCTTAGATATCGCTACCGGAACAGGCGATTTTGCCATTGAAGCATTAAAAATCAATCCAGAAAAGATTGTTGGAGTCGATATATCAGAAGGTATGCTATCCTTCGGCAATGAGAAAATCAAAAAAATGGGTTTAGAAAAAACGATCCAATTACAAAAAGGTGATTCCGAAAAACTTCCATTCTCGGACAATAGTTTTGATGCAGTGATCGTTAGTTTTGGAGTAAGAAATTTTGAAAATTTACAAAAGGGCTTATCTGATATGTTTCGGGTGACCAAACCAGGTGGTTATTGCCTAGTTTTAGAATTTTCGAATCCAAGGAAATTTCCCATGAAACAGTTATATACCATTTATTCCAAATACTGCCTTCCATTTTTAGGCAAAATGATTTCGAAAGATCCATCCGCTTATACCTATTTACCCGAATCTGTAAAGGCTTTTCCCGATGGACCAGAATTTATTCACATATTTAAATCCGTAGGTTATTCTGAAACGAATTGGATTCCTATGACGGGTGGAATTTGTTCTATTTACATCGGACAAAAACTAAAATAATTTTGAGAAAAACAGGGCTAATCCTTTGCTGCTTAATTTTAATCCAACTAACTGTTCGAGCTCAACACAGTAAATATGTGCGGGTTTTTCATGAATATTACGATCAGAAACCCGTTCATTTTGGTTTTCTTTTTGGTTTTGCATCGACCAACTTTTCAACGAATGGAGATCGCACAAAATTAGGGACAGATTCCATTGTGCAATCACCACGAAGTTTTGGATTTCAGATTGGAGGACTGGTCAATTATGCCTTTGATAAGCATTTTGAATTGAAATCTGGATTAAACATTGCCTTATATGAAAGGCAAATTTTATTTCCCATATCACCGATTAAGCCTGATTTAAATCCATTAACCAGGGAATCTACTTGGCTCGAAATCCCCTTATTAATTAAATACAAATCGATCAGGAGAGGCAATCACCGAATGTACCTGATAGGGGGAGTAAAATTAGGAATGGAAGCTAATGTGAAAAAAAAGAGCTCGGCCCTCAGTGCAAATACTTCTGATTTATCACTCGAATATGGATTTGGTTTAGAACGCTTTTTCCAATTTTTCAAATTCACTCCTGAAATACGATTCTCTCATGGATTAAATAATTTATATGTCCAACCAACTACCGCGACAAATTCATTCTCCAATATGAATTATTTGAAATCCCATACGGTCAGTCTGATTATAAATTTCGAATAAATTACTTAATGTTTTTTCTGGCTTTTTTGGAATCTACAATGGTTTCAAACATGCTAATGGCAGAAACGCCAAACCAACCTGCTCCTTGTAAGGAAGAATTAGGATTAACATTGATGAAGTTAGTCGGTATATTGGCCGCTGGCCTAGAAAATAAACCTGCATTGTTCAACTCAGAACGCGCTTGAGTATAAAAATTAAATTGCCCTTCCGAAATAGAATATAGCTCTACCTTAATGGTATCTTTTTCTTGATAAAGTTCAGGAGAAATAGACCTTCGGATTGGCAAAATAAACATGAGACCATCCGCCATCGCACCTTTTTGAAAAGCCGCATCATAGAAAAAAACTAAGTTTCCTGTCCCATTAAATAACTTCTTATTTTTATACGTTTTTACTCGGAAACAATCCCCTACTCCGATCGGATCCCGAGCATAAAACTGTGCATCATACCCATTTTTAGGCTTTCCATCCGCCCCCTGCCTCTGGTTAGCTTCATCGTACTGATATAAAATAGAATCAATGGGCGGAACACGCCTCATTGTTTCAGAAGCCATAAAGGTTTCATTCGCAGATTTTACCGTTAATTTAAATGTTCTGCCTACTTTTCCAAAAATATCTGTGGGCGATGTCGGTGTCCAAACATAAGCACCCAATTCTGTTTTCGATTCCTTAAATAAATATTCTCGTCCCTCATTATCTGAAATTGAAACGGATGCACCTGCAATTTTAGGGGCAACTGAATTGTCAAAATAGTCTTGAGACCTAGTTAAAATAATTTTTTGAGGACCCGGCAAATTAGTTAATGTGGCCTCAATTACCATATAATGATCAGAACCAGGTGTTTTTAAGGTCACAATATCCTCACATGAACTTAGTAGGAACCCTGCTATTAAAATAAATAAAATGGAGATATTAGCCTTCATTAAAATGAAAAGTTATAGGTGACTGCTGGAACAAAAGAACCAATGATAGATAACTGTACCGCTTCCGTTTTCAATGAATTATCTTCATTAGGCCGCGTGTAAATAGAAAAAGGATTTTTTCGATTATACACATTGTAAATAGAGAAGACCCATTCCGAAGTACCCTTACCAAATAAAGCTTTTTTATTTTTCTTGGTAGCCGACAAATCCAATCGATTGTAATCGGGCACCCGAATATTTCCACGGGTTCCGGGTGCAGTTTGAGGATATGCGATGCCTTCGTAAATATATTTCTGTGAAGGAATCGAGTAAGGCACCCCCGTAATGTAAGCAAAATTAGCTCCAAAAGACCATTTTTCACTTAAACTATACTGGCCTATTACGTTTAATGTATGGGTACGGTCGTACCGATTGGCATACCACTCATTTCCATTGAGACCTTCAATTTTTCGCTCTGTGCGGGCTAAGGTATAGCTAACCCAACCGGTTAATTTACCTACGTTTTTCTTGACAAAAAATTCAATTCCATAAGCCCTTCCATCGCCAAATAATAGATCTTTTTCAAAATAAGGATTCAAAAACAAATTAGCCCGATCCGCATAATCAATCTGATTTTGCATTGCTTTGTAATAAACCTCGACCGACGTTTCATAATTATTGCCATCAGGACCTAAATTTTTAAAATACCCTAAAGCAATTTGGTCTGCTATCTGCGGTTTAATATTATTTGTCGATGAAGTCCAAACATCCAATGGCGTCGAAGCTGCTGTATTCGACATCAAATGTACATATTGAGCCAATCGATTATAACTTGTTTTTAAGGATGCATTTTGGCCAACATTCAAATTAAATGAGAGTCGGGGCTCCCAATTTCCATAAGAGGCTACGGTAGTATTAGGATCCGTTTTATTGATTTTTAAAATATAACCCGAAGCGTTCTCCGTGGAAATAGGCACTTTAACTCGGTCATAATATTCACCATTCAAACTTTTATAATCATAATAGGAATACCGCATACCATATTGAACAGAGAAAATTGGCGATATTTTTAATTCTTGACTCACGTAAGCCGATGACTCTGTACCTTTTTTGTTTGCCTGCCCAAATTCCCTTTTCTCACCTGTAGATGTAGCGATAGCCTTCCCCGGTTTGAATTCGTATGAAAGTATTTGACCACCAAAACTTATCGTATTGGTCGGATTCACGTAATAAGTAAAATCTGGCTTAATACTCAAATTTTCTATGTTGGAAGACCATTTAAATGAATCACTAGGTCTTTTATTCTCTATATCAGAGTCTAATAAATAATCATAATTGCTATAAAAAGCTGTAGCATTCATGAATAACTTTTCAGAAAACACATGGTTCCAACGTGATGAAATAGTACCGTTGCCCCAGTTAAATCCAAAGCTTGTTCCAAAAACATCTCGTCCAAAATAACCAGAAAGGAATACCGTATTTTTAGCATTGATGTTATAATTGACCTTAGCTGTTAAATCATAGAAGTTGAAAGAAGCATTGGCATTATTTCCTGTTAAAAAAGGTTTAGCCAATACATCGATATAAGATCTCCTAGCGGCAAAAATAAAGGAGGCTTTATCTTTGATAATGGGCGCCTCTATAGAAAGACGAGAAAATATAACACCAACTCCCCCATTAATTTCAAGCTTTTTAGAGTTTCCTTCTTTCATTTTGACATCCAAGATAGAAGAGGCTCTTCCTCCATATTGGGCAGGAATACCCCCCTTATAAAGCTTAACATCCTTTACCGCATCTGGGTTAAAAACAGAGAAAAAACCAAATAAATGGGATGAATTGTACACAGGCGCATCATCTAATAAAACTAAGTTTTGATCTACACCCCCACCTCGAACATTAAATCCTGAGGCGCCTTCCCCTACTGTAGACACACCAGGTAATAGTTGAATAGCCCTCACCAAATCGACTTCTCCCAACAAAGCGGGTATTTTCCGAATGGTTTTGATGTCAATTTTATTGACCGACATTTCGATTCCCTTCACGTTTTCGTCAATGGCTCTCGTGCGAACAACGACCTCCTCTAATTCTTTATTAGAAGATTTCAATTCTAAATTGAGTACTTGGGAAGCGCCTGAAAATTGAATTTTTCGTTCAATTTTTTCATATCCTGAAGAGCTGAAAACCAAGGTATATTCACCGGGATTCAACGTAATACTATAGAAACCATAAGTATTTGAAGCATTACCTACTTTTAATTCCTTCACATAGACATTAGCCCCTATTATTCCCTCCCCATTTAGGGCATCTTTTACATAACCACTTAAAGTGGATTTCTGTCCTAAAACTAGATTAGAAAAACTAAGGGAAACAAATAAAATGATTAGGGCTCGAATGTTTTTATCCATATAAACAAAATTAATTCACAAAATCTAAATTCTATTACCACCCATCACAAAATTTGAAAAAATGGCATTTAATTAAATTATCAGTAACTAATTACCGATAATTTTCATTTTAAATAATAACTAGTATTTTTACCTAATGAAATATCGACTATGGATTTAAAAATATTTGGAAAAATACTGAGAGAGAAAAGAAGTACGTTGAAATTAAAACAGGAAGAACTGAGTGAAAAAAGTGGGGTTGCCATTAAAACCATTCATTCCATTGAACTGGGAAAAGGCAACCCATCGATTAAAACAATATTACGATTATTTGGCCCACTTGAATTAGATTTTATTGTGGTCGCATCGAAGATAAAAAATTAACTATGGAACACGCAATCAGTCATGAGAGAATCCCGACACATATTTTCGCCGATTCTGAAAAAGCATCTAAGGCCGTCGCCCTTGAAATAGCTGCCCTTATCAGGCAGAAAAACAAGGAGAATCGACCAGCTGTATTAGGTTTAGCAACAGGTTCGTCTCCGAAAAAAGTGTATCAAGAGCTTATTCGGATGCATAAAGAAGAGGGTTTAAGTTTTAAAAATGTCATCACATTTAATTTAGACGAATACCACCCCATGGAGCCAGATTCTGTTCAGAGTTATGTGCGTTTCATGAAAGAACAACTCTTTGATCAAATTGACATACCGGTAACAAATTACCATTTACCTGATGGAACATTGCCTATTGAAAAAATACCTGAGTTTTGTAAGGATTATGAGGATAAAATAGAGAAACTCGGTGGACTTGATTTTCATTTATTGGGCATTGGGCGAAATGGCCATATCGGATTTAATGAGCCAGGATCCTTAATAAATTCCAAGACTCGCTTGATGACCTTAGACATCAATACCAAGATAGATGCGGCCGTAGATTTTGGAGGCTTAGCTAAAGTTCCAAAAAAGGCAATCACCTTAGGGGTTGATAAAATCATGCAAGCCAAAAGAATCGTTTTATTGGCCTGGGGTGAACATAAAGCGGAAAGTGTGGCAAGGGCCGTTGAAGGCCAAGTTACATCTGATATTCCTGCATCTTATTTGCAGCAGCACACTAACGCAACCTTTATTTTAGACGAGACAGCAGCTGCATTATTAACAAGAATTAAAACTCCTTGGCTTGTCGATTCGGTTACTTGGGATCGCAAAATGATTAAAAAAGCGGTTACTCACCTTTCGCTCCACTTGGAAAAGCCAGTTTTGAAGTTGACGAACAAGGATTACAATGAAAATGGATTATCCGATTTACTTTCATTATATGGCCAAGCCTATGAAATAAACATTGAAGTATTTAACTACTTACAGCACACCATTTCGGGTTGGCCCGGTGGTAAACCCAATGCAGATGATACCAATCGGCCAGAAAGAGCCTTTCCAGCTAAAAAGAAGGTCATTATTTTTTCTCCACATCCCGATGATGATATCATTTCCATGGGTGGGACATTTCAACGGCTTCAAGACCAAGGCCATGAAGTGCATGTGGCATATCAAACTACCGGCAATATCGCAGTGGCAGATGATGAAGCACTTAGATTCGCAGAATTTGTCGTAGACTTCAATGAGAAATTTGAAAGTACAAATACCAAAGCCAATAAAATATACAAAGATGCGGTTCGATTTTTAAAAAATAAAAAGGATTCCGAATTGGATATCGATGCAGTCCGACAAATTAAAGGCTTGATCAGAAAAGGGGAAGCTAAAAACACTTGTCGGTTTGTCGGCATTAAAAAAGAAAATGCTCATTTCCTAGAAATGCCTTTTTATGAAACAGGGACTATTCGAAAGAACCCTTTGGCAGAAAATGACATTCAACTAATTATTGACCTAATTGAGACCGTCCAACCGCATCAAATTTACGCTGCGGGCGATTTAGCCGACCCACATGGAACTCATAAAGTATGTTTAGATGCGATATTTGAGGCTATATCAAGAATAAAGCACCGTGAATACATGAAAAATTGCTGGGTTTGGTTGTATAAAGGTGCATGGGCCGAATGGGATATTGACCAAATAGAAATGGCAGTTCCCATGTCTCCAGATCAAGTTTTCAAAAAAAGAATGGGTATTTTCAAGCATCAATCCCAAAAAGATGGCGTAGTATTTCAAGGAGATGACTCTCGTGAATTTTGGCAACGAGCTGAAGATCGAAATAGAGGAACTGCCCAAATTTATAACCAATTAGGCTTAGCGGAATACGAAGCCATGGAGGCATTTGTTCGTTGGAAATTCTAAGAAATCAACCCATGACCTGAACCTTTTCCTTTTATCAACAAGAAAAGGGGAGTTTAAACTAAAGCTTCATATAAAATCTCAGCGGTATGCTTGGCATGTCGCTGAGTTCCATCATGGATCTGATGCCTACAGCTCGTCCCTGACGCGACAATTTCAGTAGCCACATCTTGCGTACGGACCGCGGGAAATAAAATCAATTCCCCTATTTGCATCGATAAATCATAGTGCTCTTTTTCGTAACCGAAAGAACCAGCCATGCCACAACAGCCCGAAGGGATAAGTTGGACTTCATAATTTTCAGGCAAAGACAATGCTTTTTTGGCGGCCACCAACGAACTCATAGCTTTTTGTTGGCAATGACCATGCAACTTCAACAAGCGTTTTTCCTGTTTGAATGAGCTTTTTTGGATGCGTTTGGCATCTGTTTCACGGGCAATAAACTCTTCTAACAACAAAACATTTTTACTTAATTGCTCAGCCTTTTCAATCCAGGCGTCTGAAACTAAATCAGGATATTCATCTCGAAAAGTAAGGATCGCTGAAGGTTCTATGCCGACTAAAGGTAAATTTTCACTAATGAGGGTTGACCATAATTCCACATTGGCTTGTGCTAATTTTCTGGCTTCATCTAACATCCCTTTAGATAAAAAAGAACGACCTGAAATTGGATGAGGAATGGTTTTGACGTCGTAGCCTAATCTTTCCAACAGTAAAACGGTTTTCTTTCCAACTTCCACATCGTTAAAATTCGTAAACTCGTCAACAAACAAATACAAGGATTTAGAAGAAGAAATTGACTTTCTACTTTTTAGCCAAGACCATAACGTTTGATTGGCTAATAAAGGCATCGTTCTATCTGGATGAAAACCGACCAATTGATTGGACAATCGTCGTAAAAAAGGAGTCCCCATCACCAAGTTGTATAAGAAAGGTACATAAGATGCTAGGGAGGAAATGGAAGCAAAATGACCCACTAACCAACTACGCAAAGGGGTGCCATTCTCCTTTTGGTATTGATATAAAAATTCCATTTTCAATTTCGCCACATCGACGTTGGACGGACATTCTGCCTTACAACCTTTACACGCCAAACAAAGGTCCATGACTTCCTTAATCTCCTGGTGATTAAAGCGGTTAGGTTGCGTGGAACGCGTTAAAAACTCCCTTAGGATATTGGCTCGAGCGCGAGTTGTTTCTTTTTCGTTACGAGTGGCCATAAAAGAAGGGCACATCGTACCACCCGAAATAGGTGTTTTCCGACAATCCCCTGATCCGTTGCATTGCTCGGCATGCTGTAAAATATCTTGGTCTTTATACCTGAAAGCAGTATTAAACCGGGGTGTTTGTTGGCCCGCCTCATAGCGTAAAAAAGTATCCATGGGTGGAGTGTCCACAATTTTATTGGGATTAAAAATTCCTTTGGGATCCCACCATGACTTCAAATCTCGCATCAATTGATAATTCGCTTCACCGACCATCCACGGAATAAACTCCCCTCTTAGTCTCCCGTCACCATGTTCTCCTGAAAGTGACCCTTGATATTTTTTTACAAGTCGGGCAATTTCTTCGGCTATATGCCTAAACTGTTGGTGCCCCTCCTCCGTTTTTAAATTAATGATGGGCCTTAAATGAAGCTCTCCAGAACCTGCATGTGCATAATGCACACAATACAAATGGTTAGCAGTCAGAATCTCATTGAATTCTGCGATAAATGCAGGTAAATCTTGCACGTCAACCGCCGTATCTTCAATGACAGCCACAGCCTTTTCATCTCCAGGTAAATTGGACAGTAGACCTAAGCCAGCCTTTCTCAAATCCCATACTTTTTTGACACCGTCTCCAGTTACATAAGGAAAATGATATCCAAATCCAGCAGATCGCATCGCTTTTTCTAACTCCTTGGCTTGTTCGGCGACCTTTTGGGCGTCATCCCCACGTAGTTCAACCACCAAAATTGCTCCTGGATCTCCCTCAACAAAAAAGCGATTTTGACTTTGTTCTGGATTTGCTTTGGTACATTCCAAAATATAATGATCCATTAATTCGGACGCGGATGGATGGAAAGGCAAAGCAATTAAATTAGCTCGTAAAGCTTCATCAACTGTATTAAAATGAGCGCAAACTAGACCTAAATGAGCAGGAGGCAAGGGATCCACATGCAATTTTATCCGAGTGACAAAGCAAAGCGTTCCTTCTGAACCCGCCAGCAGATTACAAAAATTGAAACTCGGCTTCTCCGTAAAAAAAGGGCTTGAATGAAGTAACATATCAAGCGCATAGCCGGTATTCCGACGTTTAATGCTAGGCTTTGGAAACTCAGAAACAATATTTTGTTGAATAGTGGGATCGGATAAAACCCGAAGTGTTTCCGAGTAAATTTGATGTAAGCGGGTGCCTTCAGCCAAAGCTGAGAGCGTTTTATGCGGATCTTCCGCTTCGAAGGTTACAAAAGTACCATCAGATAAATAGCCTTCGACAGCCAAAACATGGTCACGCGTAGAGCCATAGACTATGGAGTTTGAGCCGCAAGAATTATTTCCAAGCATACCACCCATCATGGCCCGATTTGCTGTAGAAGTTTCAGGACCAAAAAACAAACCCTGTTTTTTCAATTCAACATTTAATACATCGCGAACGACACCAGGTTCTACCCAAACATACGATTCGGATTTATTTACCTCTAAAATTCGGTTGAAATATTTAGAAACATCGACCACTAATCCAGCACCTACTACTTGGCCTGCTAACGAGGTTCCTGCAGTCCTGGGAATTAAAGGTATTTGATGCTTATCTGCAAAATAAATTAAGGTTTGAATATCCTCGATTGTCTCAGGAATAGCTACTCCCAGTGGCATCTCACGGTAAGCAGAAGCGTCCGTTGCATATAACGTACGCATCACGGTATCCGTAAACAAGGACCCTTGCAATTTTTCTGCTAATTCCGATAAGATTGTAGGGGTCAAAGTAGAAACTGCCATGCTATTCATTTAATTCTTAGGTTGCAATTTACACAAACCTAAGATTAGTAACAATTGGGCCAAGATATAAGTGAACATCACATAAATTGAATTCCCTGAAAAAGCGAAATAAAACTTGGCTAAAGCCAATATGCTATCCGAAATCACAAAAAAAATGGCACCTATTAAAATAAAATAATAAGAAGAATCCGCTTTTCGCAAGAAGGCAGAATAAAGCATTGCACCGAGTGCCACCGAGTACAAACCAACTGGGATGTATAATGCGGCTGGAATGAGAGGTAGTAAAAAAGCTAAAAAACCAACAACGTAAATGAGTACAGGAATGATTCTCCAAGAAAACCATTGGCCTACATCAAATTTACCTATTGAACTTTGAGCCGAAAACAAACGGATATAAGCAATTTGCATAACCAAGAATGAACCTAGCCCCAATTGAAAATACAGAGCTGAATTGCCTTGAACCAATAAAAACATATCGCCAAGCCAAGCAAAAACGAGAATGAAAATTAATTTATTCCGATTTAAAATATGCGTTTGGGATACAACATACACGACTAGCATGGGCATCAGCAATGGCTTAGTCAGTGTACGAAGCAAAGGTTGTTCGATGACAGCTGACAAAATATTCAATGCGCCAATAAGTGTATAAATGAATAAAGCTATTCTAGCCATGAATTTTATTCGATTTAATAGCGATATTTTCCTTTTTCAAAATCGAAAATAAGCAATTTTTGACCGTTAGGCTTTTTTAAAATCACTGAATCTTTGTAGGCAGTATCTATTTTTTGAATAAAATTAAATCGATCATCTAAATATAAGTTGACCAATTGTGCATCTGATACGTCAGCTATTCTATTTTTTAAATGTTTAGCATTCAAGAAATTATTAAGTTTAGAAGGGTATAAGACGGTATCTCCAGTCTGGTAATTTTCAATAATTTTATTGGCAATGATTGGATATGGATTTATACCTCTATTACTAGAAAACGTGTATTTTTGCCTTGAATCCGTATATAATGGTTTTACTTGAAGGATTAAAAAATATATTTGAGTTATGGCAATCAGCATAATTAAGCCCTTGATCCAAATATTGAGCTTAAGAAGATAATCAATAACACCTACGGAAATAAATATGCCAAATGGAATACTAAAGCTGGCATAACGAAGGAAAAAACCAGTAGTAGTCCCTGCATTTAATGCCGCTATGGTAAGAAAAATGATTGGCAAGACTATTTGAATTAATCCCAAAAAATAAAAATTCTTTTCACTTTTTTCTTTTAGTTTAGAGATATAGGTCAAAACCAAAATAAAAAAAGCAATCAGAATGATAAAACCAATTTTATATCCATGACGGTTGTATAGGTCATTGGTTAAAAAAAATGTATCTGATAATATGTAAATACTCTTTTTGAATAAATTAATTGCATTAGATTCTTCAATCCAACCTAACACTGGCCCATTAGCTTTTAAATACTTTAAATACTGACTTCCTGAATCTTTTTGAAATTCATAGGCGTATTGCCCTGGACCCCAATACATCCATAAAAAAAATGGAATTAAAAATCCTAGAGAACCCGCGGCCATTGTTTTCCATTTTAACCATGTTGTTTTTGAGAATAAAACGAGATATACTAGTTGGCCCACCAGAACCAATGCAGTCAAATAAGTACTAAACAAAGCACATAAACTAGTTAAAATCCATCCCAATAGGTCTTTAGATTTAATTGCGGACTGATCACTTTTAATAATCATATTCCAAAAAAAATAATTACTTGCAGTAGTGAAAAATATACTGGTAGTATAATTCCTCGCTTGCTGACTATAAATAACAAAAAAAGGTTCGATGACGGCTAATAACAAAACCCCTAGAGGCCAAACCTGTTGATTGGGCCTTAGTCTTCTCGCCCAATAAAATAATAACCAGAGTGTTAATAGGTTAAACACTACAGACACCGATCTCAGCGATCCATCGCTTTTCCCAAAAAGAAAAGCGAATAACTTCAATGACATATCGTGAACCAAACTATTCCCACTGATATCTCCACTCGTATCTGCATCTAGCCATGATTTTATACCTCGACTTTTCCAAAAATCAGAGGGCGTGAAAGTTGCTGGGGGAAGCAATAAATTACCCATTCCACCATAATTTGTATTTGCTACGGCTATTAGTATGCTTTGCTTCTCATCTCCATAAAGTCCAAATGAATTTATTCGATATATTCGTAAAAATGCCCCTACAAACATTAAACCTAAAAAAAACAAAAAAAGTCTCCTTTTGTTTACCATTTTAATTTCGTTTTATAAAACATAAAAATCACTTGACTTCTCAATCAAGTGATTTCTATATTCAACTTTTATTTATTCTTATGAACCACAAGCTTCACATGCCTCTGGATTATCTAAGGAGCAAGCCATGTCAGACCGGTTCTGTGAGTCATCCGTAGAAAAGGAAGCTGCTGCTTGTGCCGTATGCGCAGCATATTGCAATTCCGTCTCGTTCACATTATTGGTTTGTTCGATTTGAACTTCAGCTTGCTTTTCGATAGTAAACTTAATGGCATCAGCAGCAGCTTTTGTACGTAAATAGTACATGCCGGTTTTTAAACCAAGTTTCCAAGCATGGAAGTGCATTGAAGTTAGCTTACCAAAATTCACATCTTGGATATGAATATTTAAACTTTGAGACTGACAGATATATGCCCCGCGGTCCGCAGCCATTTCCAAAATAGTTTTTTGCTTAATTTCCCAAACTGTTTTATACAATTCCTTCAGATCTTTAGGGATTTCAGGTATACCTTGTACCGAACCGTTCGCAGAAATCAATTTATTTTTCATGGATTCATTCCACAAACCTAATTTGATCAAGTCTTTCAATAAATGTTTATTCACCACCGCAAACTCACCAGATAGTACGCGTCTTGCATAAATATTTGAAGTATATGGCTCAAAACATTCGTTGTTACCCAAGATTTGCGATGTAGATGCGGTCGGCATTGGTGCGACCAACAAAGAATTACGGACACCATTCTTAACAACTTTCTCACGTAAACTCTCCCAATCCCAACGTCCTGAACTAGGGGTAACATTCCACATATCAAATTGGAAAACGCCCTTTGAAATAGGCGAACCCTCCCAAGTAGAATATGGTCCCTCTTTAATCGCTAATTCCATCGATGCCTCCATCGAAGCATAATAGATAGTTTCAAAAATATCTTTGTTTAATTGCTGTGCCTCAGATGACTCAAAAGGCATTCTCAACATAATAAACACATCCGCTAATCCTTGGACCCCTAATCCAATAGGTCTGTGACGCAAGTTTGAGTTACGAGCCTCTGGTACAGGGTAATAATTAACATCGATAATCTTATTTAAGTTCTTAGTCGCCGACTTAGTTACCTCATATAATTTAACATGATCGAACTCGTTAACGCCCTTATCATTAGCCTTCACATATTTAGGCAAAGCCAATGAAGCCAAGTTACAAACAGCCACTTCGTCTTTAGAGGTGTACTCGATGATTTCAGTGCACAAATTGGAAGACTTAATCGTACCTAAGTTCTTTTGATTTGATTTACTATTTGCATGGTCTTTATACAACATATATGGGGTACCTGTCTCGGTTTGAGACTCCAACACTTTAAACCACAATTCCTGAGCCTTAACCACCTGACGCGCCTTACCTTCTAACTCATACTTATGATACAATGCCTCAAACTCCTCTCCATGTGTATCCGCTAAACCCGGACACTCATGCGGACAGAACAATGACCACTCCTCATTACTTTCTACACGCTTCATGAATAGATCCGGAATCCAAAGGGCATAAAATAAATCCCTTGCACGCATCTCTTCTTTCCCGTGATTCTTTTTCAATTCCAAAAATTCAAACACATCTGCATGCCAAGGCTCCAAATAAATAGCAAAGGAACCTTTGCGCTTTCCACCACCCTGATCCACATAACGCGCCGTATCATTAAAGACACGTAGCATAGGAATAATTCCATTCGATGTGCCATTGGTCCCTTTGATGTAAGAACCTGTAGCACGAATGTTGTGAATGCTTAAACCAATTCCACCGGCCGATTGAGAAATCTTAGCTGTCTGCTTTAAGGTATCATAAATTCCTTCTATCGAATCATCCTGTGTCGTCAACAAGAAACATGAAGACATCTGAGGCTTGGGTGTACCCGCATTAAATAAGGTTGGCGTTGCATGCGTAAACCAACGCTCAGAAAGCAAATTATACGTCTCAATCGCAGCAGCAATATCTGTTTGGTGAATACCTACAGCCACACGCATCAACATATGTTGAGGACGCTCTGCAATCTGACCCTCTAGTTTTAAAAGATACGATTTCTCCAAGGTCTTAAACCCAAAATAGTCATAACCAAAATCACGGTCGTATATAATCGCCTCGTCTAACTCTACTGCATTTTTCTTAATGATATCATAAACCTCCTTTGACAATAAAGCTGCATTTTGTCCAGTTTTAGGATCCAAATAGGTGAAAAGACGTTTCATCGTAGCCGAAAACGATTTCAGCGTATTTTTATGCAGATTGGAAATGGCAATCCTAGCCGCTAAAACCGCATAATCAGGATGCTTTGTTGTCAAGGAAGCAGCAGTTTCCGCCGCCAAATTATCCAATTCAGTCGTTTTAACTCCATCATACAACCCTGAGATAACTTTTCTGGCCACCTCTAAAGGTTGGACAAAAAAGGGATCTAAGCTGTAACAGAGTTTTTCTATCCTAGCTGTGATTTTGTCAAACTTGACAGATTCGCGACGACCGTCTCTTTTAATTACGTACATGTGTTTCCTGAGAATATAATTTAAAAATGCTTAAAACTAGAGTGAAAAACCATCAAAAAAATCGGCGTTTTTGCTTGAATTCCTTCTCAGTAAAATTAGAAAAAAACGCACCCACTTGCAAACATTATTTTCGCAAAAAATCAATAAAAAAGGAGCATATTTAAATCGCAATATTCAACTGCCATATATTCAAATCATTAAGCGAGTTACCTCTTAGAAAAATGCAATAAAAATATTTTTTAGAAAATAAATACGCTTACATCGGCCCTAAAAACACAAAAAAAATAATGCAAAAAATTTTGCAAGATCTATAAAATATGTCTATTTTTGCAACCCGATTAAATGAACCTAAATCCCAATGGATTCATTGATACAAATAAAATGACGGCAGGGAATCGTCCGAAAAAAAATAAAATGAAAAAAGACATCCATCCAGAATACAAAGAAGTCGTATTCCATGATTTATCTTCAGATTACAAGTTTTTAACTCGTTCTTGCGCTGCAACAACAGAAACAACCGAATTTGAAGGTGCAACTTACCCGGTTTATAAAGTCGAGGTATCTTCACAATCACATCCATTCTATACAGGTAAAAATGTATTATTAGATACTACTGGACGTGTAGATAAATTCAACAAGCGTTACGCGAAGAGTTAATTTTCTTCAAAAACATACATCAAAGCCTCTTCAATAATCTTGTCGAGGCTTTTTTTGTAAATTGCAAAAATGGAGACAGCCATACATCTTTTTGACGATCCAAAAATCACCCAAAACCTGCGACCGATAAGCTATATAC
>CANHXO010000032.1 GCA_947464595.1 Cytophagaceae bacterium
CCCAAAGTTTTGTCTTAGGCGTAAATTGATAATCTAAACGTACGTTGATCGAAGACTTGTCGAAGTCGGAATTAGAGGCCCAAGAACCTTTTTGGCGCGCTACATAACCGCCCGTCATAATCGACCATTTCTTACCTAATTGAGCCCCTGCAGTAAATTGCACACGGTTGTAACCCCACTCATCTACTTGTAAACCCACTTGTACCGTCGGGATCCCCGGTGCCGTCTTCGTGATCAAGTTAATCGCTCCACCCACGGCCTCAGGGCCATAAAGAGAGGACGCTGGGCCCTTAATTACTTCCACTGAATTCAATCCTTGCAAGTTAGTTTCAATCAGTGCATTGTGATTAAATACCCCCAAAGGACGTAATGCTAAGCCATCTTCCAAATACAAGAAATACGCTGATGTCCCAAAAGGTTGACGAATACCCATCCCGTGTTGTTCATTTCGGTAGTCCAACATCACCACGCCGGGGACCTTATTGATAATCTCCGTTAATTGAAGTGCTTTCGTATCTTGAATAAGCGCAGATCCTATTTTATGAATAGCTACGGGCGTTTCCGCACGTGTGGCTGCTTGGCGAGAGGCAGTCACCACGACTGATTCTAAGGTTTGAGTGGATTCTTCTAGAAAAATAGGACTTGTTTCCCCAGTGGTTTTCGTCGCTTTAAAACCTAAAGCCGTTACGGTGAATTCCCCCTTTTCTTTAACTTGAAATTCCCCTCTTTCATTTGAAATAGAAATTGTTTTACCGCCTTTTTTCAGGCTAGCTCCTACGATAGGCTCGTTTGTAATCGAATTAAGTACTTTAATTTTTTGCGCTTGCGCGAGTGATGTTATACCTAATAACACCGCTATTAATAGCTGTTTCATGTATAATTAATTAAAATGAGAAATAACCACGACGTAATGCCGCAGGAATAGAATCAAGAAAATTAATTAGACCTGAGGTGGATGAAAAAAGCCCTTGGCCGAGAAATTCGGATGGATTTCCGAAATTGGAAAATTATTTTCAAGCACAGCGCGCTCGAAATAGCGTGCCTTGAAAAGACTTGGAATGGATTGAAAACTGAGCACTACCTCAGGCATTTTATTTAAACGCTCTGAGTTAGATTTTTGCTCCTTATCCTCAGCAGCTTTTAATTGTTTAGATAAATAACATTGACCATTACAGTTCAACATCGGTTTATCACGGTTTACGCAAAGGTTTTTGGCAATGAAATCACGGTTCACTCGATAATACGCGACGGCCGACCACTGATTCATCAGAGGTATTTGCATAGCCATAAACAATAAAAGAGCAATAATGCGATTCACGGCACAAAGATATTGAATTTAAAAAATAAAACTTTGATAAATGTCAGCTAATGATAAAAATTATTTTCACTTACCCTTTCCGGATAAATGAACCGCAGAATCATTGATTTCAAAGGAGTACTTTTTCAACATTTCCATCATCGCTGAACCGGCCAATAAAGTAGGTCCATAGCCGTGCGCCGCAAATGGTGAGATCGGTCTAAAATAATAAAAGGCAGGATCCCAAGCTAAACCGGTTCCCACACATGTGCCTTCTACTTGCCCTTGTGCATTGACGCGAGAATTAACCGCATTCCAAGCTAATATAGCCGCGGGGGCATAAATCTTAGGATCGAGCCAACCCTTATTAATGGCATTCGCGATGACATACGCATAAATGGCCGTGGCAGAAGTTTCTAAATACGAATCGTTTTTATCTAATAATTGATGCCAAAATCCCGTACCGTCTTGTAAGCTCATCAATCCTTTTAAGTGGTTTTTCAATTGGCCCAACATGAATTTCCGACCCGGATGGTTGGCCGGTAAATACATCAGCATTTCTGAAGTCGTCAATAAAGCCCAACCATTCGCTCTGGCCCAATGAAACTCTGGATGTTCTTCCGCTCCTTCTAAATACCCATGCATAAATACATTCAATGAGGGATTGAACATCCGCTTTTGATAAGCTGAAAATTGTTTAAATGACTCGTTAAAATAACTTTCTTGCCGATTCGCGACGCCTAGTTGGAGCAACGCCGGAATCGACATATACACATCATCCAGCCACATCGTATTTTTCAAGGGCCGAATACGTACCAATGTACCATCGGGCAAACGATGCTCTTCCTTCAAAATAAAATCTGAAGCACGCTGTGTCACATATGACATGTCCGACGAAAAACCTGATTTTTTAGCTTTCAAAACAGCCATGGCCATAGCGCCGATATCATCCAAGGCTTTGGGTTGAATTAAACCTTCTAAGGTATGAGGCTTCAACTTATTTACTTCATCATAAGAGCGTGCTGATTCGATCGCCGTTGAAATCAACTCCAAACGCTTAAATACATAGTCTCAATATTTTACTTCTCCGGTCAATCGGTATAAATCCAGCATTCCCGAATAAGTTACGCCCCATTCATAGGAAATAGGCCTAAAATCTCCTTTCGCGAAAACGACTTGGTCCGAATATCCACGTGTAGGATTCCAAATTTCCCCGGAACTTTTATCCACAAAATGAGAAGGCGATGCTCTTTCTAAATAATCAAATATGCGATCGATCGTTTTTTGAATGTCAGAAACGGCTGGCACTCCGTAAGGTGTGGGATAATCGGGTTTTAAGGCATGCAAGGGAGCCGTGGCATCCGAGGCAGTCGTAATATTTTTTTGAGCCTTTGCCCCAAAACAGATCAATAAAAAAACTAAATATATATTTTTCATATCCACTTTCATTTGGGCAACTTTTTGCATAGCAACATTAGAACATTAATTTCAACTCATTTTTGGTCACTTTTCCCATCGCATTTCGAGGTAATTCATCCACAAAATGATACAGTCTAGGAACTTTATAACCCGGTAATCTTTCGCGCAACCATGCATTGATATCATCTTTTATCAACGTATTTTTTAAGACTAAAACGGCGGCAACTACTTCACCCCATTCGTCGTCTGGTAGACCCACCACCCCACAATCTTCGACATTAGGATGAATGCGTAACACCTCTTCAATCTCTAATGCGGAGAGTTTATATCCGCCAGACTTGATAATATCCACGGAGCTACGTCCTAAAATTTTATAATATCCGCCATCTAAGTGGGCTACATCGCCAGTTTTAAACCAACCGTCTTCCGTGAACGTTTCTTGGGTCGCTGTGGGTTTATTCCAATACGATTGGAAAACATTAGGTCCCTTGATTTGTATTTCTCCAGGTTCTAAATCTTCTTTAATTTCTTCATTATCCCCCATCAAACGCACGGAAACTCCAGGCAAAGGGATACCGACATGCCCGGGTCTTCTTTCCCCATGGAATGGATTGCTGATGGCCATCGCAATTTCCGTCATACCATACCGTTCTAATAGCCAATGTCCACTGATGATATGCCATTTTTCCATCACAGAAACTGGTAATGCAGCAGATCCAGAAACCATTAAACGGAATTTTATCAAGGATGAATAGATTACTTTTTGATCCGAGTGGGCCAAATTATCCCAATGTGAAATAAGTTTAAAATAAATCGTAGGAACGGCCATAAATACCGTTAATTCACCTGAAACCAAGCGATTGAATACTTCAATAGCATTGAATTTTGGCATAAATTCACAGATGGCTCCTACCGACAAACTACAACCGATCACATTGATAATCCCATGGATATGATGCAGAGGTAAAATACAAAGGGTTCGATCCGTCGCTTTCCACTCCCAAGCTTGCACCAGACAATTCATTTGAAAATCAATATTTCCATGCGTGGTTACCACCCCTTTGGGAAGTGAAGTCGTCCCAGACGTATACAAAATCATCGCGGGACGGTCAGAAGAAACCTCAGGCAAACTCATTTCCTGTGGGTTCACTTCTTCATGAACAAAATGGTATTTCAATTGGCTTTCCCGAACATACGGCAATAAAACTTCTTGAAAATCGATATCAATAACCACCTGAGAAGCACCGGTATCCTCCAAAACATATTGCAAAGAGGCGACTGGATAGGTGACACATAAGGGAACGGCCACTCCACCGGCTTTCCATATTCCCCATTGGACTGCTACATATTGAAAACCGGGTTGCACCATAAAGGCCACTCGAGCACCATCTAAGTCAGTTACTCCTAACAAAAATCGATACGCCCATTGGTTGGACGCATCGATTAATTGTTGGTAAGTATACTCCCCACTAGGGTCTAAAATCGCAACTGAGTTTGCATGTAAATGTGCATTAGAGGTAATTTTCGGCATATTATATATTTGCTTCTATACTTAGAGGTACAAACGTTTCTACAACAGCTGTCCTAAGGACAAATACCACAAAAGACAAATCTTTAAGACTCGTTTTCTGTATAATTCCTGTCATAATAGTTGGCATTGAACCGTGAAAATTTTGCGCACAAAAAAACAGGTTTCTTAAATTAATTAACAAAAATGATACAATAATCGGTCAATTAAAAATCTAGTATTTATATTGCTATCAAAATTAAAGATTTGTCCACAATTTTGTTTTTCTAACCTAACAACCGTATGAAATTGTTTGCCTTTTTAATCTTGTTTCCATGTCAAGTAATTTTTAGTCAAAGTATCAAAGAGCAAAAAGTGATCGAAAATATCTTAAAAACTCAAGTAGATTTATGGAATAAGGGCGATATACCTGGTTTCATGGAATATTACGATCATTCCGAAGACCTTAAGTTTATTGGCAAAAATGGCGTGACTAGCGGTTGGAAAGCCACATTACAAAGATACCTGACGACATATCCTGATCAAGAAACGATGGGGAATTTAACATTTGATATCAAGGAAATTGATGTAACGGCGGGTAAAACAGCCTGGATTTTAGGCAAATGGCAATTGGCCCGTCCCCAAAAGGGGGATATCGGTGGATATTTCACCATTTTAATGAAAAAAATCAAGGGTCGTTGGCTCATCGTCAGAGACCATACAAGTTGACCTAGACCCTAGAAAAAACGTAAAACATCTCGCTGGCAATTTGCTGAGAGCGTTCGTCATATTTTACAGACTCCATCGCTGTATCATCAAATTCCTTAGGATCCTCATATCGAACAGGAATCCTTACTTCTGAACCTGGAACAACAGGACAATTTTCATCTGCATGGGAACAAGTCATGATGCTTGCAAAAACTCCGTGTGGATTAATGATATCATCGTACAACTTTGAAAAAACAAGGATAGGTCGGGTGTCCTTTGCTTGGAGAATAAAATAAATGGGGTTGGAATGGCCATGCTTAGATATAATAAAACCTGAACGTTCCAAGGAATGAATGGTTCGCTCATTACAAGCGGTTACTTCGACACCTCCGGAATAACAAAAAGCAGGTATTTCGAAATAATCCGCAGCCGTTTGTGCCCAAATTTGAGAGAACTGTGAGCGCCGAGAATTATGTGTACAAATGAAATTCAGGCGAATGGGCTGCTCCTTCTCTCGTTTTGATTTGATGTAATCAATCAAGGGTTGAAGCAAAGATCTACGCTCCTCACTAATTGAGAGCGCCAAAATCGATTCTATATTTTCGTTCAAAGTATGATTCATTGCTTATTCAATTAGCAACAGCCGGATCCTAGTGCGCACGTGTCAACAGCCGTTAATTCAGATATTTTAATTTTTTCTTTTTGTCCAGAGGTTGGCATGCAACAAGCAGCTGCATCTTCTGAAGCATAATGTGGATCATTAAATTCAGCATCTTCATGGAAATAATAAACTTCCCATTGAACCCCATCAGGGTCTGTGGCCCAAAATTTATCTTGTTTAGCATAACAGCATGAGGTGCCTATTTCTTCTTTTGAAACAATCCCTTGTCTACGCGCTTTCTCCAATAATTCGGTCATTTCCTCGAGTGTTTCCATCTGAAAACCGAGGTGTCCAAAATTTGCTTGAACGCGTTCTGGATTTTCAATAAATGATATAATAAGGGATGGTTTTTGCAGGATATATTTGGCATAACCTGGTTTAACTTTATCAGCAGCCTTGCCAAAGAAAGTGGTATAAAAATTCACTGATGCCGCTAAATTGCTGACATAAAGTGACACATGCATACGTGGAAAGCTCATCATTAACAGCAGTTAGATTGTTTTAAAACATAATAATTGTCAAAAAATACACCAAATAATTGGCTAAATTCAGCCCATTTTTCTGGATTAATGCAATAGCAAATTGAAACCCCCTCAATAGTTCCTTGAATAAACCCGACTTCCTTTAATTCACGTAAATGTTGGGAAATCGTCGCCTGAGCAAGTCCTAATTCCTGAACCAAATCACCATTGATACAAGAATTTGACTTCACCAAATACTCCAAAATGGCAATGCGGGCAGGATGTCCTAAAACTTTAGCCATGTGTGCCATGGCATTTTGCTCCAATGAAAATAGATCTGTTTTGGTGATCCCCATGAAATATTATTATATTGCAATATTACGATAAATATATTTAAATCACAAACGTTTACAGTATAAATAATCATTTACTGGCTATTTATTTTGAATTCTAAAGGAAACTAATTCACGGGTAAAACTAAAATAAAGAGTTCAAGTCATGGTGACCCTTGAGGATTAACGCGAGAGAAAAATTGTAAACAATATTAATGTAAGCGGAATGGATCAAATTCAATCTTGCCCACTAATTATCCCGATAATTCAAGGCAGGTTTCCTAGTTCCTAATAAGGACTTGTATTGAAAATCCACGCCACGTTTTTTTGTCCATTCTTCCGTGGCTTCTTGAATCATTTTCGGGTTTTTAAATAAATCAAGGGCTGTTAGAGCCATGGTTTTGGCGGCTACCATCATTCCTTTTCGGCCTATACTTGTTCCGCCGGAAGCGACTGCTTGCCAACTATGTGCCGATGTTCCTGGAACCCAAGTGGCGGTTCCCAAGCCGATGGTTGGCACCACCCATGAAACATCACCCACATCGGTGGATCCACCCGAACTCGGATCAGGATGATTTAATAAAACTTGGTTCGTCGTTTTTAAATCAATTACCTCCATCCCGGGGGTTTGTTGGAGCTGTTTCGCAAAGGCTATTTCTGTCGGTGAAAGGACATATCCACCCACTGTTTTTAAATTATTCGCCATAAGCTCGGCTAAATACGCGTTAGGCAAAATCTCATAGACCCCACTGATCAGCTCCACTTCAAATTTAGTGCCTGTACCTAATGCTGCTCCTTCAGCAGCCTTTTCAACGCGATCCCAAACATCAAACACAATGTTTCGATTGGGAGAGCGAATGTAATAATACACTTCAGCAAAATCAGGTACAATATTAGGTGCCTTCCCACCATTCGTAATAACATAATGAATTCTAGTGGACGAAGGGACATGCTCTCGCATCATATTGACCATATAATTCATTGACTCTACCGCGTCCAAAGCAGAACGTCCCCGCTCAGGTGAGGCAGCCGCATGAGAAGCTAATCCATAAAAACGAAATTTTCCAGCTTTATTGGCCAACGAAGAAGAGGCAGCTACCGTATTTTCATCGTTGGGATGCCAATGCAACATGACATCAGATTGCGCAAATAAACCTGCACGGACCATATAAACTTTTCCCGCACCCCCTTCTTCAGCGGGGCATCCATATAATTTTATGGTACCTCTTTGACCCGTTTCTTTCATCCATTCTTTCACTGCAATGGCCGCTGCCACAGAACCTGTCCCAAACAAATGATGGCCGCAAGCATGTCCCGAATTAGCACCTAAAGAGCGTTTCACAGGTATGGAATCTTGTGACAATCCAGGTAAGGCATCATATTCAGCCATAATCCCTATCACAGGTTTTCCCTGACCAAAAGTCGCAACAAAGGCCGTAGGTATGTCGGCAACCCCAGCATCAATGGTAAATCCTGCTTGTTTCAATGTTTCTTGAAGCAATAAAGAACTTTGCTTCTCTTTGTATCCTACTTCAGCTAAACTCCAAATTTTTTGTGCTATTTGACCATAGGCAAGTTCTAATTTGCTTAATCGAGCGATCACTTTTTTCTTATCACTGTCTTGTGAAATAGCTAGGAATGAAGTAAAGATCAAAAAAAACAAAAATAGAATTTTACGAGGCATGAATTTAATTTTTAAGAAAACGAATGAGGAACAATATACTTGAATTTAGCAGGAAGAGATTTAAAATCAAAAGTGTCTGCCTCTAAAACTTCTCCATCCACCTGGGCATTTAATAATCGATTACATTGTATGGTCGTTGATTGCACCGTTGAAAACGCTAAAAAAGGATAGTTAACATGTTTGCCTTTTTGAATAAGCGGCATATAAAAAAGACGTTTAATGACGGCTATGGGATTGCACAACATCATATCCAAAGCGCCATCTTGAATAGAGGCCATAGGGAAAAAATGGAACCCACCCCCTGCTCGTGATGAATTAAATACCATGCATAAAAAAACTTTTTTTGAAATTATTTTGCCGGCACGATTAAAAGAAATTTCATACGATTTGAATTTAAATAGCTGTGGTATGGCCGCTAAATAATACCCTAATGCACCACCAATAAAACGAATCGCTTTCATCGATTTTAATACATCTCCTTCGATACCAATCCCGACTCCATTTAAAAAAATCATGTGATTAACTTGGCCAGCATCTAAACTTGCAGTAATACCCTTCAAAATATGACCCAAATGTTCTTCCCGAGTGATTTTACCAAAAACTTTCCAATAAAAATCATTGCCCGTGCCCCCTTCAAATAAACCTATGGGAATGGAACAATCCGGGTATTTATTGACAAAATAATTGAAGGTACCGTCGCCCCCCATAACCCAAACTTCCTCGTAATGGAGTAAGTTCGACGGCCAACCTTCTTGATAAAAATCAATGAGCCACTGAGGCCTTTGGATACCTATTTCATTTAAGACCCACTCGAAATAGGTTTTAATTTTACTTGATTTTTTTAATGGATTTACTAAAAAGCAAATTTTTTTAGTCGCTATGCTATTTGTCATTTAGGCATGAATGTAATTCTTGAGATGCTCAATCGTATCTAAATGGCTATTAATAGTTGAACGAATTAAATCATTAATCGAAATAATTCCCATTAATTCCCCATCTTCAACCACCGGTAAATATCGAATATTTTTTTCAGACATGATGACCATGCAGGTTTCAAGACGCGTAGTCCGATCGATCCATGGTAAATTCGTTGTCATAATTTCAGCAACCGAAGTGTCAGAAGAGTTCTTATCCAATAAAACAACTTTTCGAGCATAATCGCGCTCAGTCAAAATACCCAGATACTTGCCTTGCTGCAAAACTACTACGGAGCCAATATTCTTTTCCTGCATAATCTGTAACGCTGAAATAATTTTTGTTTCAGGAGAAACTGAAATTACGTAAGAGCCCTTTTTGGCCAAAATATCAATGACTTTTTTCATGGCATTATGTTAAATATTATGGGAATTATTTAAATTAATAAAAATATATTACAATTAAATGTATTTTAAATTTTTATATAAGTAGCTGATGTAAATCATTCTTTGAAATTAAACACAAAAAGAAAGTGATAAATTAATTAATTTACAGACCTCAAATAATCCAATCACCCAATGCAATCCCAAACAAAAACAGCGATCATCACAGGAGCATCCAAAGGAATTGGACGTGCCCTAGCGCTATTGTTAGCAAAAAATAATTTCCAAATATCCATTGTCGCCAGAAGCCAAGGCGAATTAAAAGACTTGGCAACCGAAATTACTGACCTTGGACACAGACCATTGTATTTTGTGGGTGATGTAGCAGATGAGGACTTTGTCCAACAAACCATCAACAAAACGGCGCATACCTTTCAGAAAATTGATTTTTTAATCAATAATGCAGGTACTGGGACTTTTGGCCCAACAGAATCATTTTCTGGGCAATCTTGGGATACCATTTTCGACACCAATGTAAAAGGGACATTTCTTTTCTCAAAAGCAGTTTTGCCTTTTATGAAGGAGGCAAAAAAGGGACATATTATATCCGTGGCTTCCGATGTCGCAAAACGTGTTTTTGATGGAGGTGCCTTATATTGTTCATCAAAATATGCCCAACATGCTTTCACAGAAGCGCTAAGAAAAGAGGTTAGAAGAGACGGTATAAAAGTATCTACCGTTTATTCAGGTTTAGTTGACACCATGTTTCACCCTGAACCCCAAGGTTCTGAAGCGCATAAAGAATGGCTAACCTGCGAAGATATGGCGGAAAGTATTTTTTATATCATGAATCAACCCGCGCATGTGGTCATCGATGAGCTAATGATTCATCCAATGTCTCAAGACTATTAACGCAAATAGTCAGTGTAAAATTTAGCTGAGACACATAGTAAAAAAGATTTCGAAATCGATTCATTCATTTCGGCTATACGATTTTTTGAAAAATCACCGCAAAGAGAAATCAAATTCGACAAAATAAAAAATCCCATACTTCGGACAGGATTTTTTTTATTATCCAATTCTCTTGTCAAAATGCGCTAAATACGACAAGGTAAATCATACCGATGAGGTCTATTATTGAAATAAAAAAATAAAATTTTACTTAATTTCAATAATAGCTAATTTGAAAAGATGTAATTTCTAATCATTCTTTTTAATTTCAAGGGATAAAAAATTTAAAATGACTCAATCAAAAAATATTCGTGTATTGGTAGTAGGCTGCGGCAATATGGGAGCCTCTCATGCAAAAGCATATCACACCCTCTCAGGTTTTGAAATTTGCGGCTTAGTTTCTACAGGTGCGAGTAAGGAAAAATTAAATCAGGAATTAGGGGGAGGCCAAGCATTATTCTCGGATTATTATACGGCTTTGAAAGAAACTAAACCCGATGCTGTTTGCATTTCAACTTACCCAGATACTCATGAGGCATATTCAGTGGCAGCATTAGAAGCAGGTTGCCATGTATTTTTAGAAAAACCTATTGCAGACTCATTAGTTGGAGCCGAAAATGTGGCTAAGGCTGTATTGAAATCAGGAAAAAAATTAGTCGTTGGTTATATATTACGGCATCACCCTTCCTGGATTAAGTTCATTGAAATGACCAAAAACCTAGGTAAGCCTTTGGTGATGCGAATGAATTTAAACCAGCAAAGTCACGGATACATGTGGGATGTGCATCGTAATTTAATGAAGAGTTTAAGTCCGATTGTGGATTGTGGCGTTCATTATATTGACGTTATGTGCCAAATGACCCGCTCGAAACCGGTGCGTGTTTCTGCCATTGGCGCTAGAATGACAGAAGACATCCCGGCCGGAAATTATAATTATGGCCAACTACAAATTCATTTTGAAGATGGATCCGTAGGTTGGTATGAAGCTGGTTGGGGCCCCATGATTTCACAAACAGCTTATTTTGTCAAAGATGTATTTGGACCTAAAGGTTCTGTTTCTATTGTTGCCAAAGAAGCCGGTGGCGAAGGAAAATCTTCCTCCATTGAAGCTCATACTAAAACAGAATCACTTCGCGTTCATTGGGCCGACTTAGATGCCAACAATGAATTTAGCCGGGATGATGAGTGGATTAATTTAACAGACGAGCCCAATCATCAAGAATTATGTGATCGCGAGCAACTGTATTTCTTAAAAGCTATTCAAGAAAATGTGGATTTAAAGGATCATTTGGATGACGCCGTAAACAGCCTTCGCATCGCTTTTGCCTGTGATGAATCTATCAAAAAGGGAGTTATGGTTCAGCTTTACTAACTTTTAGAAAGTTAGTAAAGCTAGAGAAATTATTTTAAATAGGTGCTCAACCAGTTGCCAACTTCCTGATAATGAAACTTCGAATTTTCGGGATTTAAAATCCAATGATTTTCACCTGGAAAAACAATTAATTTACTAGGAATTTTTAATCTCTGATGAATGCTCCAGTTCTCAATGGTATTATTAATTGGCACTCGGAAGTCATTCTCCCCTACCGTTAAAAGCATTGGTGTTTTAAAATTAGCCGCATAACGCATCGGATTTTGCTCTTTCCACGTTTTTGTAGATACCCAAGGTGCACCTCCATTCATCAATTCCCGACCCCAAATCACATCCGAGGTACCCCACTGGGCCTCCGAATTCACTAATCCCGCATGGGCAATTAGACATTTGAAGTGCGAAGTAGTCGCCTGCATCCAGTTGGCAAAATGCCCCCCATAAGATGCTCCCCCTGCCGCTTGTCGCGTACCATCAATATAAGAAAAGCGCTTGATTGCATCCGCTGCAGCCTCTAATATCTCATTGCCTGGTCCGCGAAATGGATCGAATTGAATGTCTTGCGTGAATTTCTCGCCATACCCCGTGGAACCCGTATAATCCGTCATGATAACCACATAGCCAGGTGCACCTAAAATATGTGCATTCCAGCGATATCCGAAATTATCTTTAATGGAAATAGCGGGTCCACCATGCATTAATACAAATAAAGGATACTTTTTATTTGGATCAAAGCCAGCAGGTTTCAATACAAAACTTCTGACCTTTTTCCCACGACTGGTCACAGTCCAAATAACCTCTGGTCTAGGAATGTCTAAAGCGGAAAGTACCTTGTCATTGCTTTTTGAGATGGGGATTTGTTGGCCATCCACAAACGTAAATACCTCAGGGGGTGCCCCCAAATGTTGGTAAGTAAATGCAAAACTATTTTCTTTAGCCGTTGACACAGCCGTATAAGAGCCCATTTTGCCACCTATTACTGAGGTGATTTCACCTGAAACCATTGAAATTTTAATGATTCTGTCCACGCCCTGATCTTCGATACTAGCTAAAATATCAGATCTAAAAACTTTAAAATCATTGATAGGTCGATCTAATTTAGCGGCCAACTCAAATTTGGCGTTCATCGCAGGCCATGAATATCGAAAAAGTCGGTTTAAATAATATAGCTTATTCCCATTTTCTGATCCTGTAGTAAATAAATAACGTCCATCACTTGAAAAATCGACCGAACTATAATCGAACGCATCCGATGTTAATTGGGTCTCTTTGCCCCCCTGAACATTAACCTGAAATAAGTGGGAAGTTGACGATTGATAGGCCGTTGTATTATAATCCGTACTAGCAGAAAAAACAATGGATTTATTGTCTGGTGTAAAAGAAAATGAACCTAAGTTGAAGCCCTTCGATTTCACTAAAGAAACATCTTTGAAGATGTTTTGGGGCTGAGAACCAGCCACAGTCAAATCCATCGTAAAAATATGTCCTTGCTTTTCATCTAGCCAAGAGTCCCAATATCGAATAGGGAAAGAGGTATAAACACGCGCTTTCGATTTGATTTTTTTCTTTTCATCTGCCACTTGTTTACTCAAGGAATCCGTAAACGCTAAAGGGTAAACACGTGAAGTGAAGGCTAACCAATGGCCATCAGAAGAAATTCTAGCCCCAGAAACACCCGTAGAAATAGTGGTAATTCTTTGTGCTTCACCCACTAAAGGCAATGAATAAAGTTGGGCCACCTCATCTCCCTCCCTCTTAGCTGTAAAGTAAATTTTATCTCCGGTAGGTGACCAAAAGTAATTATCTTCTGTTCCTTTTGAGGAAGTTATTTTTCTAGGAGAAATCTTTCCATCGGTTTGTGCCAACCATAAATCCGTAGTTTGTTCGTCCAAATTATAGGAAGTTTCTACTTGGCTATAGATTACAAATTTGCCGTCGGGTGAAATTGCAGGAGCACCTACTTTTTTAAGTTTTGTCATGATTTCATGGGTCAAAGCTTTGGATACTTGATTTTGACCCAATGAAAGATGCATTAAAAAAAATAAGCCAATGAATATTGGTAACAATTTCCTCATGTTGGTAGTTTTAAACTCTGAAACTTATTTATTTGATACACAATTAAAAAAACTAAAATATGAAGAAAAAGTTTTTATTGTTCACATTATCGGTTGGAATATTAATTTCAACAAGCATCTCCGCACAAAATTTCAAGTTCATTGACAAAGCGAATATGAACTTATCCGTAAAACCGGGAGATGATTTTGTCGAATATTCCAATGGAATCTGGGTAAAAAATCATCCAATTCCTGCTAAAGAAACTCGCTGGGGTAGTTTCAATGAAATTAGAGACTTCAACATCAAAGCAGTTAAAGCAATTTTAGACGAAACGGTAGCCAAACAAAAATCTCTAGCAAAAGGATCAGTCGAGAGAAGAGTGGCCGATTTTTATACGGCAGCAATGGATAGCCTTAGAATTGAGTCATTGGGATTCGATCCCATCAAATCAGATTTGAAAAAGGTACAAGATATTCAATCTAGAGAAGATTTATTTAAAGAAATTGCTCGATTTAGGACACAGGGGTTGGGTTCTCCATTCTTTGGATTTTATGTGGGCCAGGACCGAAAAAACGTAAAAAAAATGGTTCCACAGTTTGGACAAGGGGGAACGTCTTTACCCGATCGTGATTATTATTTGAAAACTGATCTTCGCACATTGAAGATTCAAGAAGCATTTAAAAAATACATTGCGACGCTTTTTGAATTCATTGGCACTCCTTCTAATCTAGCAAAATCGAATGCAGAACAAATCTACCTACTGGAAAAAAGACTTGCTACCGCACAGATGGCCCGTGTCGAAATGCGTGATCCATATAAGACCTACAATAAATTTCTATTAGCTGACTTCCAAAAGAAAACTCCTAGCATTCATTGGAATGAACAGTTCAAATTATTGGGTATTCCTTCTCAAGATTCCATATTAGTTAGTTCACCTAACTTTCTAATGGAAGTCAACAACATATTGACAGATACTCCGATAGAGAATTTGAAAATCTATTTAACCTGGAATATTTTAAAAGGGTCAGCATCCTATTTAAGTAGCCCATTTGTGAAGGCAAGTTTCGATTATGCAAAATTCCTCAGTGGCCAAGAGTCCCAAACTCCTCGTTGGCAACGTATGTCCACCCTAACGGATGGAACTATAGGTGAACTCTTAGGTCAATTATATGTGGCTAAGCACTTTAAACCTGAGGCAAAAGAACGCATGAAAGAATTGCTTATAAATATGCGAACTGCCTTTGCTAATCGAATTAATAGACTTGAATGGATGTCAGAACCAACGAAAAAGAAAGCATTGGATAAATTAAACGCATTTACTCCTAAAGTAGGTTATCCAGATCAATGGAAAAACTACGATGGAATGGAAATATCGGCAGATTCATTTTATCAAAATATGAAAAATGCGAGTATTTGGTCATATCATGATAATATAAACCAAATAGGGAAACCAGTAGATCGCAGCAAATGGGGTATGACACCGCCGACGGTCAATGCGTATTATAGTCCAACAATGAATGAAATTGTCTTTCCTGCAGGTATTTTGCAATTCCCATTTTTCTCAGCAGATGCAGATGATGCCATCAATTATGGAGGGATCGCGGCGGTTATTGGCCATGAAATGTCCCATGGATTTGATGATTCCGGAAGCCAATACGATAATGATGGAACATTAAGAAACTGGTGGACGCCTGAGGATTTGGCTAAATTTAAGGAAAAAACGGTCCAATTAGGTGCACAATTCGATCAGTATACAGTGGTAGACACCATTCATGTCAATGGGAAATTTACGATGGGGGAAAATATTGGAGACCTAGGTGGATTGAACATTGCTTACGAAGCGTTTAAAATGACGAAGCAGGGTCAATCGAAAAAGAAAATAGACGGTTTGACTCCGGACCAACGATTCTTTTTGGCATGGGCACAGGTCTGGAGGGGAACATCAAGACCCGAGATGGCTGCTCAAATGATCAAAACAGATCCACATTCACCTGGCCAATACAGAACCATTGGGACTCCAGTGAATATGGATGCTTGGTACAAGGCATTCCATGTGAAGCCGGGTGATAAATTGTATAAGAAGCCAGAAGATCGGATTAAGATTTGGTAATCTCAAGAGAGTAGAGATAATAGAGTACAAGATTCGAAGGTATACGCTTAAAAATAGGGTCGATTTTTTCAGAGAATCGACAGCATAAAAAAAAGGCTATCCTTGAACAGGATAGCCTTTTTACATACCTAAATAACTAATAATTAAGGTCTAGTATCCCAGAAAACTCTAGCCAACATATTAGACTTTTGTTTGAAGTTGGTATTTGCACTAACTTCTGAATCTGGATAAAATAATGAGCGAGGAATACCACCCGTCATAGCGGCAACAGTTGGATCCACTACTTGTAATGTTGGATAACCAGTACGTCTCCAATCGTTCCAAGGTTCCAATGCAACGCCATAATTAGCGATATACTTCTCCTTTATGATTTTTGCAACATTAGCTTCCAACGATGATTCGTTAAGAGTGCCATGCGCTGCTAAATAGGTATTTTGATCGGCAACACTTACACCAACAAGACCCATGGAAGCCCTAATTCCTTCCTTGAAGAAAGCATCTGCAGCACTAACACCAGCACCATACCTTAAAGCATGCTCAGCTCTAATAAAATTATATTCTGCAAATGTTAATAACCTAATAGGTGCAGCGCCTGTGTAAGCATTGTTATAGGCTGCTGCAGCAATAATAGAACCCGCAGCATTAACACTAGAGGCAGGAATCGCAGATTTCAAGTTTCCTCGTAAGAATGTATGAATTCGAGAGAATGCAAATGATTGACCATCCAGTGGACTTGCACCCTTATAATTTCCTGAACCAAAAGGAAAATCAGTGAAATATAATAGTCTTCTAGGATCTGATGAACTGTTCATCATGTCCACAAGCGTTTTATTTGGGAAAAACTGATCTGGTCTAGAAATCTCGAACTGATGAATCGAATTTTGGGATGAAACGGCATCAACAAAATTCATCTGAAAATTATCCGCATTTGAACCTAGGAATATAGCATTGCTGGCAACAAGGGCATCCATTTTGGATTTAGCAAATGCAGGGTCTTTTGCAGAGTAATGCAAAAAGAGACGTAGTTTCAATGTGTTGGCAAGCCTCTCCCATCTAGTTCTATTGCCCAAAAATAGTGTTTCATCATTACCAGGACTTAAAGCAGAAGTAGTTGCCTTAACATCTGCAATACCTTGATCAATCAACTCAATTACCTTGGTATAAATAAATTCATCATCATCTAATTTAGGTTGATTAATTTCCGGTGATTTAAAAGCTTCGGTATATGGTAAATCACCCCACATATCTACAGCCTGAGAATATACATAGGCCTTTAATATCCGAGCGACACCTCTATAGTGTGGACTTTTTTCACTATTGCTGATGATGTATTCGATATCTGCCAACTGAGTTGCAAATAAAGAAGCATATAAATTATTCACATCCGTAGGCTGAATAAGGTATCTAGCATATTCACGGGATTGCGTACCTGCAGCTCCTTGCCCAGCAAATTGTTGAGCAATAAGCGAAGTAAAACGATGCATATCGCTACCACCTCTAAAACCTACGTTAACTGTTACGCTGGTAAGAACTTGAGAGATAGGTGCGGACGTTGGCGAGTTAGGACTAACATTGATGTCCAAATAACTGTCGCAAGAGCTAGTAACCACAAAAATAGCAGCAACAAAACTCATTGATATATATCTGATAATTTTCATATTCTATTAATATTTATGATTAAAAAGTAGCTCTTAAAAAGAAACCATAATTTCTAGTTTGAGGTAAACCATTTGCCTCAAAACCTTGTGAATTTGTCACACCCGTAGCATTTGTCTCGGGATCAAAATGCGGGAAATTGGGTGCATATAACCAAAGGTTCCGTCCATTAACTCCTAGCTCCATCTTACCAATTGGTGTTTTAGCCAATAATTTACTAGGCAAATTGTAAGAAATTGAAGCCTCACGTAATCTTAACCAAGAACCGTCAAATACATAGGATTCGCCCGTACCAAAATTGTAGATATTACTCCAATAATCTTGAGCTGAAACAGGGGTTGTATTAGGTTGACCATTAGCTAGTGTCCCATCAATAATGTAAGGTTTAGCCACGACACCATTCTCAGTAAATCTATTATACTCTGCCGTTTCTTTAGCGGCACCACTTCGATATAAATCACCAATATTACGTGAATACACATCGCCACCTTTTCGGATATCAATTAAAAAATTGAAATTAAAATTTTTGTATTTAATGTTATTCGTAATACCAGCAGTCCAATCAGGGTTCGTATTTCCAATGGCACCTTGTAAAGGACTCAAGGAAGTTAAGCCATTCGCACCAATCAATTTCTTACCGTCTGATGCTCTATTAAATACAGAACCAAACAATAATCCATAGGGTTGTCCAGCATAAAGCCGCGTTCCAGGTGTAGTAAAACCTCCTAATTGAATAAACTCAACACCTTTGGCCAAAGACTCAACAATTGGATCTAGTGTGGTAAAATTAGCGGATATATCCCAAGAGCCGTTATTTGTTTGCAAAGGAGTAGCTGTAATTAACAATTCAAATCCTTTTTGCTTCAATGAACCTGCATTTCTATTTTGTGAGGTAAATCCAGTAGATGGACCTACCGGCACAGCAAAAATTAAGTCAGTAGACAGGGTGTTAAAATAACTCATTTCAAAACCCAATCTATTCTTGAAAAATTTAGCTTCTAATCCAATTTCTCTTGAGGTCGTAAATTCAGGACCTAAATTTGGATCGGCCTGCGTGTTGCTAAGCGAACGTCCCCCTAAATTATTGTATGGGAAGTTAATTACAGGACCGAAACCATCGCTAGCACCAGCTAAAGCAAACAAGGTATTCGTTGCATACGTACCCGCTTCTTTACCTACTTTAGCATAGTTTCCGGATAATTTCAAGAAACTCAAAACCGTTGATTTTAAAGCAGGGAATGCCTCTGTCGCAATAAAACTACCCGCGATTGATGGATAGAAATAAGAATTCTGGCCAGCACCAAAAGTAGATGAGTAATCATTTCTACCCGTAAAACTAACCGTGGCAAATCCCTTGTAACCCAAGTTAAATTCACCAAAAACACCCACTAATCTCCTAGTTGCAATTTGATTAAAAGCGGTTATAACGGAAGCGTTAGAAATATTCTTTAAATCTCTAATTGCTAAGTTCTTACCTGTCGTACTTATGTACGTTGATCTACTCTCAACTACCTCATTACCAATATTAAAGTCCAACTTCAAATCATCGGTAATGTTTTTATTCCCAATAATCTGGAAATAAGAGTTCATATCTCTTTGAGCAAGTGAACTATTCGCAATACCACCTGTACCGCCAGCAGCTGTATTAGCACCACCTCTGGCACCAATTTGATCATAACCAACAGTCCCGTAAGAAGAGGCATCAACACCTAATCGATAATTAACTGCTAACCAAGGTTTTAGATAATATTTTAATGAAATATTACCGATTACCCTGTCCAACTCATCATTGAATGTATTATTTTTTAAAGTCCAATATGGGTTATCTGTGTTGTCAAAAAATACCTGATTACCCGTTGCTGGATCTTCAAATGGAATTCCTGACAAATCATAGTTTCTTGGCATGAACCAAGACCTAAAGAAAGGATTCGAAAGTTGGTTACCAATTTGTGACCTTTCAGAAACAGATGTAATGTACTGTGCAGAGACACTTGCAGACAATTTTTCTGAAACCTGAGAATTTGCATTTAATGTGAAGTTATTCCTATCGAGAGAATTGCTACTCAAGATTCCTTTTTCTTGAAGATTTCCATAAGAAAATCTAAATGCGGACTTATCCGTTCCTCCTTGAAAACTAACGTTGTTCTGCATATTAAAACCTTGTTGGAAAATATCGGAAACATTATTAGGGTAAGCTGTTAAGTTTTCTGGTTTACCAAAAGCATTGGTTACGGCTTGACCTGCTATTTTAGGTCCCCAAGATAGGTTATTGATCGGATTGTATACTCCAGCTGACCCTTGTGCATACATATTTTGATAGTCAGGCAGTCTATTTACTTCAACTACATTATATGAAGTATTAAACTCGACACTTGTTTTCTGACCAGTCTTACCTTTTTTCGTTGTAATTAAGATGGCACCATTAGCTGCTCTTGAACCATAAAGTGCAGCTGCTGCTGGACCTTTCAAGACAGAAAGATTCTCAATATCTTCTTGATTAATATCGATTGCTCTATTCGAATTAGAGACACCATTTTGTAATGCATTCGATCCACCTCCGTTGTCAATAGGCACACCATCCACCACAAATAATGGTTGGTTAGAGCCCGTAAAGGTTGTAAAACCTCTAATAAAGATAGCGGTAGAGGATCCAACCATACCATTTGAAGAAGCAACTCGTACACCAGCCACCTTCGCAGCAAGCGCATTCACTGGGTTTGTAGTTCTACCCACCGTTAATTGTTCGTTGGTAACCGTTGCAGTTGCATAACCCAACGATTTTTTATCTTTTAGTACTCCTCCAGCTGTAACAACAACTTCTGAAAGTAGTCTGGAATCAACCTCTAAAACTACATCGATAGAAGTAGTATTACCTACTAATATTGTCTTGTCGAGGTAACCGACGGAAGTGTACACCAATGATGCCCCATTTCCTACTGAAATTTTGTAAGATCCATCAGCAGAAGTGGTTGTTCCCGAAGTTGTACCTTTAATGCTGACACTTACACCTGGTATAGCGCTTCCATCATCGGAGGAAGTGACTTTACCGGTAACTTGCCTTGTTTGAGCAAACAATGTGCTGACAACAGCCATCATTAAAACCCAGGATAGTACTAGTTTTTTCATGTTTGTTTGTTTATTTAAAATGAATGTTACCAGCAAAATTAAAAAATTAATATTTTGTTAATCTAATACTTTTGTAAATTGTTTTTATAATCATTATAAAAATTATTTATGATGTACGAAAGACCAACATTAAGGCACTTTTTTAATTGTAGGACGTAATTCTATTTATATTCAGTTAGAATTCAAGCAGATAACCTAAATTGAAATAACACAAAAAAGGCAGCGAAATCGCTACCTTTTTTTCAATCCTATAAAATTCTACTGATCAATACTAATCATTAGCGAATTTCCAAACTTCATCCCAAGTAGTACGGATGTGAGGAGCTGCTGGTACTAAAGAACGCTGGGTCATATTATATTTAATCGTTAGCGTTCTCTTGCTCGCATCATAACCATTTACCTTACCCGTTGGATCTAAACGACCACCCCTTGTATTAGCAGGAGTACCATAGTAATTAGTAACTCCAATCACTTTATCTGTGGCTAAATCAAATTCAAAAATAGGCGCAAAGGTACCATACCCAGAAAGTCCTGTACCACCACTCGTGATCGGAATGAAATAATCAGCCCAAACAGTCGGATCATACACAGCGCATTTCGTTGCTGAAACAGTCTTCAATGTTAACTTCAAAGGAGTACCTTTGGTCTTTAAATAATCAGTTGCATGAGTTAAACTTGGACTAAGGATATCTTCCATTGTTCCTGTTACTTCATAAGTGCCATCATATTTATTTTTGATAGCAATTTTAGTAATAATAGAAGGCTTATCCTTCGATAACAAAGTTCCTGCAGCATCTACTACTTTGAAAGCCATTGCAAACTTCTTAGACAAATCCCATTTGGCTCCGTTCAAACTAATGACGAAATTTTTCGCAAAATCCCCAGGACCAAAAGTAATCGTATACTTCGTACCATTTTTAACGATACTAGGATTTGTTGCTAATGAATATATTTCAGACGGTAAAATTTCATATTCAGTTTCATTGTCTTTATTATATTTATCAACTAACTCAGGTGCTTCTTGAATCGTGATGGTACGTGTTGTGTTTAATTCTTGATTGGAATTAGGATCGCGACGCAAATCAAATAAACTAATTTGCCTAGTATCTAAAAAAGGCAAATAAAATAAAGATTGATCAGGGCCATCTTGAAATTTAACTATTGGCTTACCTGCATCACCTAATTCGGTAACCTCATCCTTGATACAAGATTGCATCACAAATGCTCCAAAAAACATTAGCGAAAGGATTATTTTTATCTTTTTCATATGTATAATATTTTAAAATGATTTATAGTTGAATAATTAATTATTCCACCACACTTTAGAATCTTGTTTATCACCACCAGGCAATGCAGCTACAGCCGCCTCTACATTTGCTTTATTCGACGTAAATTCAGTAGAACCATACGTATATCTCCTTGGAATTTGCTTAGAAGAATTGGTAGCATCTGGTGCTGGAGTCAATTCAGGGAATCCAGTTTTTCTCCAAATATTCCATGCTTGCATTCCATCTGGATAATGTGCAATGTAACGTTGGATAGCTATTTTCTTTAAGTTACCTGCAGCGCCTGGAGCATCTAAAGCTACAGAAGTCTGTCCTAAATAATCAGTAGCAACTTTAAGTCCCCATTGCTCATAAGATAATGCGATGCCTAAGCTATACGTAGTAGGTAAAGATTCTGAAGTCCAACCATAATTAGCTGCTTCTGCTCTTGCCAAAGCTATTTGCCCAGCTGAAATAACAACGATACTGCCATTTTCTTTACGGAAGTCTCCACGTAAAATACGAGCCCAATTACCGTTAGCGGAAGTAAATGCTTCTACTTTTGCACGAGCTAAGCCATACGGAACACCAACATTCGACGTTTCTAGCGCATTACCAGCGGCCGGATCTTGTGTAGCACCACCAAAAGCACTTTGGCGACTATCACCCAAAGAACCCATTAAATCAGTCATCGTCTTGCTTTCACCAAAATCTTTACGACCATTGTATAATGCAAACCAAGTAGATTTAAAGTTACCACCAGGATAGCTTAAAGTCATATTTTGTGCATTTGTCTGGATGTAACCTCCTGGATCATTCAAAGCCGATGCAAACTCAGTTGCCGCAAAAGCACCTGCAGCAGGGAATTTTTTAGATAATTGCAAAGACATCAACATACGCAAAGAATTAGCAGCGCGCTTCCATTTGGACACATCACCTGCATAAATCAAATCTCCTTTAACTGCTGAGGCATCG
>CANHXO010000033.1 GCA_947464595.1 Cytophagaceae bacterium
CTTATGCAATTATCGCCCTCCCAGCGGTATTATTGAAAGTAGTCGTAGAGGCCTTTCCCTTTTCATATTTTGACCAACATTCACTCTTCCTACAATTTGTTTTAATTAGTCCAATAATTAATTTTTTAATTGCTCCATTGGTATTGCTTTATATAGAAACAGTGTTAACAAAAAGCCTTACGTTAAATCGTTATTTCCTATTATTAGTCCCATTCTTCTTTTTCCTGGTCAATTTTATACCGTTCTTCTCCTTATCGATTGAAGACAAAATTCAGATTTACTCGCAGGCCAACTACGCTTCAACCCAGCCATATTTTATTTGGTTTTCTTTTCCTGTATTACGTGCTGTAAATAATATTTACAATCCGTTAATTGGTATCATTACCATGGCTTACTTATTTCAAATGTTGATTCGAAACAAACAAAAACTAAGTAAAAAAACGTATCTCAACCTATTGCAAGTCGGCATAATTTTGATCGTCAATTTTATTGCAATAAGATCTATTATGTTCTATCATTATATCTCGAATGGCCAAAACATCAGTCCAGAAATACTCGGAATTTTAGCCATTCTTGCGCCTTTATCATTCATTTTACTTCCCAATTGGTTGTATGACAACTCCATCGATTCAGATTTAAATCTTTACTTCCGATTGATGAATCGCATTCCAAAAAATGAAGGAAATAACGATTTAATCAAAAGTGAAATAATAACTGATTCAACTAAAATCATAAGCTATTTGAATGAAGAGAAACCCTATTTGTCACCCGGTTTTTCCATTCACGATCTTGTTAGCCACTTAGATATCCCGCAAAAAAATGTAACAGATTGTTTTAACAAAGTCATTAAAATTCCATTCCCTCGGTTGCGAAATCAATTGCGCATAGAATATGCCATGGAGATGTTTAAAAATAATGCCCACCTAAAAAATTCAATTTCGGGTGTAGCTTCTGATGCTGGTTTTAAGAATCGGGCTACTTTTTACATCGCTTTTAAAGAAGTTGCAAAAATGACTCCCATCGAATGGATTAATGAAAATTGTGATACCCAGGTGCAAGAGGATTTTGTCGATGAATCATCCGAAAATGATCTCATCAAAGTGAAGGCATCGAGTAAACAAATCCTTAATTTTAAGGATGAACGCTAAAGCCTATTATTTTGGTGACGATGGGATTATCCCCAATCATAAATTTCCCGTCATCGTATACTCTCAATGTGTTGATTTAGAAGACTGCTCAGACTGGTTAGAAACAACATTTAAAAAGAATAATTGGTTAAATAATTGGCGCGACATTGTTTTGCCTTATGACCACTTTCATAGCAATACACACGAAGTATTGGGGTTAGGCTGGGGTAGCGTTTCTCTAAAAATAGGTGGGGCCAACGGCCAAATTTTTCATTTAAGCGCAGGCGATGTAATCATTATTCCAGCAGGCGTGGGGCATTATTCGGTTTCGGAACATGCCAATTACCGGATGGTCGGCGGATACCCCAATGGACTTGACTGGGATTTAAAAACGGGTTTGGAGCCGGGCGAAAGAGCGCAAATTTTACAAGCGATATCAGAAGTAGAAATGCCAGAAAAGGATCCGGTTTTTGGAAATGGGGGTTTGTTGTTGGACAGATGGAAATAACGATTGTGGGGAATACTTATGATTTTAAGTTCTTTAGCTAAACTATTTGCCTCAAAAAATAATCTAAATCTTGTATTTTAGTTTCAATGATATCCCAGACAATATCATAATCTATTCCAAAATAATCGTGAATCAATTTATCCCGCGTCCCGGCAAGTTTTTTCCACTCAATGTGATTATTACTAGACTTAAATTCATCATCTAATTTTTTAGATGCTTCTCCTATAATTTCTAGACTACGTACTACAGCACGGCATAAAACTTCGTCATTTATAACGTCTTCTTTACACTTATTCGCTGTATGTTGTAAGATAAATGCGGTTTCGACTAGAATATGTTGAACCAATTCGGTATTAGATGCTGACATGCTGAACCTCATTTAAAATATGAGGACCAATAAACTTGCTCAAAGATTGTGGGGTAACCATTTCTACTTTTCTCCCGAATAGGTCTTCCAAAAAGAAATTAAGATCCATGAAATTATCAAAGCTCTTTCTGTTGGGCTCAAAATCTACCAACAAATCTACATCGCTTTCTTCTGTATTAGTTTCCTTACAAAATGAGCCGAAAATACCCAAACGATTCACTCCATATGATTTTAATGCCTCTCTGTTCTCAGAAAGCACATGTAAAAGCTCATTTTTTGTATGGATTTTTGCCTGGTTCATTACGAGGCAAATTTAATCATTAATGCGTCAGTGAAAAAATTTGCATGAATAAAAACATAATTAAAATATCTTTTTAACTTGTGATTCACTCTAGTACCCCCTTTTACCTAAAAATAACCTATTTAAAAACCATGAAAAAAACTTACTCCCTATTGATCGTACTCGTTCTTTCCTGCTTCGCGTGGAATACTTTTGCTCAGGATGGAAAAATATATCCACTAGAAGCTCCTAAAGAACCGAATGCCATTCCCTTAGGCACGGGATCTGTGAAGGACCAACCCGCTCCAGAAACTTGGTTTCGCCAGTGGGGTGACCCAATGGCCAGAAATATTTCCCAAGCCACGTTAACGCCATTTTTCCCTGAAAAAGGAAAAGCCAATGGGGCTGCTGTCATTGTTGCACCCGGCGGGGGATACCGTTGGCTTTCCATGGGCAACGAAGGCTGGGAAGTGGCTGAGGCACTTGCCAAAAAGGGGATTGCCGCCTTTGTGTTAAAATACCGTTTGTTCCCTACGGCACCCTCTTTGGATGATTTCACTGCTTGGATGAATCGTCCACGACCGGCACCAACAAAATCCGATGATGCTTCTAAAACCAATGCTCCTGCACCAATGGCTCAAATGGATTTGTCGAATCAATTGGCAGATGCGGAAGCAGCCTATGCGATGATTATAAAAAATGCCAATGAATGGGGCGTGGATATCAAGCGAATTGGGATGATTGGCTTTTCTGCGGGAGCTGGTCTAACGATGCATGCAACGCTAAATTCTAAAACCATGACACTTGCATTTATTGGGCCAATCTACGGGGGGATGGGACCGGTAAAAGTGCCTGCTAACGCCCCGCCTATGTTTAATGTGATTGCCTCTGATGACTTCTTGTTTAATGCGCAATTTGGCGTGATTGATTCTTGGTTTAAAGCAGGTCGGCCTGTCGAGTTTCATTTATATCAAAATGGGGGACATGGCTTTGGTTTAGGGAATCCGAATCGAACAAGTAATCGTTGGTTCGACGCGTTCACGCATTGGCTAGAAGTCAATAAATTCCTGGTAGCTAAATAACCTGAATACCTACATTAGGATCGCCTCATCAAAAGGCTTTGGGTCAAATCCATACAATTTTCATGTAAGAAGGAGGTCTTAACAAGGCCTCCTTTTGATTTTAGCTCCCCTTCCTTACATGAAGTAAATATTACGATGAATGACTTTTAACAAAATCTTGGTACGTAATGAATTCCCCATGAGGCTTAAGGTCTCTGATTAATTGATTCAATTTTTCGAAAAGAGCAGATTGGCAGCCTTTGGTCGCATAACGCGGCAAGCCAAATGATTGAATATCGACAAATTCCCAAGGATGAAAATATAAGCTCAAAAATCCTTCTTGTTTCAACGTGTGAAGTGCCAATTGTAGATAAAGAGCGTAGGGGAAATTTTTAAAGCTGAGCCAAAAAAGAGGTATTCGTAAAAAAGTACTTACCGAAGCCGGCACCCTGAATAAACCCTCATCCAAGTATAATTTTCTAGGCAGATGTAGGTTATTATATCTTCCAGGTATCCAGGTGGGGTGAATGGATGCATCGTAAGTATAACCTGCTTGAATCTTGTCTGCGACAGGAACCTGCTTCATTCGGGGCATTCGAAGACCCACAACCTCCTTCTGAATAATTTCAGATAATCTCTCGCGAGAAGCTTTTAAATCCTCGGTAGCATAAGAAGAATGATAAAATGTATGCGAGGCAATTTCATGTTGGTAGGCCAATTGTTGGATAAGCTCAGGATAATGATTCGCAAAATTTGCTGTGGTAAACAAGGTTGTTTGGATTGTCGGATCTTGCAAAATCGGCATCAATTTGTCGAGCCCTGCCTTACCCACTTGCATTTGTTGGTTTAGCGAAATATTAAATCCATACTCTAGCGGCATGTCAAATTCTTCTACATCAAAACTTAATAAAATTTTTGGAATCATACATTTGATTCTTTGATAATATAATGGGGCCTATTTTTACTTTGATTAAATAATTTACTCAGGTAAATTCCAATAATTCCTAGAATCATCAGGTTAAGACCCCCTAAAAAAACAACCGCGGCAATTACTGAGGCCCAACCTGGCACTTGGGTTCCTGTATAAAAAGCGTGGATGATATAAGGAATTGATAAGGTTGACAAACTCGAGAATATGAAACCAAGGTAAGCCGCAAAATATAAGGGCTTAGTACTAAAAGACGTAAACCCTTTTAATCCAAAGCTGACCATTTTTTTTAATGTATACTTGGTTTGCCCATTAATCCTTTGTTCGGGCTGGTACTCTAAACTTATCTGTTTAAAGCCCATCCATTTTATTAAACCCCTATAAAATAAATCAAATTCATTAAACGATTTTAATTGTTCAATCGCTTTTCCGCTGATTAATCGAAAGTCCGCAGATCCCTGTTCGAGAGTAATGTCTGATAGTTGATTTAGAAATTTATAAAATAAATTTGACGTTTTTCTTTTTATAAAACCCGCTGATTCATTTTCCATACGATGGGTGCGCACAATGTCATACCCCTGCTCATAATGGCTTAAAAGTTCTTTGATTAAATTTGGTGGATGTTGTAAATCACAATCCATCATAACAATGACATCCGCCAAAGTGGCATCTAATCCTGCTTTAATGGCATTTTGATGCCCAAAGTTTCGCGAAAATTGAATGTATTTTACCTTTTTATCTAGTTTAGTTAGCTCTTTTATTTGGTCTAATGTCTTGTCAGTACTCCCGTCATCCACAAATAAAATGGTGTACAAATAATTTGTGGAAGCTAATGCATTCACTATCTCATCATAAATAAGACGAATATTCGCCTCTTCATTATGAGCTGGTAAAATAATTTCAAGCTTATTTTGCATGCGGGCTCTTGATTGAAAAATTAGAAAAAAGCAATTGAACCGAAATAATGAACCAAGCAATAAAGCATGGCAATGCTTTTAAAGAATATTTGATAACATATTCTTTGCGTATATAACTTGGGAAGAAATCAGTGGGAGAAAAAACAGTTAATACTAAAACAAATAGAAGTAAATAATACATCCAATGGCCTGGCTTTGGATTAAATAAAACATACCAAATCGCAAAACCTACCACGGCAATAACATAGGTGGGGGATTCGGCGGAGGTACTGAAAATAACTACGCCAATCAAAGCCTGAGCCAAATAGCTTAATTGAAAACTCGCCTCATTCCATTTCGAAGATCGAACTAAAGGCAAAAGCATGCAGATGCCAGCAGGCAGAATAAAATAAAAATTAGATACATCATACCAGCCACTAACTCTTTTCACAAAACCCATGGCAGAAATATCCGTCATGCCCATATTTTGATAGGCAGAAACATTTTCTATATTTTTTTCGATCAATACATGATACCAATCCACATACGATTTAAGGACAAATTCAGGACTCGAAATAAGCATCGGTAAACAGAATAAAAGAATGGCCCAAAGAATTAAATAGCTTATTACTTTTTTATACTCTTTGGTGAAAAAAATAAACAGAAGGCCCACAAGCCCATATAACTTAACAAAGGTTCCGGCAACAATCAGAAATGCAGCAAGACCTAATTTCCCTTCTTTAATGAATACGTAGGTTAAAATAATCCAACTGCAGAGCATTGGATTGAATTGTAAATTTTGAATTGACGTTAAGCATTCAATTAAGCTAATCAGTAAAATTACATTTTTAGCCCAATGGGTCAGTGGCAATTTATGCACGGCATAAAATAAAATCAAAGCATTTGCCATAGCCCATAAAGTGGCCCCGATAAAATTGGGTAAAACCGCAAAAGGAGCAATAATTAAACTAAAAAACGGTCCATAATGATTTTTATCAGCGTATTCCGTTAAATAAAAACTATATAGATTTTGCTGATTAACCGTATGCCAAAAAACATTTTTGAATATCAAATAATTATTGATGTGTGAATCTCCTCTATTGATTAGAATAAGGGCCGCAATGAAGGGAATTAAAAACCAAAGGATGGTAACAAAATTAGGCTTTCTATCAAAACGAACTATTTTGTTTGATGATTTCTGCATATCCTTTTAAAAGGGAATCATTTGACTTTAATTTAGTCATCATTCGATCCTAATCCATTGGCAGAAAATATAAGCCTAATTAGAAAATGATTAGATGGTGCTAAATCTAAATTTCTTTTCGGTAAAATTATTGGATAAAGATTTAAAAAAAAATAAAAAATCATCTAACACATAAAAATAAATAATGCGTTTCATAACGTGAATCAACGCTTTGTGCGAGTTTGCAGAAGCTTACTTCCCAGTCCAAGCATCCATGATACCTGATTTAATATCTGTATAGCTGGTGTAGAGATAAACGACTAAAACAAGAAGGAAAATTGTTTTCCAGTGTGTCATTACTAACGTTTTTAGGTCATTTAAGAACTGATTCATATCTGTGATTTTAAGGGTTAAATTAAATTCATAGGGTTTGGTTTCGGATGTTTTATTGAATTCAGACAAGTCCGTTTTTAATACCTCTCCTATAACTTTTAAAGAATAAAGACTTGGTTTTACTTCGTTATTCTCGATTCGTTGAATCGTTCTTAGTGTTAAACCTGTCTGCTCTGAAAGTTCTTTTTGAGAGAGATTCAAACTTGTTCTAATCTCTTTTAATCTTGTGCCAAATTCCATTTGCAAATATGATTGGTGTCCATGAATAAATTATTGCCATAAAGGCGTCATTTGAACGACATTTTACTATATCCAAGGCCATTTTACATGTAGATTGTGAAAAAAAGTGGATGCGTTTGCCTTCCTAATAATTTTACAAGAAGGTCTTAATGACATCTCTGGAAATCAAGAAAAGAAACACAAGTACTCCCACGATGAATTCATTTCGGTACTTTTTTAGAAATTGAGCTAGATTATCCATAAAACATGAAAATTTATCCTACAAAATTATGCCCTTTTTATCAGGATTATTCCCTTTCAGAAAATAGATCTAAAACTATGCGATGATTGATTATAGAACAATCAAGGAAATAAAAAGTTAGTTTTCCTTGTATTTTTGAGGGGATATGATCCATATGAACTGAAATAATAGGGCCCCAATGAAAGTCCATAAAATATCATTCCAATCAAATCTCAGTTGGCCCACAATTTGTAAAAACTCCCAGCCAACCAATCCAATGATTGAAATGAGGTTTGCTGAAAGATGCCTCTTTTCATAAAACCAAGTGCCCGAATAATTCTTTTTGAGAACGTAAGGAATCATTACAACAAACAAAGCAGGTATACCTATCGCAGGAAAGAAATTAGGGGCCACTCCTAAAAGGTATTTGATTCCTGTATTATCTCCGATGTAATATGGGCGTATATTATCTTGAATCTGATTAAACGCAATAAAACAAAGGGCAAAAATCAAAAACCAATAATATTCAAATGTGAATTTCATTTTCTTATGATTATTTGACAAAAATAACAAAAGTTGAAATGATCATTGACATTAAACCTATTGAAATTACACGTCAAATTTTCAATGTATTACAAAGTCATAAAAACAAAAAACTGGTCCATGATGACCTATTTTCTCCACTTGCTCCCTTCCTAGGTGGAATATTGCCGCCATTTTCATTGTGGTTACTTGTAGTAATTTGTTTGCTGATATCTCCGTCAATTCTCTAATACCTGCTTATCTTTCAATAACACTTGACGAAGCTTTTCATAGGGTATTTGTTGGGGAGAGGTCTTATTTTCAATAGCTAAGACGGCTGCTGTACCACAGACTTGCCCCAAAGCCATAAAGGTAAACTCAATTCGAATGGCTCCATAGGCAACATGGGATGATGATGGACAAGTAGGTGTTAACAAATTTGTACACTCCTTACTTTTGGGAACTAGGGCTCGATAAGAAATAGGCAATGGACGCCAATAGTCACCCCCAAACACAAACCCCTCATTATAAGCATAGCCATCTTTGACGATTCTGCGAACACTATGTACGTCAGTTGGCCAAAATGCTAAAGCTACGGGGTCTTCTACAAATGTTGGATTTTGTTTTTTAACATGATGTTCTGTAATGACATAATCCGATACCATTCGACGGGCATCTCGAACATAAAACATTCTAGGGAAGCCTTTATTATCAAGAAATTCATCTTTGGCATAGCCCCATTTATGCCATTCTGATTGCAAAGTCGCATCAAGCTGGCCAACTTCGGGGTCATTGGCAAGAAAGAAGAACAATCCCTGTGTAAAAGTTGCGTGATCCGCGACTATTTTTCGCCTTGTGGCATAATTACCTCCGGGATATTCTTTATTCATCCCATATAGGTTATGTGAAAGGTCATGCCAAGCCCCTAAATCCGTTTTCCCATTGGGAATTGATGCAGAGGGCGTATACAATTTTCCACCTGCTCGGAGGTAACGAAGGTATATTTCGTATTGAGCGGGGTCATAGTTTTCGGGTTTATAAAATGGTATTTGGTTTTCTTTATCCCGAGTCATGCAAACACGAAAACAGTAGGCTTGTAGGTTTTTATCTGCTGCACCAACAATGCCAATAGGTTCATTTTGTGTGGTGGGAATTACACCACTCTGAGGATCATCTGGATTTTTATATGGATTTACTTTAACTGAGAATTGGGCATGGGTTGTTTCGCCTCTAATGCCGTTAAGTGTTTCCTTGTATTGATTGTTAGATTCTCTGCCAATAACTGTACTAACTCCTGAAGCCGCTAATAAGTCTCCTTCAATCGTGGCATCAATAAATACGTTGGCTTTAAAAATTTTATTATTGTCCGTTTTAATTTGGATAATTTTCGAGGCTTTTTTCAAAACTGCATTTTTTGATTCATTCAAACGAGTTTGATAGAACAGATCAATCTTATATTCTGAAAGCCATTGTTTAATTCCCTTTTCAGCAACGCTTGATTCCATTCGCCATAAACGGGGAATTTTCTCCTTATTCGCTAACATCTTTTCAAACTCCGCTTCATTGCCATACACCTGTGCAATTCTCCTGTAAAACTCTAATGCTAAACCACCTACTGCTCCACTATTTTGAAACTCTTTATGGTTATCAATATCGGTACCTCCCAAACCTTCTACTACGTTACCGCCCATGTGATTAGTGGGTTCAAGTATCGCTACACTTTTCCCCATGCGAGCTACTTGAATTGCAGCGGTCAAACCACCTGCTGTACCTCCATAAACCACCACATCGTACGCCTTCTGACAAAAGCTATAAAAGGGTAAAAGCAAAAGAATAAAAAGTAGTTTCTTCATTATTTAATCATATCATTATAATCAAGTAAATATAAGAAAAGATGCAAAACACGCTACTGACCTCAAGCCGCAAAATCCAAAATAAAAATCTTCCATATTAGTCCTTAAAGAATGTTCCCTTTTGAAAGCGGTCATTTGCTCTTAAAAATTCTGGTATAGGGTTGAAACATGTATGTAAATCATTCTTTTTAATATGGAAATTTGCAACCATAAAGCGATGACTAAGCTTGCAATGATCCGGAAATTACAAAGGAAAAATTCGTGAAAGGATTGGACTAATATGGGTCATTCATATCTTCGAGATAATTTGTACCTTTAAAAAGGAAATAATTTCAGGAATTACCCATGGCGGAAAATAAGAATAAAAATTCTGGCGCAGGCATTGCACTTGGTGCTAGTTTTGGAGTCGTTTTTGGATCAGCCTTTGGAATTATTTAAAAAGGAACAGGGCTGGGCTTGTCGATAGGTATTTTTATCGGAGCCATTTTCAACTTTGTAAAAAATAGACAATAGGTAAAAATATACATGAAAAAGAAAAGATACATTTTGGCCTCCTTCATTATTTTACTAACAGGGGTCATGTATCTTTCTGTACAAGCTCAGCAAAATAACAGTACACATCGTGCTAAATTATCTGGCCATTGGAAAGCCAAAGAAGCCATCAGTATAGGTGGCAATATTTTTTGCTCCTATGACGCGAGGGATCGGATGGCTTCTAAAAGTATGAAAATCGTGGAACAGGCAGATTATTTAACCATAGAAAATCCAGATTCAGGCGTAGCATCGGCTAAAAATCTGGAGAAGCTGACCTTTGATGGGAAAACAAGACAAATTAGTCTTAGCCAAGAAAACAGAAAGACCTTTAGTGTAAAGCTGTCCACTGATGGACAAACTATGACCATTAAATCCATCGTGTATTTTATGACGAGCACTCCATACAAACTCAATGTTACACAACCAGCATATACCCATGTGACTGAGGTTTGGAACTTGAGCAAAGATGGTAAATCGATCACTATTTTAGCCAAAGCAAAATCAAACATTTGGAGGGAAGAACGTTCTTGGAAGACTGTATTCAATAAAATCGATTGATCATTAAATACATGATATTGGTCAAGAAAAGCCCTTTTTTTACATCTTTTACGACAACCGGAGGATAAAAATTGAAAAAAGGGACCCACATAAAATGTTCTTTAAAAGAATCCTGCGTAGTTTTTTAAACAACAAAAGAGGTCGAAATGACCTCTTTTTTATTTATGCTCCCCTTAAAGAGTGCAATGGTGCAACCTAAAACGATGATTAAGCTTGCTATAATGAAGAAATGGCCAGTATATAATACGTCGGCATCCGCCATTATTTTGCCTCCATACTTTTTAAGGAAAAAAATTCAATCCCTAACCAAATAACTGCCGTTGTCATGCTTATCGCCCCCATTAAAACCAATAGGGGAGGTAGCCCAAAATAAACTTCTGATAAAATGCCGATTGGCATCAAAAGACCCCCGAGTGCCAACCATGAAATTTGTTCTGTATGGTTCAGGCGATTTGAAAATTGCATGATTAAAAAACCCATGATGACGTTTAGGACAGCAAATAAATTCCCGTGTACGTGAGCAAGTCTAGATTCAAAATGCTTTCCAATGCTATAGGAATTAACCCAATCGAGTTTATGGGGAGCAAAATCTCTCAGATAAATTAATAAGAACCCATATAGCATAAATAACCCCATTGTTAAAAACCCAATGGCCATATTTTTCTTGCCTTCCATGTTGATTTTGTTTTGTGAATGGGCAAGCTAGCTTTTAATGCCATCGCAACTCCTGACATTTATCAGGTTTAGCATTTTTCTTCCATGCGAGGAAAAAATTCGTACAAGCGCTCATCTTGAATCCCCAAAAATTAATACTACTTCATAAAAAAAAGCCATCATGGCTGATGGCTTTCCTTTTGGCACAATGGCTCAATTGATCCGAGAAATGCTGTTGGCTACACTTCCAAAGAGTCCCCTCTATACTTTCCACATTTAACGATCTACTTGAAATAATCGCTTTATTAGGCACAGTTAAATCGTACAGCGCATTAAAGTTCTTTTAGCGCTAACACTAATTTCCCAATCGTCTGTTTGGCATCTCCAAATAACATCAGGCAATTGGGGTACCCAAATAATTCATTTTCTACACCTGCATACCCTTTGCCCATACTTCTTTTACTGACTATTACTGTTCTTGCTTTACTTGCGTTTAAAATAGGCATCCCATAAATTGGACTCTTTGGATTGGTGTGTGCTGCAGGATTAACCACATCATTGGCGCCTACCACAAAGACTAAATCAGTATTTGAAAACTCATCATTAATCTGATCCATTTCGATAAGTTTATCATAGGATATATTGGCTTCGGCCAACAATACGTTCATGTGTCCTGGCATTCTACCTGCTACGGGATGAATGGCAAATTTGAAGTCTATATTTCTTTTTTCACATAGTTCATATAGTTCACGAATGACGTGCTGCGCCTGCGCAACAGCCATACCATATCCCGGAACAACGATTACAGAAGAGGCGCCATCAAATAACATTGCGGCTTCTTCTACCCCTACTTCTTTGACAATAATTTCTGGACCATCTTCTTCTAATTTAGTAACAGTCTGTCCAAAGCCTCCTAATAAAACATTGATCAACGAACGATTCATGGCCTTGCACATAATTTGCGTAAGTATAATGCCGGAAGCACCTACTAGTGAGCCTGCAACAATCAATACATTATTGTTCAATATAAAACCTGTAGCACAAGCTGCCATACCTGAATATGAATTGAGCAGGGAAATTACCACAGGCATATCTGCTCCTCCAATAGGCAAAACGGTTAATATGCCAAGCAATAATGATATAATCGTTAAAATAATTATTGTGGTCGTATCTAATTGATTCACTCCTGCAAAAACGGAGGCCCCTATGAAAACGAGCAATAATATTAAATTAATCAAATGCTGTCCTTTAAAAGTAATGGGATTGCCCGTTATCTTTCCATTTAGCTTTAAAAATGCGACCATTGAACCCGTAAATGTAATTGCTCCAATAAAAACACTTAGAATAATACTAATGGTTATAATGATACCCATTGATAGCATATTAACATTGGTTTTAAGCCAAAAATCTGAAATAGCGACAGCCACTGAGGCCAACCCTCCAAAACCATTGAATAAGCTGACCATTTCTGGAATTTGGGTCATCTCTACTTTATAGGCATAATATAAACCAATAGCAGAACCTATTGCTATACAAGCCAATATCTCCGTGATGGAGACCATATTAATCTGCATCAGTGTCGCTATTATGGCAATTAGCATTCCGACAGATGACCACAAATTACCCGCGCGCGCTTCCTTCGTTTTATTCATCATCTTAATGCCAATGATAAATAATACCGATGCAATTAGGTATAGAATTTGAATTAGAATCATTATTTTCTCTTAAACATTTTTAACATCCTATCTGTAACTGCGTATCCGCCCACCACATTAATAACCGCAAGCACTAAGGCTAGCATACCTAACCATTTACTCAATGTAGTATATCCTAGCTCATTACAAGCTAATAAAGCGCCTACAATCGTAATTCCAGAAATAGCATTAGAACCTGACATTAATGGTGTATGTAATGTTGGGGGGACTTTGGCAATTAATTCAAACCCTAGGTAACTTGCCAGGACAAGTACATAAAGTAAAATGATTAATGATTCTGTATTCATAAAAATTATCTTTTTAAAATTAAAAATTCAAAATTTGTTTAGTAAAGGCATGTACTAAATTCCCCTGATGCGTAATTAAAGCACCCATGGTAATTTCTTCTTCCATATCCCAATGAAAGGTTTCGTTATTGGCCAAATGAAGCAATAAAGCACTAATATTAGTCGCATATAATTGGCTTGCATTGGTAGATAATAAAGACGGTAAATTGGCTTCTCCAATAATCGTTACACCATGTTTTACGACTGTTTTGCTAAATTCAGATAAACTACAATTTCCACCAGACTCTACTGCCAAATCAACAATAACAGCACCTGCCTTCATTGACTTTACCATTTCTTCTGTAATCAATATGGGGGCCTTTTTGCCTATTACGAGTGCAGTCGTTATCACTAAATCTGCATCTTTAATTTTATCTTCGATCAACTCTTTTTGTTTCACTAAAAATTCAGCGGAAATTTCACTGGCGTATCCACCTTCAACTTTCACTGCGTCCGCTCCCTCCACAATTAAAAAACGCCCTCCCAATGATTCCACTTGTTCCTTTGTTTCAGGCCTAACATCACTCACTTCTACGATTGCGCCCAAACGCTTTCCTGTTGCAATAGCTTGCAAGCCCGCTACTCCTGCACCAAATATGAGTACTTTAGCCGGTGTGATCGTTCCAGCCGCAGTCATCATCAATGGAAATATTTTTGTCAAGGCATTGGCCCCCAATAAAACAGCTTTATAGCCTGCTAAATTTGCCTGTGAACTCAAAGCATCCATTTTTTGCGCCCTTGAAATTCTAGGAACAGCATCCATGGCAAATGCACTTATTTTTTTCTCTAATAAAGCCTTCAAAATTTCTGGCTGCGTATACGCATACATAAATGAGATGCAAATACTTTCTGGCTGCATTTGCTTGATTTCATCAATCGTAAATATATTTACTTTGAGAAAAATTTTAGCCTGAAAAACTTCTTTATTCGAAACAACTTTAGCCCCAGAATTTAAATAGTCTTCATCTGCAAAAGAAGAGGCATTCCCAGCCCCAGACTCTACTTGAATAGAAAAACCTTTTTTAATGAGCTGTTTAACAATATCGGGAGTCATTGCAACCCTTTTCTCAAAGTCTTTTGTTTCTTTTAGTATACCAATGAGCATTATTTGGGTATTAGTTTAGATCACTAAATTAGTTACAATTTATTAATTTCATATTTCTAATCTCAGAAACTTTTTAACTGAACACGTAAGGATATTTTAAACCAACCAACTCTCTGAAAAATTCTTAATGGATATATCAAAAGTTGCAACGATAAAAATGTCTTTCCATAGACAGTTAAGTAGGTTTTTAAACAAAAAAGAGGTCGAAATGACCTCTTTTGATTTGTGCTCCCACACGGACAAAAGATGCAAAACAATGAGATGAGAGTATATCACTATCAGGAAATTAATGATTATATCCAACGCCCTTGACAGGATAAAATAACAATTAAATTATTTCCAATCTCTAGAAATTAGAAAGTGCCTAGCTCAGATAATCTATTTTCAAGAGGTTTGATTGGGTGCATCATAATTTACCATATAAAATTAGTGGACAGTTATCTTTTCTTCATTTTTTTTGAAAACATATTTCAGCACAAAATAAATAATCAATGCAGAAAGTACTCCAGTCAAAAAATCTGTCATTGGTACCATCACTGCCGTGTAAATCATTATGGCAAATTCAAATTTCCCAGCATGTTTGATTTCTTTAATTTCAGATGGTTTTATCATATTGCTAGCGACCCAAACCAAAATACCACCAATACAGGCCATAGGAATTAACTCTAAATATTGAGCCAAATAAAATGCCATGGTGAGTTTTAGGACAGCTTTAAAGTAGCCTGCCAAAGGGGTTGTGGCACCCGCTTTTATACTTGTTGCTGTTCTTGCCAGTGCACCTGTACAAGGAAAGCCTTGTGCCAATGGGGTAATGATTTGAACTAAGCCTTGACCAAAAAATTCTTTGTCTGGGTTAAATGGCGTTCTATCATTTTTAGCTAATCGATCAGCCATCGAAGAACATAATACACTTTCTACTCCCGACACAAAAACGATTCCTACCACAAAATAAACGATATCGAGCATGACGCTTCCATTCAAAGCAGGTAAAAATGGCAATTGTAATTTGAAAAAATTGTTTGGAATAGAGCCATATAAATCACGAACCAATATGATATTTTTATCGGCTAGTAAAGTGGCTGCCAATAAGGTAGCTGTACCCATTGCAATTACTGGCCCAGGGATATAAATGGATATTTTCAACAGATATTTTGCTAAAATAAAAGTTATTAACCCTAATAATATTGACCATCCATTAATTAAATGAAGATGTTCCGACATAAATTTAAGTCGATCACTTAAACTTCTGGAGCTATCCCCTATTAATACGTTAAAACTATCTAACCCCAAAATGTCTTTGAAATTTGTAGCAGCAATAGCCAAGGCAATGCCCACGGTAAATCCAACAATAATTGAATTGGGAACAAGTTTAGCATATTTTCCTACGCCAAATAATCCCATTATCATTAGAATTATTCCGGAGATAATAGATACCAAAACAAGAAAACCATGCGCTTGTTCAAAAGTTCCACCGTTCGCTGGATCACTGTACTTGGCTATGAGAGCAGCAATAACCGGAATAAAAGCAGCAGTAGGGCCATAAACCTGATATTTAGAACCTCCAAAAGTTCTACCCACTACACACGCCAATGCCCCTGCTATAATTCCATGTTCTGGTCGCATTCCCATGGCCATCGCAAAGCCCATAGCCATCGGAATGGCTGTCATGGCAACGATTAAACCGGCACTCAAATCTTTATAGGCGACATTTAACCAATTTTCTTTAGTCAAATCCTCCCATCGAGAATCAAAAAAGGTAAAAAATAATTTTATTCGCCCTAATGGGGTTGTTGGAAATTTTGATTCGCTCATATTTTCTTATTTAAATAATTGATTTAATTCATTTTTGCTTGAGGTAGAATGGTCGTTTGACCAGGTTACTTCTCTATATGCTACTTTTGATTTTTTTATTATGGGAATTGGGTCAAAACCATTTTTAAGAGGTTTCAAACGATAATCTCTGGGTAAATAAATGATGTCTATTCCATGTGCTTCATAAAAATTTAAAAATGCATTTTTATTTAAGCCATTAAAAAGCTCTATTTTAATCGTATGAAGACTAGATTCGTGTGTATTATTAATTATAGCTATCGCGTCATTGATATCAGAACTTGCCAATTCTTTGATTTTTTTGGCAGGATCATAAAATAATAGCTCAGTTATCGAATCGCTAATGTACTCTGAATACATTAAGATGATATTGGATTTTTTGTTCCTCCGCTCTTCAAGAGCGTATTTTAGCGTATTTAAAGACTCTATTCTAAAGTCAATAGGAATTAGTATTTTTTTTTCCATGCCTAGCCTAAGGTGCTTGATTAATAACACTACAATGATAGGGTGGCGTTATTAGAGCCAATTAAGATTAAGATTAGAATTTGATTAGATTTTTAGCCTAGACATTATGAAGCCATACAACGAATAAAATGGTATTCGTAGATATTAGTCTAGGTAGGCCTGAAGGAAACCGGAATTTTAGAGGCTTAAAATGTAGCCATAGGTAATTTTACTAGAACAGTAACTCCTTTGTGTAGCACAGAGTTGATAATAAGTTCGCCTTTGTGAATTTTGATAATGTTTTGAGTTAGGGGTAAACCAATCCCATAACCATCATATGCGGCAGTATTGCTAGCCCTAAAGAAAGGATCGAATATAAATGGCAATTCAGACTCAGGAATACCAATTCCTTGGTCTTTAATTATCAGGACTATTTCATTATTGGTAGAAGCCAAACTTACAATTACCGGCTTATTGCTCGAATACTTACATGCATTTGTCATAATGTTTGTAATGGCCAACATGAGTAAATCTTTATTCCCCATTACTTTTAATTTTTTGGGGTTTTCAGGCAACAATTCAAAGTCTATTTTTATATTATTTTTAGGAATTAGTTGATTCATAATTTCATTGGCTTGCAATATTAGCTCGTCAGTTCTTATTATATTATAGTTGAATTTATTCTCTTTATACCCAATTTGTGCTAAAAAAAGTAAGGACTGGCTTATTTTATTGAGCCTTTCTGATTGTTTAAGTATTTTTTGCAAGGCTTCCTTATACTCTTCTAGGGTTCTATCTTTCAATAAAGTCACATCTGCCTCGCCAATAATAGCCGTAAGTGGTGTGCCAAATTCGTGGGAAGCATTACTAATAAAGTTTTTATTTGTTTCAAAAGCTATTTCTATCCTATTCAAAAGATTATTAAATGTGGTGGTAAGCCTTTTGATCTCTTCTGTATTTTTAATATCATCTAATCGTAGATGTATGTTGTCTGTACTTATACTATTTACTTTAGAAATTATATTATCAATAGGATCAAAAAACCTCTTTGAAAATAAATGGGTAAGGTAAATAATAAGTAGAATTGAAATAAGACCGCCTACAACTAAAACTTTTCTCAACAAAATTAAATGGTGGGTGTTATAATAGTTTTTTGCTGAAACGATGACAAAATAAAAACCTTTCGGCGTTTCCCTTTTTTTCCCAAAATAAAAAACATCATCTTTTTGAAAATTCGCAGATTGCTGAGCGTAAGCTACATTGAGTAGATTAATCGGAAGTGAATTCGTTTCCGCTAATTGCTTAATTGATGCTGCGTTAGGGCAATATAATATATATTCTTTTTCGTCACTTAATAATTCTAAATGCTCTTCCCTAATACTTTTTAATACTTGAGCGTATCTCTTATTGGATTCAAAATGGCGTTTTTCTGCGACACTAACTCTTGCCTCCAGTCGCTTATAAAAATCTGCGTAGGAGTAATTAGATAAAAAGTAATAAACGCTAGAGCCCAAAAAAAACAAAATCAGGCTTATTGAAATTATTAACAAAATGGTAATTTTACGAATACTGCTCATGCTTCTTTTAGTATGTAGCCCATACCTACAGCAGTATGTATTAATTTTGATTCAAAATCAGCATCAATTTTTTTTCGAAGGTAGTTTATATAAACATCTACCACATTGGTACCTACATTAAAATTAATATCCCACGCGTTTTCTAAAAGATCCATTCTTGACAATACTTTGCCCTTGTTTTTAAGAAGTGTGAATAATAATCGATATTCTGTAGCGGTAAGTGTAATGTCTTTTCCATTTCGGCTAACCATTTTTGCATCGTCATCAAGGACTAAATTGGATATAAAATATTTAGACTTTGGCTTCGGGACATCCATTTTATCCATATTCAATCTTCTTAAAACAGCATTTATACGAGCTATAAGTTCGTTAAACTTAAAAGGCTTAACCAAGTAGTCGTCTGCTCCCGAATTTAACCCTAAAGCAATATTATCTGGCGTATTTAATGCTGTTAAAAAAAGGATTGGCGTTTGAATTCCGTGCTCTCTAATTTCTTTGCAAACCTCTATCCCATTTTTTTCAGGAATCATTATGTCTAGCAAAACTATATCATATGGGTTGTTTAATACCATCGAAAGTCCATCATTGCCATTTAGTGCGACTGACACTTCAAAAGATTCTTCCCCCAAGCCCTTTTTAACAAAATCTACCACATCCGGCTCGTCTTCGATAAGTAGTATGGAGACAATATGCATTGATTTGACGATTAAAAATTTCTTTATTGAAATTATAAAAAAAATTTATAGAATAAATTTTTACCAAATATATCATAAAAAACTATGCCTGTATTTTTGATGAGCATTTTTGTAATGAGATCGTATTTATTCCTCATCGTTAATTACCCGTCCGTCCTTCAAAATAAAATAGTTGAAGCCGTTAAATGCACAGCTAAAATTCAGGTCCTATTGAACGAAAAGGGAGTTTTGGAGCGTGGTAAAACAAAAAAAGAGGTCGAAAATGACCTCTTTTTTTATCTTGCTCCCTTAAAGGGGGGAATGTTGCAGCCATTTTCAATGTTTAAACCAATTAAAGGATACTTAATGTAATTTGGAGGAAGTTTTACTTTATTTTTTATTCGACAAATATGAAGAAACGCCATCTAAAATCATGATTGCGATTTTATCCTCATTTGAATTAACAATTTTCAAATCTTTTGAATTACTAATATATCCACATTCAAATAATACCGACGGCATTTTGGTATTTTCAATTACCCAAATTCCTTTTTCACCGCTATTGACCAATTTACTTTCTGTAAATAAACTACTTGTTGCCGCTAAGATTTTCTTGGCTAACATATTACTTTCTTGCACATATTCATTCTTTTTAAATGGTACATAACATGCGGTTCCCGTACCCAATTGAGTAACATCGCTATTCAAATGAATTGATATAAACATGTTCGCATTGGCCGCATTGGCAAAATTAGTCCTTTCCGATAGTTTAACTGACCTATCAGAATCTCTTGATAATAAAATATCAATATTGGGATTATTATTTAATGATTTTACTTTTAGAGCAATATCTAAGGCTAAATCCTTTTCACGAGTTCCGTCTGAAGCGGTTGCACCAAGGTCATTTCCACCGTGGCCAGCATCGATAATAATTGTATATTTTTTGTCTAATTTGGTCATTGGTCTTGAATCATCGGAACCATTTCTAAAGGCAAATAATAATACTGTTACAGCCATAATTGGCAAAATAGTTAATCTTCTAAGATAACTAAATTTAGTGTTTGGGGATTTTGAAAACATTTGGACTCGACGTTTAATTGGTGAAAAGAAAAATGAGTTAGTTAGTAAATGATTTTGTGCCGGATATGCTGATGTTAATAGTAATTCTGCCAAAACTCCGGCATCTTGATTTTGTATCGATTTTTGGTCTGCAATGAATTCATGTATTAGATACAATTCATTTTTTATCAACCAAGTAAATGGATTAAACCACCCTACCACCAATTGCAATTCAATCCATAATTTATCGAAAGAATGATGCTCCTCAATATGAACAATTTCATGAGCGAGAATCTTCTTTCCAACCTCACTTGTTAAATCGATAGAGGTATTCCAAAAAATATACTTGAAAAATGAAAATGGTGCTCCTTTAATATTGGTTAAGACTAAAAACATACCCGTTAATTCTTTCAAAGGATATTGCTTTATTAATTTTCTAATGTTCATTAAAGATTTTATTAGCCTTGCCAATAAAATGACAGAAATTGATATTCCGAATATTAATACAAGATTATCCCATGAAAAATGGACACTTTTGTCAATAACGTCTTGTTCTATTGCGGTATTAGTGGCAGCAATAATATTTGCAACATGGACGACTTTGGGTGCTTCAATAAGTTGGTCTTTTATTATTTCAATTTTAATCAATGGCATTAACCATGAAAGTACTGAGCAACCTAATAAGTAAAACCTGTTGTATTGGTGAAACTTATTGTTTCTTAATACAAACCAATAGTAAGAGTAAAGTATTGCGCTGCAAAGGATAACTTTCAATACATAAAATAGCATGGGTATCATACTTGTTATTTTTTGTTTTTTATCTGTTGAAGTAATAATTCTAAATCAGCGACCTTTAAATCTTCTTGTTTGACCATAAAGGAAACTACATCCGAAAAAGAGCCCTCAAAATATCCCTCAACCAATGTTTTAATACTTGATGATGAATATTCTTCCTTACTTATTACCGGTGCATAGCAATGAACTCTGCCATGTACTTCATGAGAGATGTATCCTTTATCCATTAAGATTTTTATGATTGTCGCTATTGTATTACTATGCGGCTTGGGTTCCGGCATCGCATCTACCAGGTCTTTCAGATACGCAGTTCCTAACTTCCAAAGCACTTGCATTACCTGTTCTTCAGCTTTAGTTAATGGTTTATTCATTCTTTCTGTTTTATGAAACCAAAGCTACAACTAATTTTTTAGTTTAGCAACTAACTTTTTAGTTTTATAAATGGTGTGTTCTCGACTATAGGTATTTGTGCGTATTAAGAAACCTCAAAAGGAGAAACGAAAAGAAAGATGCCCATCTTCATCTTTCACGAAAACTTTCAATTTGAAAATCAAAAAGTTGCAGCCACAAAAATGTCTGTTTATTGAAAGTTATGGTGGTTTTTAATAAAAAAAGAGGTCGAAATGACCTCTTTTTGATTTGTGCTCCCTTAATAGGTGGAGTGTTGCAGCCATTTTCTCTATTTAAATCAACCAAACAACACTTTATGTAATTTGGAGAATGTTCCCTTAAAGATTATAACTTTTGCGAACCATCAAAAAGTATAACTTGTCCGAAAGTAATTTTCTTAGCACCAACAACATAGGGCCGGGTTTACCCACCGCATATCTCATTTGATTACTATTGTCAGTTGCAGATTTATAAATCATCTTTGCTACAACTTCTGGACCTTCCGCATCTTTCATTACTTTTTCGGCAGCATTATTAAACTTTTGAATAAACCCATCATATTGATTTGTGTCAGTTGGTTTAATAAATTGACGACTTCGGCCATAAAAATCAGTAACTATTGGACCCGGTTCAATGAGTTTCATTTTTATATTAAACTGACTTAATTCATAATGTAACGACTCCGTAAAACCTTCCACTGCAAATTTAGTAGCGTGGTAAATACTATATAAGGGGAATGTGATTTTGCCTCCCATACTTGAAATTTGAATAACCATTCCGCCACCATTGGGTCTCATATGCTTTATCGCTTCTCTTGTCACACGCATCAACCCAAAAACATTCGTGTTAAATTGTTTTTCAATAATTTCATCTGACATTGCTTCAAACGCGCCATCCACCCCGTAGCCCGCATTATTAACCACTACATCAATTTTCCCAAAATCACTTTGAGCATTTGACATTGCCGCTTTAATACTTTCCGGTTTAGTAACATCCAGCGCATACAATTTTACATTAGCAAGTTTATTGAAATCGGTTTCATTTTCTGGATTTCGTTGCGTTGCAATGACATTCCATCCATTTTGGGCAAACTCAAAAACAGTTGCTTTGCCTATTCCACTAGATGTTCCTGTTATCAATACGGTCTTTTTCATATTTCTATTGTTTTATGTTGAACAAAACTATTACGTTATATTCAAACCTACAACAATAGAGTATGGTCTATGGTTGACATTTATTTTTATGTGTACTATATTTACCTTATGTTAATAAATGAGCTATCCAAAAAAACTGGGCTTTCGACACACACTATCCGCTTCTATGAAAAGTCGGGGTTAATTGAGGGGAAACAAAACGAAGCGGTTAAATCGAATAATTACTTTCATTATGACGAGGTAACCGTTGAAAAATTAGAGTTCATTAGCGAAGCCAAATCGGTAGGATTTACCATCAGGGAAATAGGTCAAATGATTGATGCTTGGTATAACCAAAAATATACCAAGGAACAAAAACTAGAAATTCTTGATGATAAGCTGATTTCTTTAGAGCAAAAAATGAAAGAGATAAAGGAAATGA
>CANHXO010000034.1 GCA_947464595.1 Cytophagaceae bacterium
ACACGCTGGCTTTCCGATTTTAATCGACTAGCAATCATCGAACGCTCTTCAATTTGATATTGCCAAACAGACTCGGGGGTCATATACTTCATTCCCAATTCAATCAATGGATTGTTCTGTTTAAAGTATTGTGGCAGGTATACCGATTTTTTCCCCTCGTAACATTGTTGGTCAAAATCGATCGGCCGAATGCGGTAATAAATTTCCTCGAAATCCGGTGTTGTTATGACTACATAATTGGCACTATGCATATCGCCCAACAACTGTACCAAACAGCGTTCGTTAAATTTAACAAATTCCTTTGCCAATCGAATGGGGGCCTCCAAACCAGTCTCTAATTCTTGTTGGAGAAATATATCACCCGGAACACCAGCAATGTGCTCCTCCACTAAGGTATTTTCGTGGGTCACATAATTGATTCGATTGGGTGATAAAATATGCTCTAATTCTAAGCCATACACTCGAGATGCATCCGCAATTTTTATGTAGAAATAATCAAAGTTGTCATTAACCCGATTAACGATTCGGATCCGAAAGGGATGCGTATTTCCATAGGTACAATAATCCACTCGGTCGATGACCAAGTGCTTGATAACCTCCTCGTTTCCATCCGTTTTTAAATCGGCATAAATCTGCTTCAGCGATTCATAAACACCTTCTTGGTCGCCAGGTGAATAGAAGACAGATTCCCAAAGTGTATCAACTCCGTTTTTGTCATACAAAACAATTGCGTTATCATACCGCAACAAGTCCGTATAACTAATGTTCATCGCATACTCGCGGTTGTATTTTTTTAAATACCGACGCAGTTGGTGATTAATTCGATAAAGGATTTTTTTCTTGGATATTAAAGCCATTATTCTACGTAATCAAGTGATTCGCCAAAGGTCTCCTTCAAATGAATGACGGCCCAAAAAGCAAGTCCAAAACACACAAAACCAACAATCGCTGCGGCATTAATTAGTCCAAAATTGGGAATTAAAGCTTTGAATAATAAGGTAATGGGAATTAAAGCTCCACGCACGAAATTAGGCACCGTAGTCGTTACGGTCATGCGCAAATTAGTCCCAAACTGCTCAGAAGAACTCGTTAAAAATACCGCCCAATATCCGCCAAAAAATCCTAACGCTGTGATGATTACGTGACCAAACGAAACGCTAATGTTGGACAAAAAATAAAGGAAATAAATGACTAAAAATGAAACCAGCGTGAGGTAAATTAAAACAGCTTTCTTTCTACTTTTTAAAACTTGGCTCAAAGCCCCACTGGCAAAATCCCCAAAAGTCAATCCTAAATAGCAATACATGATGGCATCTCCCCCATTTATTTGTCCACTAATTCCAAAGGATTGCGTAATTTCTGGAGATGCAAAAACGAGGATACCAATGATGTACCAAATAGGTAATCCCATCATAATGCAATACATGTATTTGGTGAACGTAGCTCGATTGGAAAACAATTGGAAGAAATTACCCTTCTTTACCCCCTGACCCAAATCCTGATACATGGAAGATTCAAAAGTTCCTAACCTCAAGAGTAAAAGGGCTAGGCCCATCCCACCGCCAATAAAATAGCAGGTTCTCCACCACTCCGGATCCGCACTTAAATTAGAAATGATCGGGGCAACAATGGCTCCTGAAGCTCCGACCCCGGCAATAATCAAAGTACCAATCCCTCGTTTTGAAGCGGGCAATGTTTCATTGACCAAGGTAATTCCAGCCCCCAGTTCTCCCGCTAGACCGATACCCGCTATAAACCTTAAAAGAGCATAGGTATCCATATCGGTAACAAATCCGTTCAAAGCATTTGCCAGGGAATACATTAAAATCGAGCCAAATAATACCGATTTGCGACCCTTTTTATCTCCATAAACACCCCATAAAATTCCGCCTAAAAGCATTCCTCCCATTTGAATGTTCATGAGATTGAGCCCTTGGTCTAATAATTCAGATCCCGATAGACCTAAGGACTTTAAACTTGGATTTCTCACGACCGAAAAAAGGATTAGATCATATACGTCGACAAAATAACCAAGAGCGGCAACGGCAATGAGCATTTTTGCTTTGGAGCTTAAGGGTTGATTTTCCATAAAAATTATCTAGATAGCATGTCGGAACGATGCGCATCAAGTTTTAAAAAGATAAATAACAAAATAGTGAATGACCAAAGGGAAGAACCCCCATAACTAAAAAATGGCAATGGAATTCCCATGATCGGCATTAAGCCAATCGTCATTCCAATATTAACTAAAAAGTGAAAAAATAAGATTCCAACGACCCCAAATCCATACGCACGGGCAAACCGGGATCGTTGTTGGTCCGCTAAATACAACAAACGCCAAAGAAAATATAAAAACAATACGATGACCGACATCACTCCTACAAACCCAAATTCTTCTCCAATCGTACAAAAAATAAAGTCCGTACTTTGTTCGGGCACAAAATCAAATTTGGTCTGGGTTCCCCCCAAATAACCTTTGCCCCAAAATCCGCCAGAGCCTATCGCAATTTTAGATTGTGTTACTTGATATCCTAAGCCTCTAGTATCAAAGGAAGGATCCAATAAAACCTTAATCCTGTTTCGCTGATGCTCTTTTAAAATATGATTGACCACCCAGTCCACGATCGTTGACAGAGACATAACAATCGCGATTACTCCAGCGATTCGGATATAGGTTTGCGGCAAGCGTCTTTGATAAATTGGCAAAATAATTACGAATAGAGATGCCAAAACGAGTAGACTAATGAAGATCGTTAATGGACTAAGTAAAAGGGAGCTAACAAAAAGAACAATTAAGGCAATTAATAGCCCAGGATATTCACCGGGCAATCCTTCTCGGTATAAAAGAATAATAAATGAGGCAAAAACCAAGGCTGAGCCTGTTTCATTAGAGCCGATAATCAGTACCATTGGCAAAGCAATGATAAGTGCGGATCTCCATTGGTTCATCCACTTCGTTAGGTTCACTTGGGGGTCGTTCAGGTATTTAGCCAATAATAGCGCCGTGGCTGTTTTGGCAAACTCTGCCGGCTGAATGGTAATTCCACCTAACTTAAACCAAGAATGTGACCCATTTATAGTCACACCCAAAAAGGGAACGGCTATTAATGCGAGTATAAATGCCGCGTAAATAAACACAGCAAAAGATTCAAAAAATCGGAAATCTAGGGCAAATATCAACATGATTAGTACGAGCGATGTACCAATCCAAATCAATTGGCGTCCCGCATTGCTCGTATAAAATGCCTCATCAAAAATCCACAATGGAGCCTCTGGATTATACACGGCTGAGTAAATACTCATCCAACCTAATAACACAAAAAGTGCATATAGGCCGACTGATATCCAATCTAATTTCCCGATCTGGTTTGATTCTTGGCTCATCGTTTTAATGAATCCTTTTTAACTATTCTACGGTTATAAGTTACATTAGCCAAATAGCTCATGTTCATAAATTTAGTCTCAATATCTTTTCGATCCACACGGCCTTTTAAATATTTTTCAATAATCAAGGAGGCAATGGGGGCAGCGGCAAAACCACCAAATCCTGCATTTTCTACAAATACCGCAATGGCAATCTTGGGATTATCCTTCGGTGCAAAAGCGATAAAAACAGAATGATCTTTGCCTTTTTGATTTTGAGATGTTCCCGTCTTTCCACACATAACAATATCTGGAATTTTCCCTTCCCTTCCCACGGTACCTTGTAAAACTGCATCGCGCATCCCTTCATGAACGACATTAAAATGTTTCGCATCGATACCTACTGAAACTGGTGTTTTGTAAAAAGGGTCAATGGTTTTTTTTTCCCCCACGCCCTTAACTAAATGAGGAGGAATGTACCAACCCTTATTTGCGATGATCGCGGCGAAATTAGCCATCTTTAAAGGGCTAACCACTAGTTCTCCTTCCCCGATACTCAAAGAATAAATATTGGAAAACTTCCACGTATTTTCACCCTTATAGACTTTATTGTAATACTCGACATCGGGCAGATTTCCCTTCTTTTCATTTCCTAAATCAACGCCCAATTTTCGACCAAAACCAAAATTGGCCACTAATTCGGACCACCGCTGGAGCCCTTGAGCAGACCTTTCAAACGTATCTCCTTGCGTATTATCATATAAAATTTTCCGAAATGCATGGTAAAAATAAGGATTACAAGACCACTGAATCGCATTGTGTAAATCGTTGTGAGAGGTGTTGTGCACGTGACATTTAACAGGCGCGCCAGCATGGGTAAAAACGGATCCAGGGGTTAAAATGCCCAACTGCAATCCGACTAGTGCTTGAACAATTTTGAAGGTAGAACCTGGTCGATAATAGGCTGAAGGAGGACGGTTGATCAATGGCTTCAAAGGGTCTAAAGCCAATATTTGATAATATTTAGAAAAATTTCTTCCGGCTAAAAGACTAGGATCATAAGAAGGGGCTGAAACCATGCTCAATATCTCGCCAGTGGAAGGTTCAATGGCTACCACACTTCCCACCTTATGCATCATTAAGCTATCGGCATATTCCTGCAGTCGAATGTCAACACTCGTAAATAAATTTTGACCTGCCACCGAACTGACATCTAAATCCCCATGTCGATATTCCCCCTTTTCTACCCCATTACTATTGACCATTCGATATTTTACCCCTCTTTGGCCCCGAAGCGCTTCTTCATAAAAAGCTTCCAAACCCGAAATTCCTACATAATCACCTTGCCGATAATAGTCGTCTTTCTGATCCGATAAAGAGTTCGTATTTATTTCAGCCACATAACCAAGCGCATTGGAAAGCGCCTTAGATTGATAGGTACGAAAAGCAGTTGTCGAAATGGAGAAACCCGGATAATCGACTAAAGCGTCTTGAATTTTGGCAAAATCCTCCTTGGATAAATGCTTTAAAAATAGGGACGGCTTAACGCGTGAATAAGCCCAGGCTTCTTTAGTCAAGGTATCAAAGCGGCCTTTCGTAATCCCAAATAATGCACAAAAACGATTCGTATCTTTGACAATAGCCTTTCTAGGCGTGATATATAAATCATAGACCGGCGTATTGTAAACGATCAACTTCCCAAAACGATCATAAACTTCCCCCCTAAATGGCACTTGAATTATCTTGCGAATGGCATTATTATCTGCCGCTTTTTCATAGCTTGAATCAAACATCTGTAGATAAAACATCTTACCTATGAATATTAGCCCAATCAAAAGGAAAAATAAAAATATGATAATTCGGCGACCCTCTGGCACGTAAAAATTAGTTTATGGTACGGTAAAGCAATTTACAGAAATATTGCGATTTATTTGGGTAAGCTTTTAATCAAGGCATACAAAGAAATGGCAATAGACCCCAAAGAAAAACAAATGGTACACCAAGGCTTTTGAAAACCAAAATATCCATCTAAGTATTGCCCCAACCAAACACCTAATAAAATGGTGACCAACATCTGAAAAGCAGCACCAATAAATCGTTGATAAGGTTGCATGTTATCGGGTTTAAATTGTTTTAGACAATATATTAAAATTTTGAAAATTTATCCGTGATTCCCTTTTAATTTGCGCCTTTACATCTATAATAATTGTAAATTTGAAAATTGTTTAAATGGGTACAATGCCAAAAATATTCTGCTTAGTTTTCTTTATCATGGCTATGTGGGCTTGTTCCCAACAAAGTACGCGTCCTGTAGCGAAGGCATTTCACAATATTAATGCAAAATACAATGCGATTTGGCAGGCAGACCGTCTGTATAAAGAGCTGTATACAAAATCGTGGGAAGAAAGAAATGAAAATTACTCCCTACCCTTGGGCATATTTCCGGCAATTGATTCGAGTTTTGGGCAGACACATAGCAATGAGATTGGGAATTTAATTAGGAAAGCCTCATTGGTGATAGACCGACATCAAAACTCCAAGTTCATCGATGATGCCTACCTCATTATCGGCAAAGGTAGACTCATCAAGGGGGATATTAAAAACGCGACGGAAACCTTTAAATACATTAATTCAATTGAGCATGATGAAATAACTCAAGCGAGCGCTTTAATTTATTTATATCAGATTTACATTGACCAAAAAGATTTTGAATCAGCCTTAAACGTAGAAAATTTCATTAAAGAGGTTCCACTTAGCGCATCTCAGAAAACGAATTTTATTTTAAATAAAGCCTATTATCACCAAGTAAAAAATGAGATTCCGATCGCCATTGCGCTTCTAAATGAAGAAATTTCTCATGTCAAATCAAGGATTCAAAAAGCGCGCTTGTATTTTGTGTTGGGCCAATTATTTCAATCCCAAGGAAAAAACAGTTTAGCCCAAGAAAACTTTAACCAGGTAAAAAATAATAAGCCCACATATGAGCTTCAATTAAATGCTCAAATTGCAAGCAAAAAACTAACGGGTCAAGTTAGCGACTTAGAGAAAATGTTGAAAGAACCCAAAAATCTCGACAAACAATCCGAGATATACTTGGCATTGGGACAAATAAGTTATGCCAATAAAGACTTTGAAAAAGCGCGGGAATATTGGTCTAAAGCAAGCATAAACAATCCCAATAAAGGAGAACTCTTTTTAAAATTAGGCCAATTATTTGTAAGTCCCCTAAAAAAATATACAGAAGCTGCCTTATATTTTGATAGTGCAGCCACGTTTTTACCAGCTACCCATCCTGAATTTAATTCCGCACAAAAATTAAAGAAAAATTGGTCCTATTTTAATCAATTAAACAACGTGATTTATGTGGAGGATTCGTTGCAAAAAGTAGGAAAGAAATCAACTGAAGAGCTAAGCCAACTTTATCAAAATTACGTTCAGTCGAAATTAAAGAAAATAGATTCGCTACAGAAAAAAACGGAGGTCAAATCCAATGTAGCAGCCACCTACACCAGGAGGCCGACAAGCCCCGAGCAACAAAGTTTTTATTTTTACAATGACATGGCGAGGATTCAAGGATCCCAAGAATTTAATTTTAAGTGGGGCAATAGGGTTTTAGAGGACTTTTGGAATCGAAAAAATAAGAATGCAAGTACCGGATCAGACATTATCACTTCGTCGATAAGCGTCACAAAAAAATCAAATAGCTCCGATGCCAACTCAACGGTTTCGGAAGATTCTTTGCAAAAATGGTTGGCAACAATTCCAAGAACACCCCTTCAGATTACAAATTCTAATAAAAAAATCGAGCAATCCCTCTTTAAAGTGGCCAAATTCACCCAATTAGAAATTGGCATCCGTGAATTAGCTCAAGCTAAATTAATTACTTTATTGGATCGGTTCCCTAGCACTGAATTTGAAGCAGAAAGCTTGTATTTACTTTATTTATCTAGCTCTATCGATAAAAATCTTTACCGCGAAAAATTAGCTCAGCGTTTTCCTGACTCCTATTTCAGGCAATTAATCTCAAAATTAGAAACGGGAAATCTTAGTTTAAATAAAGAAGAAGAGGCTCAAAAAGCTTACGAAAAAGCGTATTATTTATATGTAGCTAGGGAATTTGACCAGTGCTATTCCATGTGTCAAAGCATTCAAAATAAATATCCCAATAGTAAATTGGAAGATAAAATTGTATTTTTAATGGCGCTTTGTAAAGGTGGAATTAAGGACATAAGTGAATATACCTTGCAATTGAAAAAATTCATTCAAATTTACCCGCAAAGTCCATTAAAAATTGAAGCAGATGCACTTTTAAAAGCATTAAACCAAAATATCCGTTAACAATGCTCGAAACAGATCAAGGAAAATACAGTAAAATTATCAGATTCCTTTATAAGTTCTTCATGATCGGAACCGTTTCAGGAGTCTTATTTTTGCTGGCTGTTAACTTTAATTTCCTTTGGCTATTTGGTGGAATGCCAAGCTTACAGGAATTGGAAAATCCAAAAAGCCAAGCCGCTTCTTTGATTATATCGGAAGATGGTCAAGAAATTGCGAAATATTTCCGGGAGAATCGTAACCCACTTGAATTTGAACAATTGCCTTTAAACATTGTCAATACCTTAATTTCAACGGAAGATGCCCGATTTACATCGCATTCAGGAATTGATTTAAGATCCATGTTTCGGGTCGTATTTTCATTGGGTACTGCTGGTGGGGGAAGTACCATTACACAGCAATTAGCTAAAAATTTGTTTAATACGCGGTCGATGGAATTTGGGGAAGACGATCCGGTGTACATTGGTTTGTTGATGAAAGTAGATGGTTTGCGGACGGTTATTGCCAAAGTCAAAGAATGGATTTTGGCCATTCGCCTCGAAAGACGGTATACCAAACAAGAAATTATGGCCATGTACCTGAATGAAGTGAGTTTTGGTAACAATGCTTATGGTATTCAAGTGGCTTGTCGGACGTATTTTCAAAAAGATTTAAATGATGTGACGTTGCCAGAGGCGGCAACATTGATTGGCTTACTTCAAAACCCCTCCCTATTTGATCCTCGTGTAAGGCCCGAAAAGACCATTGAACGAAGAAATACCGTCTTAGGGCAGTTGGTAAAATATGAATTTCTTACCGAAGAGGATCTACAAAAAATGCGTGAAGCCCCATTAAATCTCCATTACAAAGTAGAAAATCAAAATACAGGATCGGCTCCCTATTTTAGAGAGGCGATTAGGACTCAAGTTTTAGCCGCTTTAAAAGAGATTAATAAAGATAGGCCTGATGACCAGCAACTGAATTTATACACCAGTGGATTACGCATATATACAAGCATTGACTCAAGGATGCAGAAATATGCAGAAGAGGCGGTCAAGGAACATATGCAGGCGGAACAAAAATTGTTTTACTCGCATTGGCAAGGCAGAAACCCTTGGGTGAATGAAGAGATGAAGGAAATCAAAGGCTTTTTAAAGGATGCTATGAAGCGTACGCAACGCTATCGAGATTTAATGGCCACCTATGAAAATGATGAATTTAAAGTGTGGGAGGAATTGAACAAACCCATTAAAATGACTGTTTTTTCGTACCAAGGAGATATTGACACCACATTTAGTTCAATGGATTCCTTGCGTTATTATAAAAAGATCTTAAACTGTGGATTTATGGCCATGGATCCTACGAATGGTCATGTCAAAGCATGGATCGGTGGGATCAATTACAAGTATTTTAAGTTTGACCACATTTCGCAAAGTAGGCGCCAACCGGGTTCAACTTTCAAGCCTTTTGTCTATGGGGCTGCGATAGAAAATGAAATCATTAATCCATGTGATGAGCTGGTGGATGAGCCGGTAACCTTTGGCGAAGAAGATGGATTAACGGGAAGCACTTGGACTCCACAAAATTCAGATGGCAAGTATTCCTATGAAAATTTAAAGATGCGCCGGGCAATGGGATTGTCGATCAATTCCATTTCGGCCAAGTTAATGAAACAACTAGGAGCTTCCAAAATTGCCGATTTCGCCCATAAATGTGGGGTGTCGAGTCCCTTGAATGAAGTGCCTTCTTTATGTTTGGGTGCCTCTGAAGTAACTTTATTAGACCAAGTGACTGGCTATAGTACTCTTGCAAATGGTGGTGAAAAAATAGATCCAATATTAGTATTAAAAATTACGGATAAGGTAGGTACCGTTTTAAGGGAATTTTCGCCTATCGAGAAAGCGGCTATAAAGCCTGAAACAGCCTATTTGATGACCTACATGCTTCAAGGTGCCGTGCATGAACCTGGTGGAACAGCTGAAGGATTAAAGCGAACATCCATTGTAGCAGGAAATGAAATAGGTGCCAAAACAGGAACAACCTCTAACTATTCAGATGGCTGGTTTATGGGAGTGACTCAAAAAATTGTCGCAGGTGTTTGGGTCGGTGGTGATGATCGAAGTATTCACTTCAGAAGTTTAGCCTTAGGGCAAGGGGCTAAAATGGCGATGCCGGTCTATGCCAAATTTATGGAGCGCGTTTATTCGGATGCAACATTAGCCATCGAGGGGTACCGAAAAATGCCATTCATTAAACCTGATAATTTTACGTTCGATTTTACCTGCAGTGGAAAGGTAGGGCAAGACTCCTTAGCAGCAAACCAACAACCTGTGATTCAATAAATGGGTTACCTGTAGAAAAATAGGTAGTTAATTTCTACTACCATACTCAAATAATTAATAAAAAACAGGTTTAAGTATTTTACGCTTAAAATAATAAATGCCGCATACGCTGCATCAAAAACTGTGCTGAAGATCGTGGTTTTACCTATGGATGTGAAGGTCTGCAAAATGATGTACCTTCAAATTAAATTTTCTTCACAAATCTTCCGTATGTACAAAAAATAAATGGCTATTTTTGACTTGATGACTGATTTTAATCCCAAGCTCTTACTCCCCTCACTACCAGAAGACCCTGGGGTTTATCGCTACTTCGACGAATCAGATACGATTATCTACATAGGAAAAGCAAAAAATTTAAAGAATCGGATTAGCAGCTATTTCACCAATCAAAAAAATCAAGACAACAAAACAAGAAGACTCGTCCAACAAATAAGGCGGGTTGAATTCACCATTGTACATTCAGAATTCGATGCACTTTTGTTGGAAAATACCCTAATTAAACAGTTTCAGCCGAAATACAATATTCTTTTAAGGGACGATAAGACGTACCCCTTTTTATGCATCACCAAAGAACATTTTCCTAAACTCATTTCGACCAGGCGCATCGATCACCAAGCAGGAACTTATTTTGGGCCTTTTGCTAATCCAAAGGCGATGAATGCATTAATGGAATTGCTGCACCAACTTTTCCCCTTGCGTACTTGCGCATTAGCTTTAAAACCTGCCAACATCGAACAAGGGAAATTTAAGGTCTGTTTAGAATATCATATTGGTAATTGTAAAGGGCCTTGTGAAGGATTGCAATCAGAAGCCGTTTATTTAGAATACATCGATTCGATTCAAAGCATACTCAAAGGCCATTATCAAAAGCCCAAAAACTACTTCCACGAAAAAATGCAACTTGCGGCAGGCCGATTAGCCTTCGAAGAAGCGCAAGAATATAAAGAAAAATGGCAATTACTAGAAAAATATCAAGCTAAATCTACGGTCGTTAATCCTGCCATTCATGATGTGGATGTATTCACTATCGTAACAGATGAACAAGTCGCTTACGTTAATTTCATGAAGGTAATCAACGGCACCATCACTCAATCGCAAACTTGGGAAACAAAGAAAAAACTCAATGAAGACGAGAATGATTTGTTGACCATGCTCATCTGGGAAAAAAGAGAACAATTTCAAAGTGAAGCAAAGGAAATTATCACCAATATTCCCATGGCCCTCGAATTTAAAGGCGTCAAAAATACCGTCCCGGCCATGAGTGATAAGAAAAAATTGCTCGATATGTCGCTTAAAAATGTACTCTACTTTAAAAAGGAAAAAGCCGATCGAAAAGCAGCAGAAGAAAGTGGTGGCGATCGAAAAATGCGAGTACTCCTCACGTTAAAAAATGATTTGCGTCTAACCCAATTGCCCAAACATATCGAATGTTTCGATAATTCAAATTTACAAGGCACCAATCCCGTATCCGCCATGGTGTGTTTTTTAAATGGTACTGCTGCAAAAAAAGAATACCGTTTATTCACTCCCAAAACGGTGGAAGGCCCCAATGACTTCGCTACCATGTTTGAAGTTGTCACTCGGCGCTATAAAAGGTTGTTGGAGGAGGAATCCGAATTGCCAGATCTGATCGTGGTGGATGGTGGTAAAGGCCAATTATCCTCTGCATGTGACGCACTAAAGGCCCTAGGCTTATATGGAAAAATACCCATCATCGGCATCGCCAAGCGATTAGAAGAAATATACTTCCCCGAAGACTCTTTACCTCTTTATATTGATAAAAAATCTGAGTCGCTAAAGTTAATCCAACAACTTCGAGATGAAGCCCATCGGTTTGGCATTACCGCGCATCGCAATAAACGAAGTAAGAACTTTATTATAAGCCAATTAGAAGAAATGGAAGGGATTGGAAAACTAACCGCCCAGAAATTACTCAAGCATTTTGGTACCACTAGAAATATGTTGGATGCCCCGAAAACTGAACTTGAAAAAATTATTGGAAAAGCAAAAACACCTGCTTTGATTAGCCAACTGAAAACATGGCTCGATGAAAAAAATTAATTTCTGGATTGAAATTGATCAATATCAATCTTTCTAAATCGTCGGTATACCTGCAAGATTATAGCCAAAGCGATGGACATTTCGCATACCCCAATCACCAATACAAATAAGCCCAACATCAAACCCTGATTAAGTTCATCCCCTCTCGAAAATGCGATTAAATTTAAATTAGCCGCATTCAACATCAATTCTATCCCCATCAATACAAAAATCACATTGCGTTTAATCAAAATAATAGACAAACCTGTGGCAAATAAAAATGCCCCAACCCACAAGAAAAATATCAATGGAATTTCATTCATGATTTTTGGCAATATATGTTGCACCCACTAAAGCAATCAGTAAAAATATACCGGTCAACTCAAACGGAAATGAATATTCCAGCATGAAACTTAAGCCCACCTGGCCCAATTTCGAATGTTGATCGAGGTCGGTAAACGCGTAAAAATGTTGTTGGCCCATCAACCAAGACAAGCCTAAAAAAACAGTAAGACCAATAGAAATTGCCCAGAATCGACCTTTTTGTTCCGTCCAAAGCTCATTGGATTGCCCCGCTTCGACCGACCGTTGACTCGTCATCATGATCCCAAACAAAATTAAAATCAAAACGCCACCCACATAAATCATTAAATGAGAAACGGCCATTACATCGGCAAAAGCCAACACATAAAATCCAGCCAAGCCCAACATGGTCATGAACATGGCCAATGCCGCATGCAGCACATTTTTTGTCCACAACATATAAAATGCACTGCCACAAGTCAACATAGTCAACGCCAAAAATCCAATCATCAGGGGGCTATTCATGATCTTATTGAGATTTAGGAGGCATCTTCGGTTTAAAACTAGGCTTGAAAGCGGGTTTTGCTACGGGTTTCTCTGGCTCAGTAACCTTATTTTCGATTTCAGAAGGAGTCGATTCTTCTCCTTGCGTACCCGGAATCTTCGGTTTAAAACTGGGCTTGAATGCGGGTTTCTCATCTCCTTCTTTTTGATCTGAGATTTCAGTTGAAACAGAAGCGGACGCTTTCATCGCTTCTTTTTCAGCAACAAATTGCTCGTATAGCATCCTCTTTTCATCCGCCTGCTCCTTTGTTAAATTAGCAAAACCAAAGGTATGTTCCTTCACATCAAAAACCGAAAAATCATATTCGGAGGTCATGGTAAGGCATTCGGTTGGACAAACAGTTGTACACAAACCACAAAAACAGCATTTTGACATATCAATATCAAATTTAGCTGCATATAAACGAATGGGAGACCCATCTGAGGTGGTGCCAACAAGGCCTGTTGCTTTAATAGGATCAATTTCGATGCAATCGACCGGACAAACTTTGACACATTTATCGCAAACGATGCAATCGTCCATCTCATTGTGTAATTGGTACCGGCCATTGACAGGAACAGGAATTGTTTGTTGGGGATACTCCAAAGTAAAAATCCCTGTATTTTCACTCGCACTAAAATATTGAGGATCTTGAACTTGTTGGACTTTTCTTGATTTTCTGGCAGACCAAGCATGCTTCCAGGTTAATGCCATCCCATTGCGGGTACTTTGTACCCCAGATAAAATCGCCTTAAAATACAAAGAGATCGCTGACATATTAAAAATAAATGGCTGGGAAGGATGTTGGATCAACCTCACGCATCATCTCATACACGGTGTCCACCACATTTTCCACATTGGGTTTACTAAAATAATCTCCGTCTGAACTGTAAGCAGGCCTATGCGGGGGAGCCGACAAACATCTTGCAGGTGCATCTAACCAATTAAATCCTCCCTGTTTATCAATCACCTCTTGCATCATATAGGCGGTTGCACCCCCTGGCATATCTTCATCAGCAAAAAGGACACGATGTGTTTTTTGAATTGATAAAAGAATCTGATGATTTCGGTCAAAAGGTAGTAAAGTTTGAACGTCGATGACCTCAACAGAAATTCCCATTTCGGCTAAGGTTTCTGCGGCTTCCATCACAATACGACACATCGAACCATAGGTAACCACCGTCAAATCACCACCCTCTCTTAAGATTTCAGGAATACCTAATGGCACGACAATATCCAATAAATTGGTCGGCATAGGCTCTTTAAGTCGATATCCATTGAGACATTCGATCACTAATCCTGGGTCATCCCCCATGAGCAAAGTCCGATACATGCCCGCGGCCTGAGTCATATTACGAGGTACACAAAAATGTACCCCTCGTAATCCGTTGATCAACAAGGCCATAGGGCTACCTGAATGCCAAATGCCCTCCAATCGATGTCCCCTTGTCCTCAAAATCATGGGTGCTTTTTGGCCACCCACCGTCCGATAATGAAGACAAGCCCAGTCATCCGATAAAATTGGAAAGGGATATAAAATATAGTCTAGGTATTGTATCTCGACAATAGGCTTTAAACCACGCATCGAGGCTCCAACACCCTGACCTACTAAGCTCACCTCCCGAATACCTGTGTCTGTTACTTTTAATGGTCCAAACTTCTCTTGCAAACCCGCCAGTGTTTGATTCACATCCCCAATCTTTCCTACATCCTCCCCTAAAATAAACACACGAGGATCTTCCAAAAAGTTAGAAAAACTTTGGTTTAAAATTTCTCTTCCATCGACTAGTTGGGGTACTTTTTCATACAATGGTTTCACCTCCTTCACCAACAAAGGGGAATGAACCGATTCACTCATTTGATGTGAACTAAATCTTCTCCGATTTTTTTCTTCCAGATCCGTCAACCACTTTCTTAACAATTTAACGGCAGGTCCTTGATAAAATCGGAATGCTCTTAATGTTTTACGACCCGCTTTGACCAAATCACTAAAGATAGGGTACGTAACTTGGTTTAATTCTTCTATAATGGGTTCCAATAAACTAGGTTCATTCGTAGAATCCAATAAATTTTTAGCAATTCTTAAATAGCCTTTTCGGTCCACATCCACCGAGGACATATAAGCTGCAAATGCATCCTTTTGATATTTTCTAGCTTGAATAACAGCCGCATCATCGATTGCTTTAAGCGTAGATTCATCCGAATATTTATTTTCTAATATCCACTGGCGAAATAATAAATTACAATCTGCCTCATGTTCCCAAGCCAATCGATCGGTCGATTTATATCGCTCATGTGAGCCAGAGGCTGAATGTCCCTGCGGTTGAGTACACTCAATGACATGAACTAAACAAGGTACAAATTCTTCTCTGGCTAATTTAGATGCCCGAACATAGGCGTCCAATAATCCTGGATAATCCCAGGCTTTAACTTCAATAATTTCTAAACCTTTTCCATCCTCATTTCGTTGGAAACCGGCCAGAGCCTTTGAAATAGACGACTTCGTTGTTTGGTATTCGATCGGGACAGAAATTCCATATCCATCGTCCCAAACTGAAAAAATAATAGGTACTTGTAAAACCCCAGCAGCATTAATGCACTCAAAATACATCCCCTCAGAGGTACTTGCATCGCCAATGGTCGTGTAACAAACTTCTTGCCCACCTTTTGAAAAAAGAGTTGCATGTGCTGCTAAATCAGCTCTTTCTCGATATAGTTTTGAAGCGTAAGCGATACCTAAAGCTCTCGGAGTTTGAGCAGCAGTCGAAGAAATTCCAGCGACGGAATTAATGCGCGAAGTCTGATCCTTCCATTCTCCATTTTCATCTAACCAGCGCGTGGCATGATGATTATTCATTTGTCGGCCCCCAGAATGTGGGTCAAAATTGATGTCTGGATGACCGTATAATTGAGCAAAATATTGAGGCCAAGTTAGGTCACCTACTGCTACGCCGATGGTCTGATCTCGGTAATATCCTGAAATATAATCGCCTGATTGCATGGAGCGAGCTAAGGCTATTTGACATAACTCTTTGCCATCTCCATAGATACCAAATTTAGCCCGGCCAGTAAAAACTTCTTTTCGAACTAATAAACTGCACTGCCGACTAATCACGGCGAGCTGATAATCCTCCAGAATCTTTTTGGGATCAAATTTAATCTCCGACTTGGTAAAAGAATATGAATTCTGAGGAATCAAGGGCATTATTATATTTAACATGCAAAAATACAACATTTTAGGCATGAGCCAAAAACATAGGTATGATAAAAAAATACGCCAATTCTTTTGTTGAATCTCCCCTTTGTTTTAGATTTGCCACTCATAAATCAAAATAAAAAACCATGAAGAAATTTTTAGGAATTATCGCCATACTTTTTGCGGTAGCATTTCAATCAAATGCTCAGGGCATGATCAAATTCAAAGAGACTGCTCACGATTTCAAAAAAATCACCGAGGGAACTCAAGCAACCTATAGCTTTGAATTTACAAATACAGGTAAAGCCCCCGTTGTTATTTCAAATGTCCAACCATCATGTGGTTGCACAACTCCTGAATGGACTAGAGAACCGATCATGCCAGGAAAAACAGGTAAAGTTACTGCTTCGTATAATTCTGCAGGACGTCCAGGAAGTTTTAACAAAACGATTACGGTTGTCAACAATGGAGAGGTATCCCAAATTATCTTAACAATTCAAGGTTCAGTAGAACCCAAAAAAAAATAGTAGATACGGAAGTGTCTAAAAAAAAGGAACTCTAAATGAGTTCCTTTTTTTTGTGATTCCTTTGATTACCTCATAATCAGCTTTAATCCCGATTCGGCTCCACTTTATTTTTTGCGCCCAGGTTATTAATCCAAGAGGCGATTTTTAAAACATCATTAGCCGGTATATGACTCATAGGGGCCATCTCAGTGGCATAATCTGGCCAGTTTTGAGGATTCGGCTTATAGACTAATGCTAATATTTGTTGGTCTGAGTATTTACGTTTAGCAATATCCTCATACGATGGACCCACTACTTTTTTGTCCTTGGCATGACAAGCTAAACAAGTATGCTTTTTTAACAATGCCATAGCTTGAGCTTCTGTTACTAATGACTTTTTGTTGTTGACTGCCAATTTAGGCTGCTCAATGACAGGCGCCACAGCTTTTTCAAGTACTGGAGCAGTAGATTCATTGATGGCCATTTTATCCCCTGAAGGAATTTGATTCAATGTGTAATAGGCTGTTTCATGCAATAATGACTCCCCCTCCTCATTTAAAACGCCTTTTAAAATAAATTCATGAATATAGAATTGCCTAATTCCATCGATTGAAATACGGACTGATTTCTTATCTGAAGAAACAGAAATTCCCTTAATTTTCATATCGCTCACGTTGATAATCGGACTACCATATTGATGATGGTATTGATAAATATAGGATCTCAACGCATAAGAAGCAGCATTTTTAACTGATTTTACATCCACAGGCTGCGTAAATGAAATCTCAAATCCATCCGATCTCGCATGAATAGTATGTATTTCAAAAGGTGTTAATCCATTCCAAACTAAGCGTTGGAGTCCAAAATTATCCTTACCTGTTGATCCCCAACCCCTTGACGTCATGCCCACAAACATACTCCCATCTAATCCAAATCGTTCCCGCAGAATTCCTGACTGAAATCCCTCACGGTAGTTGATGCAAAATCCTTGGTACACACCATTCACCTTTTCCATGAATACCCGCATGACCTTAGATTGTCCTTGGTCTGCAACAAAGTACTGCCCAGGGAAAGGGCTGAACTTTCCTTTAGTCGTATCTTGAATAATATCAGATGTTGAAATTCCCATAATGGCATGTGGAAACCATACAGCAGGTATTTTCAAACTTTTGACCTTTTTAGCCGCTTCAAACATCGGTTGGCTATTATCAGGGATTTCTTCCAAAGTCAATTTTAAAGGGCTATTAGGTTCTTTAGCCCATTTGATTCCACCTGGATTACCGGCAAAATCACCTTTCGCCAAATGGGTGATTCGGCCTGAACCTACCCAATCTCCTTGATTTTCCCCATAAAAAATATCCCCTTCTTCATTGATGCTGTAGCCAGCGGGGGAACGTAAGCCGGCCGATTGCGGTTCCAGGGTTCCATCAGGTTTGATCTTGACTAACCAACCGCGCCATTTGGCAAACTTCCCTTCACCAAAACCGATCCAGGCTAGGTTGAGCGTTACCAACATATCCCCGTTTTTATCAAAAACAGGTCCATAAGTGTACTCATGATAATTACCAGATAGTTCGAATTGGTAAATGGGTTCATACAAATCGGCCACTCCATCGCGATTGGTATCCGAAATTTTTGTCAATTCACCACGTTGAGAGCAGTAAAAGACCCCATCTTTATACGCTAATCCTAAAATCTCATGCAATCCACTGGCAAATTTCCTAAAATTAGTTAGGTGGCTCTCTTTTTGATACGGGTTTTCAACGATCCATATTTCCCCACGCCGAGTACTCACTGCGAGGCGGCCGTCTGGCATAGTGGCCAAACCTCCCACTTCTAAATAAAGGTCTTGAGGAATGGGTAAGGTTTTTATTTCATAAAAATCTTGCTCTGTTTTCGGTGCTGACTTTTGCCCAAAAGCACTTACAGAAATGGCTAATAATAAAATACTTAATTTTAATTTCATGATCTTATAAAGGTTACCAAATCAATTGATATGTAAAACTATTTCCTTGTAGAGGAACTCTCACCTGCTTTTCATTCGCTTGCTTATTCAAAATAATCGAAGGGGAACCCTTCCATTGAACATAATATCCCATTCCTTGTAGAGCTAGAAGTCCTGCATTGATTTCCACCACGTCTGGGGTATTCCCGAGTACCAATTCAATATTTGACTTTTGTGCACTTGCCCCAATCAAATTGATCGTCCTAAGCCAACCCGTTCCATTTTCATTAGGGTTCAAATGGTCTTCAACTTTTAGTTGGGCTGCAGGCCAATCATACATATAAACAGGTCTGCCATGCAAAATCTTGTATCCTTTATAAACCAATTTAGTTGCATCCAACGAATCTGGCTGAGCTTGGCTACTTAAAACCAAAGGAAACTTTCCATCCATGACCACATTTAATCCCATTGGCTCTGCTGTTTGAGGTTCACCTCGATCCAACCACATTTGGGTTGCGTTCAAGAATTTACCCTTCCATGTTTGCAACAAAGCTCCTTGTTTTAAATCATACGAATAGGAAAGACCGCTTGGATCACCCACATGTATAACATGCGTCTTTTTCTTCCCTTGATGAAGGGTAAAGGACCTTTGAAAAACAGGCTCAGCATTTGCCTTTACTTCGATTAATCCTTTTGGCTCAGGATCTGGCAAAGATGTTCTCACGTGGAAAGGCACGATTCGAGAACCTACTCTTTTGACAAAAACACCTAGAGCTTTCGGGCCCCAACTAAAATCTTTGACATGAATCAATTCAAATTTATGTTTTCCACTGGTTAAATGAACGGTGGATAATACTTCATCGGTGTACCAATGAGCACCAGCGTTGTATTCTTTCCCATCAATTTTCAATACTCCAGATCCAGTCCAATGCGTTTGAAAGGTATAATTATCTGTTTCAGGGATTTCTAAATCTCCCAAATAATGAATTAAATAATCATTTCTTGCTTTGATCACTTTTTGTGACAATGCAGCTAAATTACCTTTAAGCAATGGGGTCGCTTGACCTATCACTGGCTCAGGGAATTTACCTTCATAGTACTGATAGGAAATGTTGCTTAAATTGGCACTCGGCTTATCATAAGTCTCGTATTTAATATTTTTAAACGCTACAGGCCCATGATCTCCTTGAATTATTATCGGTCCCATGGGGCCTTCTTGATTGAATAAGGCACCGCGAGTCATCCCCGACATTTCAATATTTTCCTGAATTAATATTCCGTTTAAGATAACTTTTTTGAAAATGGCATTTTTGATTTTTTTACCTGATGCATCAAATCGCGGGGCTTCAAAATCAATTTCGATGGATTGCCACAAACCTGGTGCTTTGCATGCATTTTGCCTGGGAGCAAATCCCTCAAATCCTTCATTTCCTTTTCCTCGAGCATCATCCCAGCGCTCATAAATACCGCCGCAATCGCCAAATTTTAAAGATTTTTTACCCCAGGAATCAAATAATTGTACTTCGTAACGACCTTGCAAATAAATGCCAGAATTAGCCCCTTTGGGAAGCATAAAATCCATCATAAAGTGGATATCTCCATGGTTTAAGTTGAATTTTAAATCATCCGTACGTTTGTATTTCCCATGACGAAGGGTGTTCAATAAAACCCCTTTACCCGAACTGACCTGAAAGCTAGTATCTGTTGGCCTTGCTTTAATCACTTGCTCAATCGTCCAATTCGTGCTTGGATGGTCAAAAGCACTCAAATCTGTTAAGGGGATGGTTTGTTGGGCCCAACAAACCCAAGGCAACAGTAATAAAAAAAAGACTTTTCTCATGTTCGTTTAAATAGGTTTTTCGTAATATTACAAATATCCATTTAGCTTATTCATCGGCAAAAAAGGGATACTTGTATAAAATTTTTTAGTAATATAAGCGATTTTGTTTTAATTTGAATTTACTACCCTAAAGAAAATTATGTCAAAATCAAATTGGAAGCTTAGGCCTATCCTATTGCATGTCTTTTTTTGGACCTGTTTTTTGTCTTTGCCCTTGCTATTAGGACCCAATTCAGCTTCTAATAATCCCCGAGAAATTGAACGTCATTTCCAATGGAATATGTTTTTTGTGGTTTTCGGGCTGTTCAACATCCCATTATTTTACTTTAATACTGAATTTTTATTAAGAAAAATCTTAAAGCAAAAAGGATTGTTATTGTATGTCATTTTTCTTGCGATTTCATTAGCCTTTATGCTTTGGTTTCATGAAGAATTATTTAAATGGTTTTTTCCTGAAATGGCCAATGGCTCAAGCACAAGAGGCAGCGGTTTTAGAAGAGGGACGTCTTTAAGAATTATTTTCCAATTATTATTCATTGTTGCCATAGGAATTAGTTATCGATTTCTATCTGACAACATGACGGACCAAGAGGTAAAAAAAGAAGAGGAAAACGAACGCTTAAAATCTGAATTATCTTTCTTGAGGTCGCAAATCAGTCCACATTTCATGTTTAACGTACTTAATAGCATCGTTTCTTTATCTAGAAGAAAGCCTGAGATGGTTGAACCCGTCGTGATTAAATTATCTGAATTAATGCGGTATATGATTTACGAAACGAGTGATTCGAAAGTAAGCATTGATAAGGAGTTTAGTTATTTAGAAAGCTACATAGAGTTGCAGCGTTTGCGATTTGGCAATGACATTAAGATTGACTTTAAACACAAATTAAGCTCGTCTCCTTCGAGCATTGAACCCATGTTGCTTATTCCATTTGTTGAAAATGCCTTTAAACATGGGGTAGGAATGGTTCAAGACCCAAGCATTGAAATCGAACTCAATGATGATAAAAAATCATTGTTTTTTAGCGTCAGCAATAAAGTGAGTAAACAAAATTCAGAAATTAAAGATGAAAGTTCAGGGATAGGTTTAGCCAATGTGCGCAGGCGTTTAGAGCTTTTATATCCTGATCAACATGATTTGACCATTTACGAAAAAGAAGATCGTTATTTAGTCGAACTAAAAATAAAACATACTTAAAAATGGAAGAAGAGGAAGAGAAAATCGAGGAATTTACAGCACTTCCAAAAGTGGTTCTAAAATGTTTGGCGGTAGATGATGAAAATCTTGCACTTGATTTAATTGAGGACAACATCGCAAAAGTCCCTTTTTTAAAATTAGAAAAAAGATGTCGCAATGCTTTTGAGGCGATTGAATACTTGCAGGAAAATGAAATCGATCTAATTTTTCTAGATATCCAAATGCCTGGCCTAACAGGTGTTCAATTTTTAGAGAGCCTAACGCAAAAACCGATGGTGATTTTTGTGACAGCTTACCAGCAATATGCGTTGGAAGGATTTAATTTAGATGTTATTGATTATGTCCTTAAACCCATTTCTTTTGAGCGATTTTTAAAAGCAACGCATAAAGCTTTGGATTATTTCAAAAGCAAAAATGTCCTGGTACAAGCTCAAATTCCAGTGCCTGACAAAATGGAATACATCTTCATTCATGCAGATTATTCATTAATGAAAATCATGCTCGAAGATATTTTATATATAGAAGGCCTAAAAGATTACATTAAAATCCATCTTAGAACCCAGAAATTTCCTGTGGTTTGCCGCATGACCATGAAGTTAATTGAAGAAAAATTACCTTCGGCAGAATTTCAAAGAATCCACAAGTCCTTTATTGTTTCCTTGAAGAAAGTAGAATCCATCCGAAATCAGAAAATTAAAATTGGCGAAAACCACATTCCACTTTCGGATAATTACTCGGAACAATTTTATCAAACGATCGGATATCAAAAACCATAAATTACCCAATCCAACAGAAATTTGTACCTTTGGAATTGACAAACTTTAACACATGTCTATTCTAAAAAAATTAGCGGGTGAAACTCTATCGTAT
>CANHXO010000035.1 GCA_947464595.1 Cytophagaceae bacterium
ATTCAGTGCCACATCTCCTTTGGCAATATGGCTATATAGGTTTGCAGAAGGACCTCCTGGAGCCGCTGCTAATAACATTAAGCCGACGGCTAAAACGGGTGGTATTCCCAGCAATTTGATGATTAAAAAACAGATGATGGGCAGGACAAACATTTGACAGAATAGGCCAATGAGGACTGCCTTAGGGAAAATATATACCCGTTTAAAATCTGCCATTGTCAGCGATAATCCTAGACCCATCATGATGAGTGCCAGGGCCAAAGGCATTAGCACTACAGACAAAAAATTAGATTGCATCCGTTTTTATTTTGATGTAAATAAGCAATTATTTTTAGTTTAATGGATAAAGCAGTCTGACTATTTTTCGGCCAAAAGTAATTTAATATCCTTGACTAATTGCTCCATTTCTAATCCCAAGCTACCATTATAAATTCCCCGAATTCGTAAAGTTTTATCGACTAAAACCACATGCTCCGTGTGTAAAAATTGGCTATTATCTTTCGAGAACCCTAGGTTTTCTTCGGCAAAATAGGATTTGCGCGCTAAGGTGTAAATGGCATTTTTATCTCCCGTAAGCAGGTGCCATTGTTTACTTTTGATGTTATTTTTCGCTGCATATTTCTTGAGCACACTGACAGAATCGAGCCAAGGCGTGACACTAAAGGATACCATTTCCACCTCAGGGTTTTGTCCAAATCCATGCCCATAATTCGTATTGAATTTGATAGGTGGTTCGTTGGCCTACAAAGAAAACATTACATTTAAGTAGACCAGATTTCCATTAGATTCTTAACAAATCCTCACCACCTCAATGCCTAAAATCTGCCCCAATTTTTCAATTTTATTTCCAATATGTCCAATTCCAATAGCACAATGATGAGCCGGTCCTTGCTTCGACCATTCATTCATAAAACGTTTTGCCCCTATAGAAAAACGATATCGGCTATTGGTATTGCCAATTTCGAGAATGGGACCCTCAACCGATTCTCCTTGAGCGAGTAAAAGAAATACCTCATTTTTCCCTTCCACCACAGAAAGCAGGGTAACTGGGCCATGCTTTACCGACATTTGAATCGATAATCCTTTGCCAGGCTTTCCGTGATAAACAGGAAGGGGGACTAAACCTACTCGACCCTCTGCAATAGCAAAGTGCGCTGGACCATCATGGCCCAGCAGGACAACATCATCTTTGAAATCCATGAGGTAAAATTCTGAAAAGGAACCCCCAGCCCCAAATTCAGCCATTATTTTCATTGCTTGCGCATTCTTTACTTCATATTCCCCTGCAATGGGAATATTTCTTCCGGTCAACAAAGTATTTCCGGCAATAACAGAAGTAACTATATTTTCATATTCATTGCCGCTTTCACCTTCATAATAATATGCCATTGAACCGAGTTGATGATTATGTATCAACTTATCTAAGGCTACTGACGTTTTTGCCGCGCGCTCAATTTCATCCTTTTCGCACTCAGGCGACACATCAAACGTATGATGAAATTCTGAAATTTTAGCTTCCACCTCTGCGTCACTTACCTCATCTCGGCATTTTTTCAATTCGCACATTTCCAAAATTTCAATGTGAGTCCCAAATACCGCGGATTGTTTTGTCAAATCTGTGTAAACATCAAGCATTCCTCCATAATAATGCCCCAATATCCCTAAGCGATTATTTCGCATAGCGACCGATACTTTTGATGCCTCAATCCATGCTTCAATTTCCTCCCAAGCCTCCTCATCTTGAAGGTAGCCAGTGACAAAATCATAGCGATGACCGGAACGGTTAAACACGCTTGCAATTTCAGGAACAGAGCATGCTTGGCAATTTTCAAGCCAAAGACCTGTCATCTTACCTCTATCACCTAATTGATTGAATTTTTCATAATCAAGCGCGTCAACAGGCTGGAGATTTAGGATAATGATTGGAACCTTTAGCTTCTGTGCAATAGGCAATACCGTAGATGATAAGGCATAGGTGGACACATATAAAAAAACAATTTCAACATCATTTGCCTTCAAAAAGTCTGCCGCCTGCCGGGCTTTCATGGGATTATCGACCATTCCAGCATCGACAACTTCAACGCCTAATTTGCCTATTTTATCCTGAATAAAATTTTGATAGCGTACTAAATTGTCAAGTAAACCATCAAACTGAGCCCAATAAGTATCTAATCCAATCCCAAATAATCCTACTTTAGTTTTCATTTCAATGACTTATTTGTACCCGTTTAGTTACAATCTCTCTCTTTATACTTTTCACCGAACCCAATTAAAAAGGCGTTCATCAAAAGCACAAAATAATAAGAATGATCGAAATAAATTTTCGACCTACCTTCCGATGGAAGAGAAAGGAGAATAAATGAAAATATGGATTATAAGCTCTTTAAAAAAGCAATACTCAAAGGTATATTTTCTAATTCCTTATCACTTTCATCTTCAATAAAACAATGCTCAACCCCTCCTTTTTTAGCTAATTTAATGATCTGCTTCCAGTTGCCCTGACCAGCACCTACGGCTACATCATTTTCCGCAGGAGTACCGCCTGTCAAATCCCCTTTGACACCTTTGCGAAGATCTTTTACGTGCATCAATTTGAAGCGGCCTGGATATTTCTTCAACAACTTAACTGGCATATCTGCTCCACCGCCATGTATCGTCCATAATACATCCATTTCAAAAGAAACATATTGTGGATTCGTATTTTTAATCATGTAATCCAACAAAGTCCCATCCTCAAAAGGCTGGAATTCAAACCCATGGTCATGGTAGCACAACGTTATTCCGTTTTCTTTTAAAACCTTTCCCGCTTGATTGAAAACTTCGATAGCCTTTTGTGCATCTGCCATTGAGAATTCCCCTCTTTTGTGCGGAATCCAAGGACACATGACAAATTTAGACCCTAATATTTTTGCTCTTTGTACGACCGCCATCGGATCTTTAGCCAATTCATTAAAATCAGTTCCCGTCGATGGAATAGCAATTCCTCTGGCATCGCATAATTTCTTATAGTCTTCTAAGGACATTCCTTTCACGCCGCCACCTTCAATTTCAGTAAAGCCTAAAGACTTAATCAAATCAAGTGTTTTTTCCGCCCCCTTCTCTGGAAAATGCTTTCTGAACGTATACGTTTGAACACCTATGGGATAGGTGTATAGTTTTTGAGCTTGGACTGTACCGAAGCTCAACATAGTTCCCAAAAGGGCCCAGATAATCGCGTTTTTATTCATATCGTTTTTGTCTTTAAATTGCTTACTATTATTTGTTTCAAAAATGCAATAAATTCTTTTAAAGTTGCAGATTTTAAATGGAAATTTGAAAAAATAAATGGTTTGTCAACTTCACACTTTTTAAAAAATATTATTTATCTTCCATTATGAGACTAATTGCTGGACTATTATTCATAAGTATTTTCGGTTTTTACACCGCCCCTGAATTCACAGATTGGGCTGGTTATAACGGAGGAAATGATCGAAATCACTTTTCTCCCCTAAGTCAAATAACGCCCAATAATGTAAAAAATTTGAAGCTCGCGTGGACTTACGCTTCGGGAGGGGCAGATACAATCAACCAAACCACCCAAATGCAATGTAATCCCATCATTATTCAAGGGATTATGTATGGCGTTTCGGCAGGATCGCAGGCTTTCGCATTGGATGCTTCCAATGGTCGAGAAATTTGGAAGACCACCATACGTGAAAAAACACCAAATATGACTAGTCGGGGGGTGGCATTTTATTCCTCTCCAGCACATAGTTCAAAAATATTTTTTGGTTTTGGCTCTTATCTCTTTGCCTTAGATGCTAAAACCGGGAAGCCCGTAGAGACTTTTGGCGATCAAGGAAAAATAAATCTGGTAGAAGGATTAAAGCGCCCAGGTGCAGATGATTATGCGGTACTGAATACCCCCATTTCCATTTATAAAAACACATTAATTGTGGGCACAAGAGTCTCCGAAACTGCCCCCGCCTTACATGGGGACATTCGTGCTTTTGATGCCAATAGCGGTCGATTATTATGGACATTTCATACCATTCCAAAGCCCGGTGAATACGGCTATAAAACGTGGGAAAAGAACAATTACAAAAATGTAGGCGGCGCTAATAACTGGATGGGCATGGCGGTAGATCCCAAAAGAGGTATCGTTTTTGTTCCTACCGGTTCCGCTGCGTTTGATTTTTATGGGGGGAATAGAAAGGGGGATAACCTGTTTGCCAACAGCCTATTGGCCTTAGATATTCGGACAGGAAAGAGACTCTGGCACTTTCAAACGGTACATCATGATATATGGGACAGGGATATTCCGGCGCCCCCTAACTTATTTACCATGACTGTAAAGGGTAAAAAACGAGATGTCGTTTCTATTTTAAGCAAACTAGGTTTTATGTTTGTTTTTGATCGAGTGACAGGCCAACCCATATTTCCGATTGAAGAAAGACCTTTCCCCGCTTCAGAAGTAGTGGGCGAAAAAACTTCTAAAACTCAGCCGATTCCACTTTGGCCTTTGCCATTTGTCAAACAATCATTTACCGAAAAGGATGTGAATCCTTGGGCATCTAATAAGGAAGAAATTATCGCGGAATTGCGTAAGTCCCAAACGGGTCAACACTTTATTCCACTGAGTGTAAAAAAGAAAACGATTTTTTTCCCAGCGACAGATGGGGGAGCGCAATGGGGTGGAGCCGCGGTGGATGAAAATAGTGTCATGTACATTCCAGCCAAACAAAATCCGGTACACATTTCCTTAATTCCCCTTGAAAAAACGATTGAAAATTCAGGCAAATCGCTGTATGTCCAACATTGCCAAAGTTGCCATGGGCAAAATCGCGAAGGCAATGAAGATGGAACCATCCCTTCCTTGAGGGAAGTCCATAAAAAATATTCGGAGCCGCTCCTCACCCAAATTTTAGTCAAAGGACGAGGAAGAATGCCGGCATTTAATTTTCTATCTGCGGCTGAAAAAAAAGCCGTTTTAGCCTATGTACAAGGATTAAATGTAGCTGTCGAGGGACCTGTAAAAAAATCAACATTGGATTTCTCTCCATTTACTTTTACTGGCTATACACGTTGGTATGATAGCCAAGGATATCCCGTGAGCAGCCCACCTTGGGGAACCTTGACCGCCATTGAAATGAATAGTGGGAAACACCTTTGGCAAGTTCCTTTGGGGGAATATCCTGAATTAACAGCAAAAGGAATTCCTCCTACAGGCACAGATTTATATGGTGGCCCAGCAGTAACAGCGGGTGGCTTAATTTTTATTGCAGCGACAAAAGATGAGATGTTTCGAGCCTTCGATCGAAAAACTGGAAAAATTGTATGGCAATATAAATTACCGAATGCCGGATACGCTTCTCCTAGCATATATTCGATAAACGGGGTTCAATATGTCGTTATTGCCTGCGGAGGAGGAAAGGTGAAAACTAATTCAGGGGATAAGTATTTAGCCTTTGCCCTAAAAAATTAGAAAATTCAGGATACGTGAGCGAATGCAATGTGGAAAAAAGGGACCTCACCCCGCAGCTTTACTAACTTTTGAAAAGTTAGTAAAGCTATGCCCAAGTACTTAAAAATCAAGTTATAAAACTGATTTTATTGATCAAGTATTTGATAATCGATTTCTAAAAAGTCATCTACACAGGCAGACCAATATTTTTCTACAAACGCCACATGAAGCGCGTGATTTGAATAGAAATCATATGCTTCTTGGGATTCAAATTCCATCGAAATACCAAACTGAAAAGGATTTTTACTGCTGATTTGTTTTAATACCTCAAAATTTTGTACCCCAGGAATTCGTTTCAATTCGAATACCGCATCAAAATATTGCGTTTTATCTTCGGGAGATAAGCTCGATTTTAAGGTTAAAATAACGGAGTGGCGAATCATTTTATACCATTTAAATTACCAACGAACAGCCTTGAAAGTCCAATCAGGATGAACTTTTTGCATTTCAATTTCATCGTTTCGTTTGGTCAGGCCACAGGCTAAATAGTTTTGATGTAAGGCAGCCAAGGCCACGCGATCTAATTCTACCCCTAGACCAGGCTCACTTGGTACTTCGACCGAGCCATCCTCAAATTTCATTCGACCGCCGATAATAATTTCGTCGGACTGCCATGGATAATGGGTATCTAACGCATAAGTCATTTTGGGTAATGCCGCTCCCAGATGCACCATGGCAGCCAATGAAATCCCTAAATGACTATTAGAATGCATCGACAAATCTCTGCCAAATGTTCCACAAATACCCGTCAAAGTCATTGATGCCCGCAATCCACCCCAAAAATGGTGGTCGCTCAAAATAATATCTTCGGCGCCAATTTCAATACTTTTAGGAATTTCAGCAAAAGAGGTAGTGCACATATTAGTGGCCAAAGGTGTCTTTAAAGCCTTGCGAACTTGTGCCATGTTTTCCTGGCCACGGACAGGATCCTCTAAATATTCTAAATATGGTTCCATTTCTTTGCCATATTTTATGGCAGTGTCAACGGTCCAAAGTGCATTTGGATCAATTCTTAAAGGATATTCTTCGCCAAAGGCTTGATGTAAAGCAATCACAGCATCTACTTCCTGGCGTGGCTCAAAAACTCCCCCTTTTAACTTGATGGACTGGAATCCAAATTCCTTACACATCGCCTTCGCTTGCGCGACAATCTCCTCTGGGTTTAACGCACTTTTTTGTCGGGCTGCGTCCCAACCTGTCGCTTTGGGATTCGTATCAAATCCCCATTCCCCACCTGCGCCTTCAAACTTATAAAATAAATAAGCAGAAAAAGGAACGCGGTCACGCATCTTTCCCCCCAACAAATCAACAATGGGTTTTCCCGTTACCTTCCCCATGATATCCATACAAGCCACTTCCACAGCACTAAAAATATGTACTAATTTTCTTTGGTCCCACGGAGTTAGTCCACGGTCAGCGACTGAATCTGTACCAAAAGCCTGTTCTAAAATATGCCTAATTTGATTTAATTGGAATACATCCTGGCCAATCAAAAGTTTTTTTGAATCTTCCAAAGCCGCATCAATATCCTTCGTTCCTGGTATTTCACTAATGCCGGAAATATTATCTTCCGTCACAATTTCTAAAACGGTTCTTAAAGCATAAGGGGCATGCAAACCTGCTGCGTTCAATAAAGGTGGGTCAACAATCGCAATAGGAGTTATGTGGATTTCCTTAATGCGGGGACCGGCGATATAAGTCATATTTATTTTTCTAATAGTAATACCAATGAACTGTGATCCAACTCTCCATTCCCCATTTCTACAGCCTTACTCATTTGTTGGGCCACTTGAGCCGTTCCCATTAAATCAACATTTAATGCTTTCCCTGTCTCTAAAGCAATATTCATGTCTTTGTTGTGTAGCTTAATTTTGAAACCTGGCTTGAAGTTTCGGTCGATGATTCGTTGGCCATGTAAGTCCAAAATGCGACTTTGGGCAAATCCCCCCAACAATACTTCGCGCATTTTTTCTAAATCTACACCCGCTTGATTTGCTAAGGTAAATGCTTCCGAAACGGCTTGAATCGTCATGCCAACAATCATTTGGTTACAAGCTTTCGTAATTTGGCCAGCACCTGCTACCCCAATATGCACTATATTTTTTCCCATGGCTTGAAAAATGGGCAATGCCTGATTGAATGCCTCGCCAGAACCGCCAACCATAATAGAAAGTGTGGCCGCCTCAGCACCTACTTGTCCACCCGAAACGGGAGCGTCCAAAGCTTCTACACCATATTTAGCCAAATCACTATGAATTTTCTTGGCTGTCAAGGGCGAAATCGTCGACATGTCTACGAAGATTTGCCCATTTTTCATATGACGGATAATTCCATCTTCCCCATACAAAACGGCCTCCACTTCAGGAGAATCAGGTAACATCGTAATGACGAGGTCAACGGATTGTACCAATACAGGAGGAGAAGCACAAAGTTTAGCTCCTGCTAATTTTACCTCACTTGCGGCAGCACTTTTTTCAAGAACAGACACCGAAAAGCCTGCTTTCAATAAATTTAAAACCATGGGTTTTCCCATAATTCCCAAACCAATAAATCCAATATTTTTCATATGTTAATTAAATTAAGGGGAACAACTTTGCCCCAATTAAAATGACTACTAAACCAGTTAATCCCATCACCACTAAAAGTGGTGAAATGGTCTTAAGAGCTTCCTTTTCTGTCAGGTCACTCAATTTACAAAATATCCAAAAACCTGCATCATTCATCCATGGAACTAATTTGGATCCACAACCAATCGCTAATCCAATATAAACGGGATTAAATGCTAAGTTGGCCTGCCCTGCCATCCCGGACAAAATTCCTGAAGCAGTAATCAATGCGACTGTAGCTGAACCTTGGGCTGTTCGAACAACTGCAGCAATAAAAAATGCCATGGGAATTAATGCCATTTGGTACCCAGCCGTCAATTCAGCTATTTTAGCACTAATGCCCGTTTGTTGGAGTGTCCCCCCAAACGCCCCGCCAGCCGCCGTAATTAATATAATACCACCCCCACTCATTAATGCTGTCTGCACAAAAGGGCTCAAATTTTGTCCCTTATCCTTTTTATTTTTGGCCATAACCCATAATGCCGCAACCCCTCCTAAAATAATGGCGATGTTTTTGTCTCCCAAAAATTTAATGATCGCAGCAAATTGATTAAATCCACTTCCTATTTCATTGGCATTACTTCCTTTTAAAAAATTTGAAATAGCAGTATCCAAACAAATAAGGACCAATGGGATCATAACAGGCAATAAAGAGACTCCTAATCCAGGTAAACTTTGATCTTCTTTGGCCGAAATTATTTTAAGATCTTCCAATTTTGCATCGACTGAATCCCTTAATTCAATCGGCCATTTTTTGTTGGCCCAAACAGAAAAAATATAGCCGGCTGATACGGTGAAAAACCCTACTACTAGTCCACACCCCATCATTAGGCCGATGGGTATGTGCATTTCGCCGATTAAGAAAAGTGGTCCTGGTGCAGGAGGAACCAAAGAATTAGCCATAGCCGCACCCGACATGATGCATAATATCAATAGTAAATAGTTTTTACCTATCCGCAAAGTCATGGCTTTGGCCAACGGAATCATTAAAAATATAACGGTGTCAAAAAACACGGGGATTCCTAAAAAAAAGCTCCCAAAAAGAAAGGCGAAAGGGGCTTTATCCACGCCTGTAAATTTTAAAAGGGATCGTATAATTCGCTCTGCCGCGCCGGACTCCAACATACATTTTCCGATGATGGCGGCCATGGCAATTAAAATACCAATTTTAGCACAGGTGTTGCCAAATTCAGTGGCAATCCGTTCGCCCACACTTTTTTTCGAAAAGGATAGTGCTGCGCTGGCGTCCATCCCCTTTGAGAGGGCAAACTGCTCTAAAATAGTCGCAGGCGTTAAAATAGCGACAACAAAAGCGCCTAATAATAGGGCTAAAAATGGATGTAATTTTAATCCTATGATACCACCTACGACTAAAACTATTCCGATGGCCAATAAAATAATGGGGTCCATAATCATGATTGCTGAGTTCTAAGTTTTGCTAATTTTTCCACCATGTTTTTTGCTCCCTCCGCTACAAAAGTAGCATCGGCACCACAAGCGATAAAACGAATTCCCATTTGATGGTATTTGGTGTATTCTTCTGTATTAAAAAATAAAATACCGGTAGCTTTGCCAGCTTTATTTGCTGCCTTAATGGTTTTTTCAACAGCTGCTAAAAATTCGGGATGATTGAATTGACCAAAAATTCCTAGCTCCATCGATAGGTCTGCTGGGCCAATAAATAAGACGTCTACTCCGTCTAAATTTGCAATTTCATCTACATGATTTAAGACTTCTTTTGTCTCTATCTGAACGATTCCTAAAATATTTTCTTGTGAGGTTTCGTAATAGCTTTGAAAGTTTTGCGCAAACTGTGTAGCCCGAACCATTTTGGCTACACCTCGCTGTCCCATGGGCGGATAGTACAAGCCATTCACTACTTTTTTAGCTTCTGTTAGATTATTTATTTTGGGGCACATGACACCTTCCGCTCCCATATCTAAAACACGATGAATTCGTTGCGGCTCGGCACTCTCTGCTCGAACAATGATTCCGGTGGATGTATGTTGGAGCCCTTGCATCTGCCCCAAAGCCTCTTTTTCTGAACCAGCTCCATGCTCTAGGTCAATTAAAACCCAATCAAAACCAGACAACCCTACAATCTCTGCGGTTAATGGGCTGCCTAGGTTGAGCCAACAACCATGCAGGGTTTCTCCATTTTTTAATCGACTTTTGAGTTTTTTCATAGGTTTAAATAGGATATTTGAAGATGCAAAATAGTTATTTTGCTCGATTTATTTTACTGATTTCTATTATTTGAGTGGGTCATTTTATATTAATAGCTTATCCATAAACGCGTCGTTTCAATATAACAAAGCCAAAGAGATTGACATAGAAATGAATGGGTATATTTAAATTTTCTGATCGTCATATTTCACCTGTAGAAAAAAACCAAGATTTTTCATTTCTACTAAATGGAGTGAATTCCCTACCATTAACTGAAAATAATAGCTCTATTTTAAGGATGATTAACGAGTAAAAGATATACCTCGAACCCCAAGCTTTACTAACTTTTCAAAAGTTAGTAAAGCTACGCCCAAAGACCTAAATTCCCCTATAACAAACTTATAATCTTGATCTAAAAGCTGATTATTTTAGAACGTAAATCCCGTTGTAAAACTAATATTTCTAGGTGCTGCAGGTAATATTCCATAACCAGGATAGGCCCCAGTTCCTCGGCGAGTGAAATAGGTAATATTATTAATATTATTCACTGAACCTCGGAATAGCCAATGTTTTCGGTACCTAAAAGTAAATGACGCATCTGCTAATGTGTAAGAAGGTATCTGTCCTATCAAGCCAGAATCGTTGGGTTTAAGTGTATTTTGAGCATCTGAAAAAGATGCTGATGTTTGACTAATTTGATATGTAAATGTCAAACGCTTGTAGGTATACGTAAGGCCGGATCGAAGAATTTGTTGGGGTGCATTCTCAATTTTTTTCCCTGATAAATTTTCACCTGAGCTCAAAGGGAAGTCCTTGTATACTGAATTGTTCAAACCCAAGGCTATAAATAAACTAATATTTCCAAAATTTGATTTTTCAAAGAGGGCGACGATTGGGTCAATTTCTACATACAATTCTAAGCCTTGTGAAGTGCTATTCCCAAGGTTCGACCTAAATAAGTAAGATGTGCCATTCGTATTTTTCCTGGAAATATTTCCTATGCGATCCGAAAACTGCAGTAGATAAAAGCTAATATCATAGCGTAAAAAATTACCATTTCTACCTCTAAGGCCCATGTCGAAATTTAACGATTGAGAATCTTTGAGTGATCCGTCAACCACGTCCGTGGTAGCTGCAGGTACTAAATCTGAAAAACTAATGGGTCTATAACTTTGCGATAAATTCCCAAAAATTTCAAGTGTGGATAAGGGTTTATAGGAAGCTCCAAGTCCCCATAACATGAAACTTCGTTGGCGATCAGGGGTCAAAAAAGGCACATTTACACCCAAAAGTCCATGGCCTTTAGAGCGTATGAATTCATAACGAAGACCACCTGTCAACTTAAATTTTGGAGAAATGGAAATTGAATTTTCCATAAAAAGCGCGAAATTTTGATTAACAAAATTCAAGGATCTAGGGAAATTAGACTCTAGTAACTGCTCATTATAGGTGGACCCATTGGTAGCTAATCCTTGTTGATCCCGAACCATGTTTCCACTAAATAGTCTTAGGCCAAAAGAAGACTGCAACTGTTGTTGGAAGGCATTTAAGCCTGCGCGCATTTCGCCACCATAAGAAGTATATTCGTCTCGATCTAGGACCCTATTGGCATAATTCCCCAAACTATTGGGGACATCAAGGACGTCATTTTGTTTGGTAAAGCCCAATTGAGTTCTTCCACTTTTCAATGCAAAAATTTGAAACTGATAGGTTAAATTTTGTTTGCGATTAAAATTAAATTTAACTACTGGCATGAGCCAATGAGAGGAAAAATAGTTTCTTGATCGATTCGAAGCCATAGGGTCTGCAATATATTGTGCTTCACTAAGTCCTCCAGCTAATTGAGCAAGCCCATTTGCTTTAGTAAGTTCAAAAGAAAAAAGTCCATGGGCAAACGGTTTCCAATCGATTCTAAAATAACTTTGATTTGAATCAAAATCTGAATTAGGGCGAAAACCATTGCCTCCTCTAAATTGATGAGAAGCAATAAAAGCAAATTTTTTGGCCCCATATCGTGCTTTTATAAGACTAGAATTTAGCCCGAAAGATCCAAAAGTTTGTTGGCCCTCGCCGCCAAACTTCTTATCAAAAATTGGTTTTTCGAGTATGTAATTAATTAAACCGCCCACTTGAGGTCCATACTGTAAAGCAGCAGCTCCTCGAACAATCTCAATTTTTTCCACCCATTCCAACGATGGAGTGTAATAGGCCTCATTGTAACCCATGGGATCAGGGGTGATATCATACCCATTTTGCCTCATATTAAAATCCCAAGAACGGTTCGTGCTTAAACCACGAATGGCAATGCTGGTATTAAAACCTGACGGATCGCTTTCAATGACGTGCAGACCAGGGGTTCTGCCAAAAACTTGTCTAAATGATTGATTAGCAAAGTTAGCATCTAACTTGCCCAGTAAAATTACTTCCGATTTTTTTGACGCCATGATTCTTACTCCATCAAAATCGACTAAACTACCACTGCCCTTAAGTCCACTGTTGGCCCGAACATAAACTTCAGTTAATAATTTAGCATTAGATGAGGTGTCAACGGCAACTGAATGGGCCGCCGAATTAAAACAATAAATCAAAAAGATAAAAAAATAACCCAGGCGGCAAAACATATTATATTAATTTAGACTAATTATAAATAGTTTGCAAATATAAATGGCCGAATGTAGAAAAACAAGCTATTTAGAATAAATATAAATAACTTTTTTAGAGGGAGTGTATTCCCATTTTTAGTTGGCTAGAATTGCCTAAAAAAGGGCAGATTTTCGAAAAAATCCTTACGTTATAAAATGACCCAAATAGGAAAAATGCTTAAATAAACCTTACCTTACTAACCTTAGTAAATTCAAAAAAATTTAAAGCTGTAAACAAATAATTAAATTGGTTCCTTTAAAACAATCCTTTTGATCCATTAACAGAAAAAAAATAAACCCAAGGATAAAATACCCTTGGGTTATATGCAACCCTACTTCTAAATTATTTCCTCACTAAACCAACAACACAAACTATTGTTAAACTCCACCTAACAAGCCAGCGCTACCTTGAAGGGCGTATACTGTTTTGGCAAATTTTGTTTTTAAGTCAATCAATTTCTCCATGGCTTCAAGTGCTTTATTTTCTCTGGAGTTTATTAAAAAAAGGGAAGATTCGCCATTAAAAAATCGGCTTTCCTCCGCTTTAACAAGCGCAAATAAATTTTTATTGGTAGCTTCCTGGGTCAAAATCTGTTTACGTAAAGCCGTCAATTCATTGTAATAGGATTTAATTTTTATTTCAATGGATCTCTTTTTTTGGTCTTGGTTTAATGATTCATCTTGAATCTTTAGTTTAGCTTTTTGATATTCGGCTCTACCTTCCGAAAATCGAAGCGGTATCTCCAATTTTAGTCCATATAAAAAATTATTTTCAAATAATGGTGCAGAAAAAAATGTCGCCTGATTTAACGCAAGTTGGTTGTACTGCAAATCAATTTTAGGCAATAAGCCTTGAAATTTTAACCTTTTGTCCACTTGAAGAGCAGAAATCTTTAGGGTATACATTTGTAATTCTGGGTGGTTTTTCATCGCTTGGTCCATTAAATCACTCAAAGAAAATTGAGCTTCCTGAATGCCCTCTAAGGATGCAGAAGGTATCACCCGATAGGGAAGTTGAACAGGGAAATTATTCTCGCTCCATAAAAATGCAGATAATTCTAAGGTCGCATTTTGGAATTCAAGCCATTTTGCATCCGCTATTATAGAGAAATATTGTTGTTGGCTAGCCGCTTCCACCGTATCAATACCAGGTCTCTCCCCAAACTCAAATCCTTTCTTTGTCAATTTCTGACGTTCCTCCGCAACCTTTAAATTTTGCTTAACTGTTTCATACACCCGATACGTTTTTACCCAATTCCAATAAGCAGACATTGCATCTACTATTATTTGATTCGTTATATTTCTTTGCTCTTGGACAGCCATTTGGCTAAATATTTTCGCTTGAATTAACGTAGCCCGACGTTTATCCATCATTAAATTTTTAGCGAGCGGGATGGAAATACCCATGTAATTTATTTGGCCTAAGCTTTGATCTGGATTAAGACGCGAACCATTCAAAAATTCCATCCCACCAGATAGTTCAATCCCATACCAAGTAGGAATAGTTAATTGTGGGGATTGATACAGGTAATAATTTTTCCCATCGATTGTTTTTTGGCTAGAATATTGGCTAAAAACGGGATCAAAATTTCCTTTCGCTGCCAATATATTCGATTGAGCTGTTTGAACGCCAATAAATGCCTGCTTTACAATTGGATGATACTTCTGCACCATAATTAAAAACTCGTCTGTATGCAAAGTCAACAGGCTATCTTGTGCAAATAACTGGCAAGAAATCAACAATAGGCCTATTATTTTTTTCATTTTTGAATAGCAGCTTGATAATAATCCGGCGGGAATCCATTGATATTTCGCCATAATTCATACCAAATAGGAACATCTTTTAGTAGAGCGATACCTTGGGCTCCAGCTCCTATTTTTATTTGAACTGGCCATGGACGATCCTGTAAATCCTCGACCACCAGAACTCTAAACAAACCATTTGGACTAATTGAGTTTTCAACGGCAATCACTTTCCCCCCATAAGTTCCATAACTTTGATTAGGCCAACCACTAAAAATAATGGCCGGAAAACCATCAAACATAAATCTGACTTTTTGGCCCTTTGAAATTAATGGGAGGTCAAGTGGCCTAATGAACATCTCAACCGCATAGTTGATTTTAGGCGGAACAATGTTCATCAAGTCTTCCCCCTCCTTGATAACCTCTCCTATACCCGATTTCTTAGCTTGAACAATTTGTCCATCCTGTGGGGCAAGAATAATATACATTCCATTCCGTATCCGGTAATTACTTACTTGATTTTCTAATTTAGCTACCTCGCCTTTTCCCACTTCGATGGAACCTAGACTCTGAAATCTATCCGCATCAGCTTTGTTTATTTTTTCATTATAGTCCTGCTCAACCGCCTTGAGTTCAATTTTTGTATTGCCTATTTCTTGGAGTGTTTGCTCAATTTTATTCTCAGCAACTGTTTTTTTTGCTTGAGCATTTTGAAAGGCCGCATTTCTTTGTTGGAATTGGGTTTGAGAAACTAAACCTTGTTCATACATTTTTTGCTGACGCTCAAATTGATCTTTCGTTAAATTATATTCATTGATACCCGCCGTTAACTCTGCTCTCTCGCCGACAAGCTTATTTTCCAATTGCTTTAATTTATTTTCTACCTGCTCAATTTTTAACTTTTTCCCGTTCTTTAAATTTTGAATTTGAGATTCAGTCACATTAACCTTACCATTGTAATAGGAAATCGCATCTTTTTTTGCGTTTACTTGTTGCTCTGTTCGATTGACCAAATTTGGATCCAAGTAATCTTCTTTAATTTCAGAAATTTGAATGAGCGTATCACCTTTTTTAACAAAATCTCCTTCTCGAACCCACCATTTAACAATCTTCCCTGGAATTGGGGAGTTTATCGCCTGAGGACGCTGCTCCTGAAAAAGACTCGTTACTTTACCTTTGGCATTGATATTTTGTGTCCAAGGAAGAAACAAGCTAGCCAAGAATATAAATAAAATTAATAAAAGCCATCTGTTGACATAACTCTTTTCGCCTTGTCTATACACCTGCTCAAATGACCTAAAAAAATTCCTTTCCATATACTTAATCTAAAATACGGCCGTTACTTATCTCAAATGTCTTGTCACATTTCTGAACAAAATCTGAATCATTGGTTGCAATAATGACTGTGACATTTGGCAATTCATTTAAAAAATAATGCTTCAAATTAGATTGTAATTCTTGAGGCAAACCACTCCAAGGCTCCTCCAATATCAACAAAGATTTTTTACCAATCGTAGCCCTAATCAGTAGTATTTTGACTTTAAGTGACTCCGAAAGTTTTTTCCCCATCGGGTCTAAAATGGTACTAAAGCCTGTTGGGAAATATTGTAAAAAATTCGAGAATCCCAATTTATTCGCTTGCTCGATAATCATATCTTCATTTATGTCGGTTTGACCTAATGTAATATTCTCGATCAAGGTCCCCATAAAAATCTCATGCCCTTGTAAAAATGTCCCTACCTGCCTTCGATATTCTCTCTTATTTAAATTTTGAATAGGTATTTGATTGATCAAAAGTGACCCTGAAAAATCTGTGTAATTCCCTGTCAACATTCGAAGAAAAATGGATTTCCCCGATCCCTGAGGACCAGATATCCCTATTTTAATGCCTTTTTCAATGGACAAATTTAGCCCATTTAAAAGAGGCCTATCTTTTTCGAATTCAAATGAAAAATCAATGAAACTAATTTGAATTCCATTAAATAAAGAATTTAAGGAGACTGTTTCTTCTTTTTCAAGCGGCGATTCAGTAATAACGGCTATTTTCTCTAACCCTACAGACAAATCGTAAAAACTTTCTAAGCTAATTATCAACTTTTCAACCGCATTAATAACCATAATGATCACAATTTCCACTGCGACAAACTCACCAACATTTAGTTCCTGACTTAATAATAAAACCGCTCCAATGGTCAACATGGCTAAGGTCATGCAAACCTTAAAAAATACCAGAATCTTGTATTGAAATAAGAGGACTTTAAAATGCTTCGTTCTTGCGCCCAAGTAACCCATGACTTGGAAATCCGTTTTATTAATAGCTAAATCCGGTTCGCTAAATTTTATTGATTTTAAGGTTCGAGCCATTTCTCCGAACCAAGAAGCCACCGCATATTTATACTTACTCTCTGATAAACTAGTAGAAAGACCAGGTTTACTGGTATTAAGCAAAATCCACCAAATAACTAAAATTTGTATGATCCCCCAAACGATAAAAAATGGGTGGTAAAAAGATAGTAGAAGCAAACCCAATACAATTTGAATAGACGCCATAGGAAGATCCAATAGAATCTTCGAAAAACTTTTTTGCACGGTTACCGTTTCAAAAAAATGATTGACTTTCTCTGGCAAATAATAGGAATCCCATTCCTTCAAATCAAATCGGGGAATTTTAGTTACAAAATCAAAGGCTTGGTCTGCAAAAATTTGTTGTTGGACTTTTTCAATTAACCTCATTTGATTTATTTGAAGCAAGCCCACAATAAAGACCCCCAAAACCACCAAAAATATAAGTACGTAGATAGAAGTTACCATAGTGGCCCCCAGCACAAAACCGACAATAGCCTGAACACCAAGTGGCAAACTCAGTTGAACCAAACCAGAAAAAGCAGAAAAAAGATAAATCCCCAAGACTTCCTTTTTATGAAGTTTTGTTAGTTGGCTTATCCGATTTACTGCTGAAAGAAAATCCATTATTTTATTTTTTTACAAAGATATAACACTTTTTAATATAATAGTATTACTATTGTATAAAATATTAAAATAAATTTTATAATAATTTTACTATTATTATATTTGACCAATAAATCGAGAATAAATGGAATACCAACTTAGCTTTAGGGTCAACGAACATATCTATTTACGTGACCCTGAATCCTCTGAATTAGGTAAACAAATTGTGAAAAATGCAATTGATTTAATTTATGATTTAGGTTTTGAGCATTTTACTTTTAAAAAATTGGCCATCAAAATGTCCACGACGGAGGCCTCTATTTACCGATATTTTGAAAACAAACATCGACTGCTATTATATATACTTAATTGGTACTGGTCCTACATGGAATTTCTAGTTGATTTCTCCTTGCAAAATATTCAAAATCCCAATGAAAAATTAGCTAAAATCATTGAATTGTTTACTCAAAGTTTACCCGAAAGTGTAGGAAAATTAGATTATAATAAATTCCTTTTAAATCAAATTGTATTGTCAGAAAGTAGCAAAGTTTACTTAATCAAGGAAGTACAAGAAATTAATACCCATCAAGTTTTTAAACCCTATAAAGACTTATGTAACAAGATTTCTGAAGTGATTCTCAACATTAACCCAACATATAAATATTCAAGGTCTTTGAGTAGTACTTTAATCGAAACAGCCCATAGCCAGCAATATTTTAGTAAAAACTTACCCCGCTTAACCGACGTTGCCGATCAAAAAGATGAATCATTCGTCTTTAATTTTTTATACCAATTTGTTTTTGCGGCCCTGAAAAAAGATTAAAATTCGGGTATGGAAATTTAGACTTTTAGAAAATAAAGTGTAAAACATACCTCGCAGCACCAGCTTTACTAACTTTTGAAAAGTTAGTAAAGCTATACGCTACATGTTGAATTACCCAAAAATAAACTGATTTTCTAGATCAACTACTTGGTTTTTAATTTAGACTTAACCACATCCGCAGGGTATTTTAAGGCCAATTTCCTAATTTCATAACTAAAATCAGCAAAGGTTTCTTCCCATAATTTAGCCTCCTCAGGACTGTATTCATAAAATCCATGTCCATTGCTCACGCCTTTTCCCCCAGATTTGACGATGTCGTCAATTAATTTTGGCACCTCGGTTCCATTATATAAAGTCGCATTTAAATCCTTCATGACATTGTGATAAGCTGGCACTCCCGTTAAGTCCATCCAGCCAAAAACCCCCACCAAAGTCATCCAATATCCCGTATTATTTCGGCAAGCGCGATCCACATCTTCCACCGTCGCATACCCATTCTCAACCAAATAAATAGCTTCCCGATACATCGAATACATTAATCTATTGGCTATAAAACCACGAATATCCTTCCGCACTAAGGTTGGCTCCTTTCCCCAGCCATGCGATAATTCGTATAAATATTCGCCCTTTTTAACATCACTTTTGGCCCCACAAATAATTTCCAAAAAGCGTGTGGTATGTGATGGCTCCGCCCAATGTAAACCAAAAAACCGTTCAGGTTTTTGAGTCAAATTTTGAAGCTCACTGATTGGAATCGCTGATGTATTCGAAGTAATTAATGCCTCATCAGCAATTTCAGCCTCAATCTTTCCATAAACGGATCGCTTAATTTCTTCATTTTCTATCGTACACTCGATGACCAATTGGCATAATTTCAAATGCCCATAATCCTCACTAATGATCAAATTTCCTAAATAAAAATCAGCCGTCTCTGTAAGCAGCCCTTCTTCCTTTGCCTTGTTCAAATGTTTTCTAATGCGCAACTCGGCTGTCTCCATGTCGACAGAAATAGGTGCAATGGCAACCACAGGGTGGCCCGACATCAATAAACAGGTGCTGATGCTACATCCCATTAGGCCTAAACCGACTACCCCTATTTGAATTTTGCTTGCTTCCATTATTGATTTTCTTTCAACGCTTTTTCCACCGCCATCATGATTTCATGCTGCTCATGATTATTCCCTAATCGATCCCTAAAACCTTCCAAAACCTTTTTCGATTCCCCTGATTTTATGGCCCCAATGCGCTGAACCATGTACAATAAGAGTTTTGGCATCTTCGCTTTTTCAGCCATCGCCAAACTTCTCACAGGATCTATCGCAGCCAATGGTTCAGCCGCATACCAAACCATCAACGGGATATTACGATCTAGGCGATCTTCGGATTTTTGAGCTAACAATTCCACCACATTCCATCTCAACGCTGGACTTAGGCGCATCACCCCGGACAACATAGCCAATCGGACTTGAGCACTAGATTCTGTCTTGGCCATCGATTCCAATTTGCTTAAGAATGAACCGGAAACGACTTTTTTCTCGGTAGCTAATTGGATCGCCCAGCTACGCAAATGAGGACTTTCATGGCTCAATAAATGCTCCAAGTCCATTTCCGACAACCCTCCCGTTACCTGCAATGTCCATAATGCCCTAAGCTTACGCGTAACATCCGCATTTTTATCCAAAATATCTCTTAATGCTTTATAAACCTGAGCATTTCCGCCTCTTTCTTGTAAAATAGTTCGCGATTGACGCACATACCATTCATTGGAATTTAGTTGGTGATTGACTAATTCCAAATCGCTCGATTGACTCAAATCTACCCGAACAAACACGTCCGTTTCATAAGTAATTTTAAAAATTCGGCCCATCGTTTTATCGTGGACATCTGGATTTGTGCTATGGCATTGATTTTTATCGTACCAATCAATGGCATAGACAGATCCGCTCGGATCATATTTTAGGTTGAGCCATTGCGACCACGAATCGTTCATTGACAAAAAATCTTTTTTATGGCTAGCATTATAACCGGATCCTTGGGGAGTCAAAATGTCCACATTAAGTTTGGCCCCATTGATATTATTCATGAAAATATTGTTTCTGAATTCTTTAGGCCAAGTGTTTCCCCCCAAATAAATCATGGCTCCGGCATGTGCATGTCCGCCACCTGCTGAAGCTGACCTAAAGTTGCCCGCATGAGGACCGCGATCCCCCACATAATGCGCGTGGTCAGCAATGGTTTTAATGTCATCATACGTATAGGGATTAAAATGTTTCCCTCCTTGCCTTTGATAACGAGCCCCTTGAATGATGTGAAACATATGTGGTATCACGCAAACCGTAATAAATGGATGCCCATACTCATTAAAATCTATCCCCCAAGGATTGCTTGATCCCTCTGCAAACACCTCAAAAACATGTGTTTTAGGGTGAAAACGCCAAACCCCCGCATTGATCTTTGTCCGTTCCTGGTCCGTCGCCCCCGGTTTCCCCACATTGGAATGAGTGAAAACACCATGTGTTCCATACAGCCAGCCATCCGGGCCCCAACGTAAACTATTTAAGACTTCGTGTGTATCCTGAACACCCCAACCATCCAGCAGCTTTTGGATCGGACCCGTAGGTTTATCTTGGGTAAAGTCGGTCGGAATAAATAACAAATAAGGTGCGGCTCCTAACCAAACACCCCCCATGCCCACTTCAATTCCGCTGACTAAATTGAGCCCTTCCATGAACACTTTTCTCTTATCCAAAGTCCCATCTCCATCCGTATCTTCAAAGATCAAAATCCGATCTTTTCCTTGGCCTTCTGGGGCTGGAATCGGATAGGTATGTCCCTCCACAACCCATAGTCGGCCCCGAGGATCCATCGTAAAACTAATCGGACGAACAATATCGGGCTCTGAAGCAGCCAAAGTAATCTTAAATCCTTTGGGCAATGTCATCACTTTGGCGGCCTCCTTTCCAGAAAGTCCCGCATGAAGGATCGGGTCAAGTGGCGGAAGGACGATGATATCTTTTTGATTTAATTCATTTGGAAATGCAGGTTTAGTGGCATGAAACCGAAAATTATCAAAATTTATATGCGCCAATTTATCATGGCCGACATAAGGAATAGGCGAAATTCCTGTTTCGTTGTCGATAATTCTTATAAACATTTCTTGGCCTAAATACGCTTTTAAGTTGGCCACCACTGGCTGTAAAGTAGCGCGTCCCTGGCCAGTTGACTTAAAAATAACCTTTTGGCTTTTTGCTAAAACAAGCTCCACCCGAGTATCTTGAATCGCTCCTCCAGAGACTAAAAAGCTCGCAAAAGGATGCGTTATTTTAAAAGATTCAGAGTTTAGCGTCCCTTTCAACGCATATTTAACCGTGCCGCCACTACTCAAAAAATAAGTGCCTTCAGGATTAATTTTGGCCATTTTATCATGAAGGGGAGAAGGGTCTTGGCCTATTAATGGGTTTAAAAAGGCTTCTCCCGTGGCTTTCCAATTTTCAAGCGTACCCGTTTCAAAATTAAGATTGATCGATTTCCCGTTTTTCGTCGGGATAACCCCCGTGGAAGCTATTGTTGTCGTTTCACCTGTGACAATCTCTAACTTACCTACCATTCCAGCGGCGCGATGACCTGGCACGGTACAAAAATAGATGTCATTTTCTTTGGCAATAAAAGTCATACTGACCTTGGCCCCCTTATCTGAAATGGAGGGAGTTTTAATCCCAGCTTTCTCCAATGCAATGTCATGCGTCATCATCTCCCCATTATAAATAGTGATCCGAACCCGCTTCCCCTTATTGGCTTTTAGCG
>CANHXO010000036.1 GCA_947464595.1 Cytophagaceae bacterium
CCTGGAGTAGCATGTCTTGTTTTTCCAATCCAATCATCCACTTTATGGCCAGGTAATTGTCCTCCCTCACCAGGCTTTGCTCCTTGAGCCATTTTAATTTGTAGCTCAGTTGCATGGGTTAAATAATTCATAGTCACCCCAAATCTACCTGAGGCTACTTGTTTAATACTGGAATTCATGGAATCACCATTTGGCAATTTTTCAAATCGAATAGGATCCTCCCCTCCTTCTCCCGTATTAGATTTACCACCAATCCGATTCATCGCGATAGCTAAAGTTGTATGAGCCTCATACGATATGGAACCAAAAGACATAGCCCCAGTAGCAAATCGCTTTAAAATACCTTCAACGGGCTCTACTTCATCAATTGAAATGGAATTTGAACTTTTGAAATTCAATAATCCTCGAAGTGTTATAGCCTTATTCGTTTGATCATCAATCAATCTTGAATACTTCTTAAAAACAGAATAATCATTCAATTTAGTGGCTTGTTGCAATAAATGAATCGTCTGAGGGTTGAACAGATGTTCTTCTCCTCTTTGTTTCCATTGATAAATTCCACCAACTTCCAATTTCGGATTCGTTGATCTTAAAACTTCATAACCCGACTCATGCTTTATTAAAGCCTCTTTTGCTAAAATATCTAAATCTACTCCTTGAATACGCGAAATTGATCCCGTAAAATACAAACTTACAACCGAGTGATCTAAACCTAAAATTTCAAAAATTTGAGCCCCTTGATACGATTGCAAGGTAGAAATACCCATTTTAGAAAATATCTTTAACAATTCTCCATTAACCGCTTTTATATAATTGTACTCTAATTTCTCATAGGATAGATGAGCATCCACTAACTTGTTATCCTTCATCAACCTAATAGTCTCAAATGCCATGTAAGGATTTACAGCTGAAGCACCGTATCCAATCAAAGTGGCAAAATGATGCGTTTCCCATACATCACCTGCCTCGATAATAATGCCAACTTTTGCCCGTTTTTTTACACGAATTAAATGGTTGTGAACAGCACCTAAAGCAAGGAGTGATGGAATTGGCGCATGTGATGAATCTATTCCCCTATCTGTTAGTAAAATAATAGAATAACCATCATCAACCGCATCTTCGGCATAATTACAAATTCTATCTAGCGCTTTCTTTAGAACTCCAGGCTCATTAGAAGCTCTAAAAGTCATATGAATTGACTTAGTTTGAAATTTTTCATGGTCAATCCAACGAATTTTCTCAACCTCTTTATTCCGAAGAACGGGTTGTTGTATTTCTATTTGCTTACAGTGACTAGGTCCTTCTTCTAACAAATTGGATAAACCCCCTATATCAGTCAATAATGACATAACCATTCTTTCGCGAATAGGATCAATTGGAGGATTAGTAACTTGGGCAAAAAGTTGCTTAAAATAACTTGATATATGTTGAGCTTTATCAGACAAAACCGCTAAAGGAGTATCTATACCCATAGAACCCAAAGCTTCTTTTCCCGTCTCAGCCATTTGAGTTAATACAATTCGAATATCTTCCGTCGTAAACCCAAATATTTGTTGCCTAGAAATAACCTCATGTGACTTGGGTTGTCGATACTCACTCCCCGCTTCGGGTAAATCTTCCACCCGAATTTTATTCTCCCTCAACCACTGTCCATAAGGTTGCTGTTGACAAATTACTTCTTTAAGTTCTTCATCAGGTACAATCCTTCCCTGTTCCATATCAACAACAAACATCTTACCAGGTTGCAATCGTCCTTTTGAAACGATCGTAGCAGGATCTAAATCCAATACTCCAGCTTCTGAAGCCATTATTACATGATCGTCATTCGTAACCCAAAACCTAGAGGGCCTTAAGCCATTCCTATCCAAAGTTGCACCAATTAACTTACCATCTGTAAAGGAAATACTCGCTGGGCCATCCCAAGGTTCCATCATGGCTGCATGGTATTCATAAAAATCCTTTTTGTAAGATTCCATAGATTCATTTCCATCCCATGCTTCAGGAATAAGCATCATCATCACATGTGGAAGAGACCTCCCACTGAGATATAACATTTCAATTGCGTTATCTAAAATAGCTGAATCAGATTGTCCCAAATTGCAAATAGGTAAAATCATATCCAATTCTTCTTGCGAAAAATACTGACTCGTAAACAAGGCAGATTGAGCTTGCATCCAAGATGAATTGCCTTTAACGGTATTAATTTCACCATTATGTGCAATAAATCGAAAAGGCTGAGCCAACTTCCATTCAGGGAATGTATTGGTTGAAAAGCGCGAATGAACAATGGCTAAAGCTGATGTGAAATTATCCTGAAATAGATCAATAAAATAACCAGGTACCTGCATGGTAGTCAACATACCCTTATATATTATCGTTCTGCACGACATTGAAGCAAAATAAAATTTATTATCCAAGCCACGAATTGTTTCATTTAATAAGTTTGAAACATACTGCCTAAATACATAAAGTTTACGCTCAAAATCTATCTCAGTTTTACATGAAACAGGTTTTTCTATAAAAATTTGATAAATACTAGGTTCGGAATCTCCTGAATCAGCTCCTATTATTTCAACATTATTTACTGGAACAGATCGGTATCCCAATATAGACAATCCTAATTTTTTTGCTTTTCGATCAATAACTTCCTTACATTCATTGATAAGAACTTCATTTTTAGGAAAAAAAGCCATTCCAACTCCATATTCACCGAGAGAGGGTAACGAAAATTTAAGCTTTAGAGACTCTTCTAAAAAAAACTCATGAGGTATTTGAACTAGAACACCAGCACCATCACCCGAATTTGGGTCACAACCACAGGCTCCACGATGATCCATTCTGATCAACATTTTAATCGCATCTTGCACGATTCTGTGAGATTTTATACCCTTAAGACTGGCTACAAAACCTATACCACAAGCATCATGCTCAAATTCCTTCCTATACAACCCTTCTCCAGACACCTTAATCTCCATAATAAAATATAATTATTCCTGTATATAAAAAAATAAACCTAAGTACAAAAAATAGGTATCAATCAAAAATTAAAATATTAAATAGCAGTATTTCAAATTTAATCAAAAATTAATTTGGCGTATATTAATATCGACAAAATATTATACGGCATACGAAATATCAAAAATGAAGAATAAATAATCTTCTAAGAATCCAATTTATTAATAATCATCTGATTCAGACTCTGAATACCCACCCTCATATTCTTGATCATCTTCATCCGAATCTTGAAAATCATTTTCTAAATCATTTAAATAGATCGCATCAACTGCTTCTTTTACCGTATTTAATAATGTAAAATCTTCAATTTTTGCTAGATCCAACCGATCTTGTATTTCTTCATTTTTTGTAACTACTGCAAACAAACCCATTTCATTGGTACAAATCTTAGTTCCCTTTCTGATGCAACTAACCCCAAAACCGTCAATTTCTGTAACATTATTCAAATTCAAAATCATATTAGCAAATTCCTTTTTAAATAAGTTACGTATAACTAACTCAAGCTCTTCAGAATTTGATTGAGTTAAACTAAGTTCGTTCCAAGTAATGATTGCATAACTTTCATTTTGTTCTAAACTATAGAATGAATTATTAGACATGGCTTAAATATAGATTTACGTTATTAAATATTCGATGATAAATATCTGTTTGGTCTTCTTTTTGAAAGATTAAACCAGTTATTTCTGTGTACAACAAAATGTATCTATCGGAAATTTCTTGAACAAACTCATCTGTTAAATCAGGGATACTTTGTCCTTCTTTGCCTTGAAAATTATTTTTAATTAACCATTCTCTCACAAACTCTTTAGATAATTGTTTTTGAGGCAATCCTTTAGAAAATAAATCTTGATAAGGTTCTAAATAAAAATAACGAGAGGAATCTGGCGTATGGATTTCATCCATGAGCATAATTTGACCGTTATATAATCCAAATTCATATTTAGTATCAACTAAAATAAGTTTTTTATCCAAAGCCATTTGTTGGCCACGTTTAAATAGCAAATGTGTTTTTTCAACTAATTGATCCAAAAGATCTGCTGAAACAATATTTTGTTCAATAATTTCAGCTAATGATATATCTTGATCATGCCCTTCATAAGCTTTCGTGGTGGGAGTAATAATGGGTGAAGGTAATATTTGATTTTCTTTTAATCCATCTGGTAAAATAACACCACAAATAATTCTTTTACCTGACGAATATTCTCTCCATAAATGTCCCACCATATAATTCCGTATGACCATTTCAATCGGGATTGGCGTACATTTTAAGCCATAAGAAGCATTAGCATCTGGCGTGGAAATTAACCAATTTGGAACAATATCTCGAGTAGCATGCAGAAAATAACTAGCAATTTGATTTAGTACTTGACCTTTATATGGGATCAATTTAGGTAATACCACATCAAAGGCAGAAATGCGATCGGATGTTATCATCAATAAATGATCTCCAAAACCATAAACGTCACGCACCTTACCTCGATAATAAGACGTTTGATTAACAAATTTGTACGCTTTAGACATTTGTTTTAAAATTAATAAGATATAAGCTTTTCATTTTTTCTTAATAAATCTAACATCCATTGAGAGTCTTTGGTGTTAAAAGAACTATTAACAATACCTTTTTCATCAGTTAAAATGTTTGATCGTTTTTCTTTATTCTTAGAAATAAAAGAAAACAATTCATATAATTTGATCAATGTATCTTTTTCAGGATATAATTTAAGCCCCTCCTTCAACATAAGTTTCGAACTTTCATGCTGATCGGTTTGACCTAGAATTAAGCTTTTAATAATATAATCTTCGGATGACTTTAAGTTGGCATATTCAAAAGATGTAGGTTTTTTAATCGAAAGAAAAACCTTCGTTTTATAAAGACTTTCATTTCTAAAAACATACTTATTTTCCAACAATTTAACTTGGAAAATAGCTTGATTGTAATCTTTCGACGAAATCAATAAATTCACTTTAGCTATTTCTAGATTAAAATTATACCCTAAACCAGCATACAAATTCTGGTATAGCAAAATCAAAATGTAAAAAATAGTTGAAAACAATTTTATTTATTTTAAAACTTTAAACTTAAATGAGGCGTCTAAACTTAGTAAAAGCAATAACAAAATTAATAAATATATACTTATTTGATTAGTGGAGAACCAATTTTCTCCAAATGACAAAAAATTATTTCTACTACTTTCAAATTCTACTAATTCTCCTTGATGATTAGTTAAAAATACATTATCCATTAACTTTAAAGAGGCAAGGTTGCTAGGAACATATTTAAAATAATAAAGAGGTTTTGAGTTTTTGAAATCTACATGATTTAAATAAGGAAGAAAAACTTGACTAGTAGTACGTGGAATTAAAATACCTAAAGAATCTGAAGAAGGATTAAATATACCTAATGAAAATTGGGTATTAGACTTTTGATTTCCAAGCAAATTAGTTAAAGTATTGATCTGAGCATCTCTAATTCCGTTCCGATTAAAATCCTTATTGACCAAAATGATAGATTGAAAATCGTTGTTAGTGGTATTATTTGAATGAAAACTCAGATTGAAAATTAAATAGAGAAAGATATTAAAGATTATGAGTCGCAATAAAAATTTAAAAAAAAGTAAACCAGATAAAATGAAAAGCTTAGCAGATAGTAAATAATACCTGATCAATATAAATGCATTAAAACTTATAAATAAAAAATTACCAAGAAATAAGAACTTTAATAAAATCATTCAAATAGCCTTTAAACAAATTAAAACATAATTAGTACTTTTACTTGAGTTTATAAATTTAAGCATGGAAATTCATAAAAGTAAGCGATTAGATAATCTAAAATATGAAATTAGGGGGCCTGTCTATGAAAAAGCATTAATTCTACAGAATCAAGGCTATAAAATTACGTCATTAAATATAGGAAATCCAGCAACATTTGGATTTGAGACTCCTGATGAAATTGTCCATGATATCATTGTAAATATTAGAAATGCACAAGGATATGTAGATTCCCGTGGGTTATTTGCTGCCAGGAAAGCTGTCATGCAATATTATCAAAACAGAGGAGTTAAGAATATTTTGATTGAAGATATATATATTGGAAATGGGGTTAGTGAGTTGATATCATTAGTCATGATGGCATTATTAAATACAGATGACGAGGTATTAATTCCATCTCCTGACTATCCACTGTGGACTACAGTGGTTGGACTAGCTGGTGGAAATGCAGTTCATTACGAATGTAATGAAGAAGATGAGTGGAATCCCAATTTAAAAGATATTGAATCAAAAATTACAGGCAACACAAGAGCTATTGTACTTATTAATCCCAATAACCCAACTGGGGCCGTATATTCCAAAGAAATCGTAGACGGAATAGTTCAGTTAGCTGAAAAATATAAACTTATCTTATTTTCAGACGAAATTTATGATAAAATAATTTATGATGATTGCGTGCATCATTCAGCTTCAGGATTGAGTGATGATATATTAATTGTAACCATGGGCGGATTGTCGAAAAACTATCGGGCAGCTGGATTTAGGGGAGGATGGATGATCTTAACTGGAGCGAAACACAAAGCTAAATCTTACATCGAAGGCTTAAATTTTTTATTTAGTACGAGATTATGTGCTAATGTCATAACGCAATATGGTATACAAACGGCTCTTGGAGGATATCAATCCATTGATGATTTAGTTAATAAACCTAATGGTCGATTATACCGACAAATGAACTTAGCCTATGAAAAACTAAATTCCATCCCAGGTGTAAGTTGTGTAAAACCCAAAGGTGCTCTTTATTTATTTCCAAAAATAGATTTAACTCAATTTACATTTGAGGATGATAATCATTTTGTCATGTCACTTCTTGAAGAACAAAAAATCCTAGTAGTAGGAGGAAGAGGTTTTAATTTTATACCCAACAACCACTTTAGGATTGTATTTTTACCTCATGTAGAGCAATTATCCATCGCTTTAAATAAAATAGCGATTCATTTTGATAATTATAGAAAATGACATTTATCCAATTTTCAAGGAAACAGAAATTATTTATATTTCTTTTTGGTATTTTTCTTACCAATGCAATTGTAGCGGAAATCATAGGGGTTAAAATTGTCAGCATTGAAAAAACTCTTGGATTTGCACCCCTACAATTGATGACATTTTGGGGAGAAAAATGGGATTTAAATCAAACAGCTGGAGCTTTAAACTGGCCATTGGTATTTATTACCTCTGACATTATCAATGACTATTTTGGTAAATCCGGTGTGAAATTTATCTCATTTACTACCGCATTTTTTATAGCGTTTTCTTTTCTTATTATTTATACAGCCACCTTATTAGTACCAGCTGATTTTTGGATTGAGGTTAACAAAGGGATTGATATCAATGAAGCATTTAGTCGCATATTTAGGCAAGGATTAGGAATCATAACAGGTTCGCTATCTGCCTTTTTATTCAGTCAAATTATTGATGCTGTCGTTTTTGAGAAAATAAAAACATCTACGGGCAATAAACATATTTGGTTGAGAGCTACAGGTTCTACGCTAATTTCGCAATTTATTGATAGCTTTCTTGTCATTGGAATTGCTTTTTATGCGTTTGGCAATTGGACCACTAGCCAATGGATTAATGTCTCTTTAAATAATTATTTTTATAAATTTTTCATTGCCATTCTTTTTACTCCATTGCTCTATTTAGCTCACTATTTAATTGAGATATACCTGAGAAAAGAAAAAAATTAACCCTGTCTTTTTATATTATCAAGTATAATGCCCGCTGAAATAGCCACATTTAAAGATTCGGCTGTTCCCCAATGGGGTATTTTTACCTGATCTGTCAATGAGCCATTTAATGAACCTCTAATTCCTTCCGATTCATTACCAAAAATGATAAAACCGTTCAAAGGAAAAGTATATTCATGTACATTTTTTCCTTTTAGGGTAGCACCAATGATGGGAATTTTATTGAATTGCTTAAAAAATATAGGGAGATCACCATATATATACTTAGTTCGTAAAAAAGATCCCATGGAGGCGGAAATCACTTTGGGATTATAAAATTCAGTAGTATCTAAAGAACAAATTACCTGGTCAATTCCATACCAATCACATATCCTAAGAATCGTACCTAAATTACCAGGATCTCTTATACCATCTAGAACCACCGTATATCCAAGAGTAAAGTCAAAATCATTTATTTCAAATTTGCGAGATTTTACAACTGCAAATCCAAATTCATTCGTAGTTAAACTTGAATATTTGATTACATTATTTTCTGATTCAAAGTATGTAAGCGTTTCCTTTAAATTTAAACCGGCATTTATTTCTTTTTCATTCAATACTATAAAAACTATTTCAAAAGAAGATTCTAATAATTCCCGAATGCCCTTCTCTCCTTCTACTAAAAAAAGATTATTATCAATTCTCCCTTTTTTTGAATGTAGGGAATTGATTAACTTTATTTGATTATTAGATAATTTCATTTGAAAATTGCTCAATTATTATTTTTACCTGTCTTTATATTCCTCATAGCATCTTGTTCAGGGTATAAGAATTACCGTATACCATATACAACCGTTAAACAAATTAAATTAGAAGGTGCTAAAAAAATCAAATTAGAAGAAATAAAATCAAATATAGCGGGTTTAAAAGAAAGCAACATCAATTACTTATCAGTTAAATTCAGTTCCTACCTACGGGATAAAAGAAAAAGTAATGATTCGACCATTTCAATTAAAAAATTCTTCAAATTCTTTAACCGAAAACCACAACCCTACAACCCTTCAAACATTGAGAATAATAAAATTGCCTTATTAAAATTCTACCGAACGAAAGGTTTTTTAAAAACACAAGTTTCCTATGCAATTGATACCATCGATTTAGAAAAAAAATTAGTAAACGTTAATTTTCAAGTAGATGAAGGACCAGAAAGTATATTAACTAAAGACGATTCTATCATTGCCAACAACACCGTCATAGAGAAAGAATTAAGGATCTATTTAAACAAGCATAGTCTGCTGCATAAGTATTCGAATCTTGATTTAGACTTATTGAAGAAAGAAAAAGAAAACCTATCCAATCATTTTAAAAATCTTGGTTATTTTAACTTCTCTCCTGATTTCGTTGGAATTAAAATTAATGATTTGAAAGATACTAGTTTATTAAACATCAGTTTAATCTATCAAATTCCCAATACTAAAACTTCTATAACTAATCTAGCATATGATCGATTGTTTAGATTCGGTCCCATTGACTTCAAAGAGTATACTATTACGAGTGACCCAATAACATCAACCTTCAAAAATACATTCGCCCCCATTCCACAATTAAATAAATTAATATCCATTCGTGAAGGTGACTTATTTTCTGTTGAAAAAACGACACATAGTCTTCAAAATATTTATGAAACCGACCAGTTTAAATCGGTTTCCATACAATATGACACAATTTCAACCCGATTGTATCCTAAAATTGAATTAACCCAAAATGATAAGTATAATTTATCTTCTGAATTAGGTGGTAGTGCATTCAGAGGTATACCTGGTCCCTTTTTATATAATTCTCTTAAAATAAGAAGGGTTTTTACCCATTTAGATTACCTAGATTTTTCAGCACGATTGGGATTTGAAGCACAAGCGGGTTTTATAAATACCGATCTAACAAGAAAAAATTTAGATATAAATTTAGGAGCAACGGCTAATTTCCCTTCGCTATTTTTACCTAAAAAATTGACAAATAAATTGGGGTACTTCTATGGAGCAAAAACTCAATTGGGATTTGGTTATGACTATATTGATCGACCAGAATATATACGCACAAATTTTAAAATAATGCAACGCTATCTTTGGAAAAAATCGCCCTATGAATTTTTCCAATTATCCTTATTTGATTTAAATGTAATTAATACCAACTATCCAAAAACTGAGACATCCAAACTATTTACTAATTATTTAGATGATCTAAGAATTAAAGGAAATAACTTATTTAGAAGCTTTAATCCTAGTTTCGTATCCAGTATAAACTTGCTCTATACTTATCGAACATTCTTTCCATCCAATCAATTAATCGAAGGGAAATCATTTATTATTGGCTTAGAATCAGGGGGTACAACCCTTAACCTCTTAGGTGAGAAAAAACTAAAATTTGTGGAAGATTTGTTAGGAAATAAAGAAACAATGCAATTTTTTCGATTCTTAAGAATGAATTTTGACTACAGAAGATATATATTTTTAGGCCAGAAAAGGTCTTCTCAATTAGCTTATAAATTTTTAGGAGGTATTGCATACGCCTATGGTGAAGAAAATGACTTTCAATTACCTTATGAAAAGAACTTTTTTATAGGCGGTCCGAGTTCAATAAGAGCATGGAAACCTCGAAGACTTGGTCCAGGGTCTCAAAATATGGATTCTAACTTAATTGAGCAGCCAGGAAGTGTATTGATTGAATCATCAATTGAATATAGATTTAAAATTTTGAAATTTTTAGGAGATGTTAATGGTGCTTTTTTTATTGACGCCGGTAACATATGGGGAATCAATTATCCTAATTCACCCTTATCAAATTTCAAAATAAACTCATTTTTAGAGCAAATAGCTGTGGGCACTGGTTTTGGGCTTCGTTGGGACTTTAGTTTCTTCATATTAAGACTCGATATGGCAACTAAAGTGATAAATCCAGCAAAACCGAACAAAGAAAAATGGGTATTTAATGCGTTAAATACAACAGATAATCCCATTGAATTTAATATTGGAATTGGCTATCCATTTTAACAGGAATTTACTTTCTAGAGATGGCTTTAATTGCTTTTTCAGCAATAGAAACAGCATTTAAACCATATTTATCCATTAAATCAGCTGGTTTACCTGATTCTCCAAAAGAATCATTTACGCCTACAAATTCTTGAGGCGTAGGTAACGTTCTTGCTAAATATTGAGCTATTGAATCACCTAAACCTCCATTCAATTGATGTTCTTCTGCAGAAACAAGACATTTGGTCTTTTTAACAGAATCTAAAATAGCATCTGTATCAAGAGGTTTAATAGTATGTATGTTGATTACCTCAGCCTGAATACCTTTTTCTCTTAAAATATCTGATGCAAGGATAGATTCCCATACTAAATGGCCCGTTGCAAAAATAGTCACATCTGATCCTTCAATTAATTTTATCGCTTTCCCTATCACAAACTCTTGATCCTCTGGTGTAAAAACAGGAACCACTGGCCGACCAAACCTCAAATAAACCGGACCTTGATAATTGGCCACAGCAATCGTCGCTGCCTTAGTTTGATTATAATCACAAGGATTAATAACGACCATGCCAGGCAACATTTTCATTAAACCAATATCTTCTAAAATTTGGTGAGTCGCTCCATCTTCCCCTAACGTCAAACCCGCATGAGAACAAGCTATTTTAACATTTTTACCTGAATAAGCTACCGATTGACGTATTTGATCATACACTCTTCCAGTTCCAAAATTTGCAAAAGTAGTTGCAAAAGGAATAAAACCACCAATAGATAAACCCGCTGCAATGCCAATCATATTAGCTTCAGCAATCCCTGTTTGAAAAAACCGCTCAGGACAATTTTTAATAAATGGCTCTAATTTAAGCGAACCTATAAGGTCAGCGCATAAAGCTACAACTTTAGGATTATTAAGACTTAAAAATTCCATTCCAGCACCAAAGCCAGAACGAGTATCTTTTTTTGTTTCGAAAGTATATATAGACATAATCTTAATTTAATAATCTCCTAAAGTTTCTGATAATTGACTTAATGCTTCTTCTAACTGTTGGTCATTAGGAGCCACTCCGTGCCACTTATGTGAACCCATCATAAAATCGACCCCTGCACCCATTTCAGTTCTCATTAATATCATGATAGGAACGCCATTCCCTAACATATTTTTAGCATTGGCAAGACATATTTGCAAATCACCTAAATCATTGCCATTTACGTGCAAAACCTTCCATCCAAAAGCTTCATATTTTAATTGTAAATCACGATTATTCATGATTTTTTCTGTAGGACCATCAATTTGCTGCCCATTGACATCAATAAATGCAATTAAGTTATCTACTTTGTGATGAGGAGCATACATAGCGGCCTCCCATACTTGGCCTTCATTTTGTTCTCCATCTCCCATTAGACAATAAACAACAGCAGGATCATTATTGAGTTTTTTTGCTTGTGCAACTCCAATAGCGACACTTAATCCTTGGCCCAATGAACCTGAAGCTATCCTAATACCTTCCAAATGCTCATGGGGAGTTGGATGACCCTGTAATCTTGAATTGATTTTACGAAATGATGAAAGTTCTTGAATTGGAAAATATCCTCTTCGAGCTAAAACAGAATATAAAACAGGCGAAATATGACCATTAGAAAGAAAAAATGCGTCCTCATTTAAAGCAGACATAGCAAACACCACTTGATTACTTGTTGAGTCAACTCTTAATTGCATGGCATCAAAATACAATGCAACCAATAAATCAGTACATCCTAGCGATCCTCCTGGATGTCCTGATTGGCACCCATGGACCATTCTTAAAATATCTCTTCTTACTTGAGATGCGATCGATATTAATTCTTGTGTTTGCATAATAAATTAGTGGATTTGAGATGTGTGATTTTTCGTATCCACTTTTTCAATAATATTAAAAATAACTCCTTTTTCGTCAATCAAAAATGTAGTCCGGGCGATTCCCATATACGACTTTCCGTACATCGATTTCTCGACCCAAACACCATAAGCATTTAAAATTTCTTGATTTGGATCAGATAATAATGAAAAATTTAAATTATACTTCTTTTTAAATTTCTCATGTGCTTTGTTTGAATCTGCACTAACACCAATGACTATAAATCCATTAGCTTGTAAATAATTCAAATTTTCATTTAAGTTACAAGCCTGAGCTGTACAACCAGGCGTATCATCTTTGGGGTAAAAGTATAAAACTACTTTTGATCCTCTAAGCTGTGATAAATCAATTAATTGATTATCAGAATCTTCTACCTTGAATAATGGGGCTAAATCTCCGACTTTTAATTTCATAGTATGTTTAATTCAAAAAGCTTTTCATTTTCTAAAAATCCAGATAGTAAATCACCTCTCTGAACAGGTCCAACACCCGCTGGAGTACCTGTGAAAATATAATCGCCAGTTTTTAATGTGAAATATTTAGAAATATCTTCAATCAATTCAAATACATTCCAAATCATTAAAGAAGAGCTTCCAGATTGAACTAAAATATCATTGTGATTCAAATGAAAATTTATATCACGCTCGAGTAAAGAAGAGTGAAATGGTCTCATTTGACTGATAAAAGCAGAACCATTAAAAGCTTTAGACTTTTCCCATGGCAATCCCTTTTCTTTTAGCTTAGATTGCAAATCCCTAGCTGTAAAATCAATTCCTAAACCGTAAGAATCAATGTATTTATGTGCAAACTTAGCGTCAATATTTTTTCCAACCTTACCAACTTTAAAAACCAATTCTAATTCATAATGAATGTCATTAGAAAATGTAGGGTAATAAAACTTTGAGTCGTCTACTAATGATGTGTCAGGCTTTATAAAAATTACTGGATCAGTAGGTCTATCGTTAGATAATTCCTTGATATGATCAACATAATTTCTACCTACACAAATAATTTTCATACCTTACTTTAATATTTCTGAAACCAATTTTGCAGCGTCTTTTAACAATACTGCAGAAAAAACTTTTAGTCCGGAATTATTAATAATGGCCGCTCCTTCTTCGGCATTGGTGCCTTGTAGACGCACAATGATAGGAACTTTAATTTCACCAATATTCTTGTAGGCTTCTACCACTCCATTGGCCACACGGTCACAACGTACAATACCACCAAAAATATTAATTAAAATGGCTTTAACATTAGGGTCCTGCAGAATAATTCTAAATCCTGCTTCAACAGTCTTGGCATTTGCTCCTCCCCCCACATCTAAAAAATTAGCGGGTTCACCACCAGACAATTTAATTATATCCATGGTTGCCATTGCTAGACCCGCTCCATTGACCATGCAACCTACATTACCATCTAATTTAACGTAGTTTAAATCATTTTCAGAAGCTTCGACCTCCAACGGGTCCTCCTCTGAAACATCACGCAATACAGCTAAATCTTTGTGGCGATATAGTGCATTATCATCCAAATTTACTTTAGCATCTACAGCCAAAATTTTATTGTCGGACGTTTTTAATACCGGATTTATTTCAAACATAGAAGAATCCGTGTCTACATAAGCATTATACAAGCAATGAATGAACTTAACCATTTCCTTAAATGCTGGACCACTAAGTCCTAATAAAAAGGCTACTTTCCGTGCTTGAAAATCTTGTAAGCCTACTCGAGGATCAATCCACTCTTTAATTATTTTCTCAGGAGAATGCTCAGCGACCTCTTCAATATCCATTCCACCTTCAGTACTTGCCATAATTACATTACATGCACGACCGCGATCTAAAAGAATTGATAAATAAAATTCCTTAGTCTCTGATTCACCTGGATAATAAACATCTTCACTAATCAAAACCTTATTAACTAATTTTCCCTCAGGTCCTGTTTGATGAGTAATTAATTGCATCCCCAATATTTGAGAAACGCGTTCTTTTAACTCATCCATGTTCTTAGCTAATTTAACTCCACCCCCTTTACCTCTACCTCCCGCATGTATTTGGGCTTTTACGACAAACCAACCGGTTCCCGTTTGAGCTTTAAGCGTTTCGGCAGCTGCAACGGCGTCTGATACTTGATCAATGACAACACCTTCTTGAATCTTGACCCCGTAACCTTTTAAGATTTCTTTTGCTTGGTATTCGTGAATATTCATTTAGTAAAATTTTTATTTCGTGAAATTACTATTTATTTGCTAAACTTTTAAATTGTCGATCATTCTATTCAATATTCTAAAAATAAGTCAAAAAAATGTTGGAATTAAAAAATATTTCAAAATCCTATGGAGACCAATTGATCTTAAAGGACCTCTCTTTTCAAGTCAAAGAAAAAGAATTAGTGTCTATTTTAGGTCCATCAGGATCAGGCAAAAGTACTTTGCTGCAAATTATTGGATTATTAAATCCCCCAGATTCAGGAGACATATTATTAGATGAAGTTGTATGTACCTCTTTAAATCAAAATGACCTAGTAGATTTCAGAAACAAAAAACTTGGTTTTGTATTTCAATTCCATAATTTATTGGGTGAGTTCACATGTGAGGAGAATATTAAAATGCCACTTTTTATAAGAGAAAAGACTTTAAATACAGCTCAATTAGAACTATTTGATAAAATTATCACTAAACTATCCATCAGTGATTTAATCCGAAAATACCCCAATCAATTATCAGGAGGTGAACAACAAAGAGTGGCCGTAGCTAGAGCTTTAATCAATCAACCTAAAATTTTATTAGCCGATGAACCTACAGGGAATCTAGATAATAAAAATGCAGTAAATCTCTATGAATTATTTTTAGAGTTGAAAGACGATTGGAAGCAATGCATCATCATGGTAACACACAATGAGAATCTAACCAAGCAATCGGATCAAATAATTTATTTAAATTCTGAAAAGCGAATTTAGTTTAATCTGCCAAAATGTCATAAATTTGCATAAATATAGTTCATGATTGATGCAAGAATTAAAAATACTATCCGTTGAAGAAAAGTTAAATTTAGACATTCCTAGGATTTCAAAAGAGGTCATTGGGGCTGAATTTCAAAAAAAAGTATACCTCGAAAGTTACGGGTGTCAAATGAATTTTGCGGATTCAGAAGTTGTGACATCCATCCTAATGGAACATGGGTACGGTACTACTTCGAATATCAATGAGGCTGATGCGATATTTTTAAATACCTGTGCGATTCGAGATAACGCAGAGTTAAAAATCAGAAATAGGTTAAAGGGATTTACTGATTTAAAAAAGAAAAACCCTGCATTAACTATTGGAATATTAGGTTGTATGGCCGAAAGGTTGAAAACTAAATTAATTGAGGAAGAAAAGATTGTAGATTTAGTCGCTGGCCCAGATTCATACAGAGACATCCCAAATTTACTTTCTAAATTAGAATTTGAAGAAAAAGCTATCAATGTTTTTTTATCAAAAGAAGAAACTTATGGTGACATAGAACCTGTAAGGTTACATACAAATGGCGTTACAGCATTTGTCAGTATCATGCGTGGTTGCGATAATATGTGCTCATTTTGTGTTGTACCCTTTACTCGTGGTAGAGAACGATCTAGAGATATTTCCTCTATACTGAAAGAGTGTGATACATTGTTTAATCAAGGATACAGGGAAGTGACTTTATTAGGTCAAAATGTCGATTCATATAAGTATAAATCAACTGAAAATTCAGAGGAGGTCAACTTTGCGGGTCTTTTAGAGCAAGTAGCCTTAATTAATCCTTTATTAAGAGTCAGATTTTCAACTTCACACCCAAAAGATATTACAGATGAGGTCCTTATAGTTATGTCGAGATATTCAAATATCTGTAAGAATGTTCATTTACCTGCTCAAAGTGGAAGTAATCGGATTTTGAAATTAATGAATCGAACCTATACCCGAGAATGGTATTTAGATCGAATTAATACAATACGATCAATTTTGGGTCCCAATTGTGGTATTTCACACGACATGATTGCAGGATTTTGTACAGAGAACGATCAGGACCACCTAGATACATTAAGTTTAATGGACGAAGTTGTGTATGACTTTGGCTATATGTTTACTTATTCTGAAAGACCAGGTACGCCTGCGGAAAAAAAATACCAAGATGATGTGGAGGAAATTGTTAAGCAAAAACGACTATCTGAAATAATTACTAAGCAACGATTGCACTCCGGTATTAAAAATAATTTAATGATAGGTACCATCCAAGATGTTTTAGTCGAAGGAGACTCGAAAAAATCAAGCTTACATCATTTTGGGAAATGCGATTCTGGGAAGGTCGTCGTATTTAAAAAAGTTAAAGAGCAAAAAGGAGAATATGTAAGAGTCAAAATTACTCATTGTACGACCGGAACTTTAATTGGTGAAATAGAAGCATAACAAGATGGAAAATAGTCATTTAGCTAGTATAAAAGCCCGTTTTGGAATTATTGGAAATTCTCCCTTATTAATACATGCTATATCCATTGCTGAGCAGGTTGCCCCTACTGACATGACGGTATTAATTACCGGAGAAAGTGGATCTGGAAAAGAATCTTTTTCTAAAATTATTCATTCATTATCAAAAAGAAAACATGGTCAATTTATTGCTGTCAATTGTGGTGCTATTCCCGAAGGTACTATAGACTCGGAATTATTTGGCCATGAAAAAGGATCCTTCACTGGGGCAATAGAAGCGAGAAAAGGATATTTTGAAGTCACAGACGGAGGTACCATTTTTTTAGATGAAATAGCAGAAATGCCATTAGGTACACAAGCCCGATTATTACGTGTATTAGAAAATGGTGAATTTTTAAGAGTGGGATCTTCGAAAGTTCAAAGGACAAATACGCGTGTGGTAGCTGCCACAAATCTAAATCTTCAAAATGCCATTGAAAAAGGTAAATTCAGAGAAGACTTATATTATCGCCTAAGTACAGTGCCTATTTATGTGCCACCACTTAGAGAAAGAGGTGGAGATATTGAATTACTGTTTAGGAAATTTACCACAGATTTTTCGGAATCGCATCGAGTGAAACCTATTTCATTAACAAATGAAGCCAAAAATTTACTACAAAAGCAACGGTTTCCGGGTAACATACGCCAACTAAAAAATTTAGCAGAGCAAATTTCAGTTTTAGAGATAGGCGATCGAATTGTAGATGAGGATAGATTGCAATATTATTTAGATTTTAATGAACCAAAATTAAATTCATCAGTCGTCAAAGGCGAATATTTTCAAAATTCGGAAGGAATTAATGAAAGAGAAATTTTATATAAAATTCTTTTTGACCTTAAAAAAGATGTAACAGAATTAAAAAAAATATTACTTAAATTGATTGAAAGTGGAAATACCAATGCCTATGATCTACTATCTGAAAACATGTCTATTTTCGAAGATGTGAAAGATCATGTTGAAGAAAACCTAAGAAACAAAGCATTGCCTACACACCAAAATGAAGGCACCACTAATTTAAATATCAATACAGATAATTTAATTTCCGAATCGGAAGATGCACAATTTGAAGAAATTATTACCACTTCAGATGTGACTCTTTCTTTAGAAAAACAAGAAAAAGAAATCATCATTAGGGCTTTAAAGAAAAATAAAAATAAACGTAAATATGCTGCTAAAGATTTGGGGATTTCTGAAAGAACCTTATATCGAAAAATTAAGCAATATGACCTGGAGGATAATGTATAAGAATATATTCATTGGCTTAATAAGCGCTTTTTTATTTAGTTCTTGCTACAGTTTTAAAGGAGCTAGTCTTTCTCAGGACTTGAAAACTATTCAGATAAATAACATCCGAATGGAGACCGCTGGAGGTCCCACGAACTTGGGTTTAACAATAAATGAAAAGGTAAAAGAATACTTTCAAAGAAATACAACCTTAAAAATCATCAACCAAAATCCAGACTTATTATTAGAAGGTAGCATTACTGGGTATGAAATGACACCTCAAGCCCCTACCTCCGATGACAAAGCCGGATTGAACAGATTGACCTTACGAATTCAATTCACTTTGGTTAATCGCTTAGATGAAACCAAAAACTTTGATCAAGAATTTAGTTTTTATCAGGATTTTCCGCAAAATCAAACATTAACACAAGTTGAAAAAGGTCTTGTACCCAAATTAGTTGATCAAATTATTTTAGATCTTTTCAATAAAATAGCTGGCGATTGGTAATGAATTTAGAAAAATCTCAAAAATTGTGGTTTTTGCTTCATCGATTTGATCGTACAAATCGAGAAGATTTAGCATTATTCCACGCTGATAAAGAAAAATATCCATTTTTTTATTTGTTACATTGGAATGAAAAAAATAATTCAAACACTCAAAGAAAAATAGCACTCAAATCGAATTCGAGATTAAATTATTTTTTGTCCATTCGTGACATCGAATTTATTGAAACAGAAAACCTATTTGAAAAAAACACGAGAGTAGATAATTCAAACAATACCCAATCGCAACTAATAGAAGAATTTTTATTAAAAATGCCAACAATAACAAAGGTTAAAAAAAATACTACTGATAACGAAATTATAGACGATGTAGACTTTTCTGAGGTCTCTTTTCAAGCACCTACGACAGAATCCTATGCGATTATCTTGGAAAAACAGGGAAAATATGATTTAGCAATAAAAATATATGAAAAATTAAGTTTGGCTAAACCTGAAAAAAGGCTTTACTTTGCAACTCGAATTTCTGAAATAGCTTTAAAAATAAATAATTAATTACCTATGTTTACTTTATTAATTTCCCTTATCGTCATATTCTCAGCCTTATTAATCGTACTTATTTTGGTTCAAAATCCAAAAGGAGGAGGTATTAATGGAGAATTCAATCCTACAGGTGCCACGCAGATGTTTGGTGTGCAAAAAACAGGTGATTTAGTTGAGCAACTTACTTGGGGATTTTCAATTACCATCTTAGTTTTGGTTTTATTAACAAATTTTACAATTTCCTCTAATTCACCGGATTCTGTTCAATCAGTTAATGTAGAAAAAGCAGCAGGAAAAACGATTCCTACAGCACCTGCACCTAAGCCAGTGGGCAAGTAATTACTGACAAATTTTCAGTTATTATTCAATGGCATACATGTTGATATGTAATGCCGCAACTCTTTAATGTAAGAGTTATTTATATGTTTAAAAACCTAAATTCATAAAACATGTCAAAGTTAACTATTAAGCCCTTAGCAGACAGGGTTATTGTTGAACCGGCTGCAGCTGAAGAAAAAACTGCATTTGGAATTATCATTCCAGATACTGCGAAAGAAAAACCACAAAAAGGTATCGTCGTAGCAGTTGGCAATGGAAAAAAAGATGAACCTATCACTGTTAAGGTAGGTGATGATGTATTGTATGGCAAATATTCTGGAACTGAAATCACTATTGAGGGAAAAGATTATTTAATCATGCGGGAATCAGACATTTTTGCAGTTTTATAAATCAAATTATTTTAAAATCACAAATAAAGAATTAATCACATGGCTAAGGAATTATTTTTTGACAGCGAAGCTCGCGAAAAAATGAAAAGAGGGGTTGATACCCTTGCTAATGCTGTTAAAGTTACATTAGGACCTAAAGGTCGTAACGTTATTATTGACAAAAAATTTGGTTCACCACAGATTACAAAAGATGGTGTAACGGTAGCAAAAGAAATTGAGTTAGAAGATGCAGTTGAGAACATGGGAGCTCAATTAGTAAAAGAAGTGGCATCTAAAACGGCAGACCAAGCAGGAGATGGTACCACAACAGCAACTGTTTTGGCACAATCCATCTATACGATTGGATCTAAAAATGTGGCTGCAGGTGCAAATCCAATGGACCTTAAAAAAGGAATTGAGAAAGCAGTAGATGCTATTGTTAAAGATCTAAAAAAGCAATCACGTCCAATTACAACCTCAAACGAAATTGCTCAAGTAGCTACTATTTCTGCGAATAATGATTCAGAAATCGGTAAAATGATTTCTTCAGCAATGGATAAGGTAGGTCGTGAAGGAGTTATAACCGTTGAAGAAGCAAGAGGAACGGAAACTGAAGTTAAAACAGTAGAAGGAATGCAATTTGACAGAGGATATTTATCTGCCTATTTTGTTACTAACACTGACAAAATGGAAGTAGAATTAGAAAAGCCTTTTATTTTAATCTCAGAGAAAAAAGTGTCGTCCATGAAAGAATTACTTCCTGTATTAGAAGTAGTTGCTCAAACAGGTCGTCCCCTTTTAATTATTTCAGAAGATGTAGATGGAGAAGCATTAGCTACTCTAGTAGTTAATAAGATTCGTGGTGCTTTGAAAGTTGCTGCTGTTAAGGCTCCAGGTTTTGGAGATCGCAGAAAAGCAATGTTAGAGGATATCGCTATTTTAACTGGTGGAACTGTTATCGCAGAAGAAAGAGGATTTAAATTAGAGAATGCTACGATCGAATATTTAGGCCAAGCAGATAAAATAATTATTGATAAAGATAATACGACAATTGTCAATGGATCTGGCTCAAAAGATGATATCAATAACCGAGTTAATCAAATCAAATCTCAGATAGAAAATACTACTTCTGATTATGATCGAGAGAAATTACAAGAGCGCTTAGCTAAATTATCCGGTGGGGTCGCTATCCTGTATATCGGTGCCGCTACTGAGGTGGAAATGAAGGAGAAAAAAGATCGAGTAGATGATGCATTGCACGCAACAAGAGCAGCTGTTGAAGAAGGTATTATTGCTGGTGGTGGTGTCGCATTAATTCGTGCCATAGGTTCTTTGGATAAATTGAAAGGCGAAAATGAAGATCAAATTACTGGAATAAATATCATTCGTCAAGCTGTAGAGTCTCCATTAAGAACTATCGTTGCCAATGCAGGCGGTGAAGCTTCTGTCGTTGTAAATGCAGTTCGTGCAGGTAAAGACGATTTTGGTTATAATGCACGCGAGGACAAATATGAAAATATGATCGCAGCAGGTATTATAGATCCTACGAAAGTAACACGTTTAGCCTTAGAAAATGCAGCATCTATTGCTGGACTTCTATTGACGACTGAATGTGTTATAGCTGATCGACCAGCCAACGAGCCAGCGCACAACCATGCACCTGGTGGTGGTGGAATGGGCGGTATGATGTAAATTAAATTTCATTATTAGTTTAAAACTCCCCATATTTGGGGAGTTTTTTTATGTTCCATATGAAGAGAATTGCAATCGATATGGATGATGTTTTGGCAGATACTACCGTCAAAATCATTCAAACAATTAATGGTTTATTAGATAAAAATTATTCTTACGAAGAATTAATGTCAAACCAATTAGCTAGGGAACTATTTCTTAAAGATTATTTAGCTAATAACTCATTTCTCTGGAAACCAGGATTTTTTCTAGATGTACCCATCAAAGAACAAGCAGTTGAAGTAGTAAAAAAATTGAGTGAAAAATATGAAATATTTATTGTTTCAGCGGCTACTGAATTCCCTGAATC
>CANHXO010000037.1 GCA_947464595.1 Cytophagaceae bacterium
TATGATATTCAGTTCCGTGCGGCCCGGTTTAAAGACGGAGTATTAACCGAAAAACCGATGGTTACGATGTATTTTAATGGGAAAAAGGTGCATAAAAACCAATCAATTAACCAAGTGTGGGGTGGTCCTAATTCGGGAATTGATGGAGGGAATAACGGAGGCAAAGGGATTACAGACTCTCCTCAAGGCTTAAAACTTCAGGCAGAGGGACATGATGTTCGTTACCGAAATATATGGATGAAAGAGATGGATTTTGTTAAGGAAGAGACCGATTTTTAAAAACCATTTGTATCCATTTTTGTTTATTTTATAAATACCATTTTATGATTCAAGTATCAGGCTATGGCGCCTTAAATGCCAATGCTTCTATTGCGCCGATCCAATTTGAACGTAGGGAGTTAGGCGATAAAGATATTCTCATGGATATTTTATATTGTGGTGTTTGCCATTCAGATATTCATATGGCTCGTTCAGAGTGGGGACCTTCGGTGTATCCGATTGTTCCAGGCCATGAGATTGTAGGTAAAATTAGCCAAATCGGTCCTGGGGTAACTCAATTTAAAGTTGGCGACATGGCAGGAGTAGGAGTTTTTGTCGATTCTTGCCGAACGTGTCCTTCGTGTAAAAAAGGCCAAGAGCAGTATTGCGATGAGGGGTTTACACCTACCTACAATGGATACTATCGGGACGGAATAACGCCTACTTTTGGGGGCTATTCCAAGCAATATGTGGTGGATGAAGCGTATACCTTGCATATACCTTTTACCCAGGAATTAGAACGTGTGGCTCCTCTATTGTGTGCGGGAATTACGACTTATTCGCCATTGAAATATGCAGGTGTAGGAAAAGGTCATAAAGTGGCGGTTTTAGGATTGGGTGGCTTGGGCCATATGGGAGTTAAGTTTGCGGTGGCAATGGGTGCGGAAGTGACCATGTTGAGTACATCTCCTTCCAAGGAAAAGGACGCTAAAATGTTGGGAGCACATCATTTTGCTTTATCGACGGATCAGGATCAAATGAAGGCATTGCGGGGTAAATTCGATTTTATCTTAAATACGGTCGCGGCTAAATATGATTTAAACAAATTCTTAGATCTATTGACCGTAGAAGGCAAAATGCTTTTGGTGGGAATTCCACCGGAAGACAATGAATTAGGGAGTGCAAAATTAATTTCGAGACGTAGAAGCATCATCGGTTCTAACGTGGGGGGTATAGCTGAAACGCAGGAAATGTTAGATTACTGTGCTGAACATGATATTCTGTCAGATGTCGAGATGATTCAAATGAAAGATATCAATGAAGCGTATACCCGTATTTCAAATTCGGATGTCAAGTATCGATTTGTTATTGACATGACGTCACTTTAGTCATTAGTGTTTCCATTGGTTTTTAAATGCCTTTAGATTTTTCATTTTCTAAAGGCATTTTTATGTTACATGCATAGAAATATACTTTTTAAGTAGACAAAATGATTCATTTGGTCTATTTGAATTTGAGTAATTAAGGGAGCAGCTTATTTTTGAGTGACTTTAGATTTTTCATCAATATGCTAGCATTCAACGTAGGATTAGCCACAGTTATTTCGGCAATACCTCAGGCATCTGCCAACCATCATGCAGGCATTTTAACGGCACATTTTGATCATATTTTAGGGACATCGATGGACCTAAAAATTATTGCTCATACTTTTGAAATGGCCGAAAAAGCTGAAAAAGTAGTCTTGGAAGAAATTAAAAGACTTGGCTATATCTTGGGTTCTTTTGATTCGTCCTCTGAATTTAGTCGATGGCAAAAAACAATGAATGAAGTCATTCCCGTATCAGCCGAATTGCATAGCGTTTTACAATCTTTTGATCTTTGGAATAAAAAAACCGATGGGCTTATCCAATCTGCAGCAGAGGAAGTAAATCAATTATGGGTGAAAGCTTCAATGAATAATGAGCTTCCTTCGAAAGATCAATTAGATGCAGTAGTCTCAAAAGCAAATCAATCACATTGGGAATTAGGAGAAGGTACAGCGACGCATCTGACGGATGCGGCTTTGCGATTACACTCATTTGCTAAGTCCTTTATTATGGACCATGCGAGCGAGAAGGCTATGAATGAAGTAGGCGTGGAGGGTTTAGTCATTAATATAGGCGGGGACTTAATGGTTAAAGGAAATTACACAGAAAAAATTGCCATTACTGATCCTAGAAATAGTTCGGAGAATGCGGAGGCATTGGCTATAATCCAGGTAAGTAATAAGGCGGTGGCAACTAGTGGGGGTTATCGAAGGGGTGTTGACATAAATGGTGTGAGATATTCTCATGTGGTTGATCCAAGAACAGCCATTCCGGCGCAGGAAGTAATCAGTTCCACGGTGATTCACTCAGATGCTAGCACGGCTGGGGCATTGGCTACAGCCTTTAATGTTTTACCTATTGAGGAGGCTAAGGTTTTGGCATCAACCATTCCTGGTGTCGAATTTTTATTAATAGATCGTGCGGGTCAGATGACGACTAGTGAGCAATGGTCAACGCAATTCATATCGACTGAAAATGAAGTGGCCCAATCGGCTATTTCGATGGTTCATTTGAAAGAAAAAGTGTGGAATACAAACCAAGAATTAGTGATAAATTTTGAGCTTGCTAGATTTGAGGGAAGATTTAGGCGTCCATTTGTAGCGGTTTGGGTGGAAGACGAGAACCATAAGCCTATTCGTAGAATTGCCCTTTGGTACAATAAACCTCGTTGGCTCCCAGATTTAAGATCTTGGCATGCGGCCCAACGAGCCAGTGAAATCGATCTGGCTTCGATTACGGGTGCGACCCGACCAGCTGGGAATTATTCTTTGGTTTGGGATGGGAAGAATGATGCGGGTCAATATGTCAATCAGGGGAAATACACGGTTTTTATAGAAGCGGCTCGAGAGCATGGAACGTACCAATTGATCAAGCAAGAGATGAATTTTGATAGTAAACCTAAGGATCAAGTGCTTCCAGGAAATGAGGAAATAACGTCTGCATCATTAGCTTATAGAAATAAATAAATGGGAAAAATAGCTGCTTCAACTTCTAGGAAAGCTTGGAATACGTCAGTAGCTGCGTGGAGTCGTTGGCTCCACATTTATTTGTCGATGTTTAGTTTTATCATTGTCCTTTTCTTTGCGATAACGGGCTTGACTTTAAACCATGTTGATTGGTTTCCCGAGCAGACATCAGTGAGGGAAATTGACGCAAAATTAAATTTGTCTTGGGTAAATCAATCAGATACGGCTAAGATCCCTAAATTAACCATTGTCGAATATTTCAGGGCGACGCATGGAATAAAAGGCTTACTGAATGACTTCAGAATTGATGACAGAGAATGTTCTATTTCGTTTCAGGGGCCAGGCTATACTTCCGATATATTTATTAGTCGGGAAGATGGGGCCTACCATTTAACGGAAACAAACATGGGAATTGTGGCGGTAATGAATGACCTACATAAAGGCCGGGATACAGGCCAAGGATGGTCGTGGATCATTGATTTTTCCGCCATTTTTATGAGCTTAGTCTCATTAACAGGATTAACCCTACTTCTATTTATAAAAAAACGACGCGGCAATGGATTAATTGTTGCCTTGATTGGCGTCATTGCTGTTGGAATGATGTATTGGCTTTGGTAGAATAACCAAAGCCAAATACATAAAACTTAAGATTTAGGGCGGGGCTTCATTTTTAAGCTATCCGCTGGATAAGTCGCTTTCAACATCGCCATTTGTGATTTTGCCCATTGGATTAATACTTCTCTTTGTTGGTCTGTCAATTTCGCATCCCCATGCAACCCTAAATAAGTATAGGAGGGCAAAGGCATTTCTTTCTCTTCAACTTGCTCAATAACCTCTTCTAATTTATGATTTTGAACGGCGATTGGCTTTTTCAAAAAGGTAGAGAAATTCAAATGTTTTTTGCCGTCATTGATGTGGTGATTTAACCAAAAGCCCACGGGCTCAATATTGCTATACCATGGGTAAGTTGATTTATTGGTATGGCAATCATTGCATGCATTTTTTAGGATTACTTGAACGTCAGCAGGAATTTCATATTTTTTCGAGATGTCAAATAATTGATCGTCCGATAGATTTTTTTCTTGGGGGATGAATTGAATTACAATCAGTAGGCCAATGAGGCCCAAGGCGATTTTTTTTATCATTTTTTTATGTTAACAGGGTTTGTAAGGGTGTAATTTACAATTAATCTTAAAAATGTAGTAGATATTTAGATAAAATCGCGAAATTTTAGAACGAATTGATACTGATGAAATATATAATCTGTTTTTTATTTATGGCTGTTTCTTGCACAAATACTTCTTCAACAGAAGGAACTTTTGGATTTGATCTTGAATTTCTTAAAAAAAGTGAACCGGGAATTCTTATTTTGGAGGATTTAAGTGGGGATTCCAAAATCATCATTTCGCCTAATTTACAAGGACGTGTCATGACGAGCACCGCCGGGGGAGATCAGGGGATTTCTTTTGGCTGGCTAAATTATGATTTATTGGCTACTCGAAAGACAGCTAAACACATGACCGCATTTGGTGGCGAAGAGCGATTTTGGTTGGGCCCGGAGGGGGGCCAATTTTCTATATATTTTAAGAAGGGGGTGGATTTTTCATTTGAAAATTGGCAAGTGCCAGCTGAAATTGATTCAGAGCCATTTGAACTGATTTCTGCCACAAAAACCGAAGCTAAATTGACTCGGGAGATGCATGTTGAAAATTACCTAGGTACTGCGTTAGATTTGCGTGTGGATCGAGGTATTCGATTATTGGCCAAAGAAACGATGAACCAATTGCTTGGAATTAAGATAGGAAAAGAGGTGAAGATGGTGGGTTTCGAAACGGCCAATTCGATTACAAATACAGGAAAAACACCCTGGAATAAAACCAATGGCATGCTTTCTATATGGATATTAAGTATGTTAAATGCTTCGGAAAAAACGATGGTTGTTGCGCCATATAGACAGGAAGGAGAAGGGCCAGTGTATACGGATGATTATTTTGGAAAGGTGCCAGCGGACCGATTAAGGCATGAAAATGGGGTCATATTTTTTAAGGCCGATGCGAAATACCGGAGTAAAATTGGCATTTCGCCGTCTAGGGCTTTGCCGTTTATTGGAAGTTATGATGCGCAAAAACAGGTGTTGACCGTCGCCCAATTTGATTTACCGGGGGCTAATTCGCAGTATGTTGATGGGAAGTGGGAGCTTCAAAAAGACCCTTTAAGTGGTGATGCGGTGAATGCGTATAATGACGGGGTCAATCAAGGGACTCAATTAGGAAAATTTTATGAGATTGAAAGTTCCTCGCCTGCCGCGGATTTAGAACCTGGAAAAACATTAATCCATCACCATAGAACGATGCATTTTATGGGACCTAAAGAGGATTTAGACCAAATTAGTTTAAAAGTTTTCGGTATTCCTGTCGATCAAATCAAATAGCTTTTAGTTTAGTTGGCGTATTTTTTTTGCAAATTCAAGCGCATGTGGTCCATCTCCGTGGATGCAAATGGTGTCTGACTTTAAGGCTATTTTGTTGCCAAGGCTAGACTTTACAAATCCATGTTGCAAATCGATAACTTGTTGGCCCACCAAATTTGCATCTTCATGCACTGCATTTTCTAAGGATCTGGGCATTAGACATCCATCTTCATTATAGGCTCGGTCCGCAAAGGTTTCATGTGCTACTCTTACTCCTATTTCTAAGGCTTGGACAATGGATTGACTTTGGCTTAACCCAAATAAAATCAGGGCTGGGTCTAGGTCAAAAACTGCTTTTGCAATTGCCTGTGCAACGATTTTATTTTTGGCAGATTCATTGTATAAGGCTCCATGGGGCTTTACATGATTTAATCTGGCGCCGGATTCGGCGGCTATTTTTTGCAATATTTGAACTTGTTTGTAGACCAATTGGTATATTTCGGTGGGACTTAGTGGCACTACGATGCGCCCAAAATTTTCACGATCTAAATAAGAAGGATGGGCACCTATTTTGACATGATGTTGTTGGCAATGGGCAATCGTTGTTCGCATGCTCAATGAATCCCCCGCATGAAAACCACAAGCGATATTAGCTTCATCGATGAGTGGGATAATGGCTGCATCGTTTGGCATGCCCTCCCCTAAATCACAATTGATTGGAATTTTTTTGAAAGAATTCATTGAGTTTTAATTGGCTTATATTTTGAATCTGTCTAACGTGTGCTTGTTGGGTTAGCCATTCTTTTTCAGCAGTTTCTTGGTCCGTAAGGTGAAATACGACCTCATCTCCCGGATTTTTTTGAGCTAGTTTGGGGAGGTCTGCAGAAATGACATGGGCAATTCTAGGATATCCTCCAGTCGTTTGATGATCGGCCATCAGAACAATCGTTTGCCCATTAGGTAAAAGTTGGATCGTCCCAAAATTAACGGCAGACGAAATAATTTCTTCTTTAGTTCTAGTATCAAAGGGTTCATGCTGCAATCGATAGCCCATGCGGTCCGCATGATGAGATACTTTAAAAGGTTTGCAGCAGAATTTTCTTTGCGATTCTTCATTTAACCTTTCCCATTCCCGCCCTTGAATAACATGAATTTCGGGGGTATATTTTTGCCAATCTGTTTTTGCCGACCATGGACATATGACCAAGTTTGAGGAGTTCAGTTTTGGTTTCGTTTTAAACTCAATGATTGTATTTTTGAGTAATCGCCCCTGAGCAGCTAATCCTCCTTGAACAGCCACGTAAACGATTTTGCCAGATTTTGGGGCAACAAATTGTAATTTTCCATTCACGGGGACAAGAATGGGTCTGTTTATGGGCAGGTATTTCTCATTCAATTTGGCAGTAAAATCAGCACCCACGATTGAAATTAGACAGGATTCAGTAAAAATGATTTCGCAGGCAGGAAAGTGAATTTCCAATAGGCCTTCATTTAGTTTATTGCCCACAAGTGCATTAGCAATCGAAGCAGAAAATTGGTCCATGACTCCTCCGGGCCGAATTCCTTTTGATTGCAGCCCCTTTACTCCAAAATGTTGGAGGGCATCTAAAATTCCTGCTTTATGGATAATTAGGCTCATACTTGGTTTTGAGGAATGAATTTTACTCGGTCGCCCGCTTGAAGCATGGGCATATCGTCTTTTAAAAGGGGGTAATCGGTATGTCCTATGATGTTCCATCCACCGGGTGAAAAGGAGGGATAAATCCCTGTTTGGAGCCCTGCGATCCCGATACTTCCTGGAATCATGGGTTGAGGTATGGATTTTCGGGGCATGGATAATGCTTGATGAAGTTCTCCTAAATAAGCAAATCCCGGGATGAAGCCTAACATATAGACCCGATAGGTAGGTTCAGCATGTAAACGAATAACCTCCTTAGGGGATATTCCTTTTTCTTGACTTACTCTTAAAAGGTCCATTCCGTTTTTGCCTCCATATATCACAGGGATTTCATGTAATTTGGAGGAGTTATGTTGCAATTTGATGGGTTCTTCTAAGTATGATTTTACTAGGTCTATGAGTGAATTTAATCCCATTTTTTGTTTTGCGATGGTGCTTAAATCAAAGCAGAGTGTCAAGGAATGATAGGATGGGATTAGGTCTATGATGCCTTTGATGGGCTTTTCTTCAAATTGTTTCAAACGTGCGATTACTTGGTCATTAATCTCTGGATGGATATTTTTTCCAAATTCTATGGTCACAGCTGAATCACCCAATGCATAAATATCATAGCCTTTCTGGTGTTCAGAATTCATATTAAATCAAGTTTAGCTTTGTAATTTAGATGATAAAAGTGCTAAAATTTATTAAATTAGCTAAAAGAATTTGAAATGAAACCTTGGGATTTGACCCAAATGTGAATGAATATATGACAAGAATAAAAATTAAAGCCTTATTGATGCTTATTTTTTGCGGATTTAATTTGTTGGCCCAAACAAAAAAAATTCCGGTTTGCCATGTACCCGTACCTACAAAAAAGGGTTTTATATTGGCCAAAAATGGCATGAATTCAAGCCAAGGAAAGGGGATTAATGTGCAGGGAATGGTTCGAATTCCGGCTGGCATCTTTGGTATGGGTTCACACACAAAAGATGGGAGAACGGATGAATATCCCGTACACATGGTTAAGCTATCTGGTTTTTGGATGGATCAAACGGAGGTTACGAATGCTCAGTTTCAGGAATTCGTTCAGGCAACCGGCTATGTGACAACCGCTGAAAGACCTATTGATTGGGAAGAAATGAAGAAACAAGTTCCTGCGGGCACCCCAAAACCCCCGGATTCTTTGTTGGCCGCCAGCTCATTGGTTTTTATGCCTACCACGGGTCCGGTCAACTTGAGTGATTATAGTCAATGGTGGCAATTTAAACGTGGGGCTGATTGGCGTCATCCTTCAGGGCCACTGTCCGATATTAAGGGAAAGGAAAATCATCCTGTGGTACAAGTTTCTTGGGATGATGCTCAGGCATATGCGAAATGGGCCGGGAAACGTCTGCCTACCGAAGCGGAATGGGAATGGGCTGCTCGGGGAGGCTTAAAAAATATGGAATATCCCTGGGGCGCCGAATCCGTGGACAAGGGGAAAATCAAAGCGAATACATGGCAGGGAAAATTTCCTTACGAGGATGAAGCCAAAGATGGATATAAATTTACTACAGCTCCAGTAAAAAGCTTTCAGTCGAATGGATATGGGCTAGCAGATATGGGGGGGAACGTTTGGGAGTGGTGTTTTGATAATTATAGGCCTGATTATTATCAAGTTTTAAAACCTAAATTAGCGATTTCACCTAAAGGTCCCAAGGATAGTTTTGATCCAGATGAGCCTGGAATTCCTAAAAAAGTCATGAGAGGGGGGTCGTTTTTATGCAATGATTCGTATTGTGCCAGTTATCGTGTGGCGGCTCGCATGAAGTCAAGTCCTGATTCTGGTTTAGAACATACGGGTTTCCGTTGTGTGAAAGATTAATGTCATGCTGATAAAGTCCATGCTTTGTTATGACTTTAATGGCCATTTTTTATACTTTGCCGCAAGGTAATTTAACTGATTTTACTATGTTAGAACAAATGATTGCCTATTTTGATACCATTCCAAGTTCCCACCGGGCAGCTATTTTAGCGGGGGGCATAACTTTTTTTTGGGTTATTGAGGGGATCGTCCCCTTGTTTAAAAGTGAGTATCGGAAATGGAAGCACGCTAAGTTAAATCTGATTTTCACCTTAACGACTGTTATTATTAATTTCATATTTGCTACGATTATCGTGCAAGCAAGTGATTGGACTGTTTTAAATCATTTTGGACTCTTGCAAATATATGCTTTGCCCACATGGCTATTCTTTTTAATTGGCATGTTGTTATTGGATTTAGTGGGGGCTTATTTTATTCATTGGATCGAACACAAGATTAAAGTTCTTTGGAAATTTCATATGGTGCATCATGCAGATACGTATGTCGATGCGACAACGGCTAATCGCCATCATCCAGGGGAGAGTGTATTTCGGGCAATATTTACGTTGATCGGGGTATTTATTTGTGGAGCACCCATGTGGCTAGTGATGGTGTATCAAAGTGCGAGTGCCTTATTGTCTCAGTTTAATCATGCCAACATATCCTTGCCGGCGGCCGTGGATAAAATTATTTCCTATGTTATTGTTTCCCCTAACATGCATAAGATTCACCACCATGAGGTGAGGCCCCAAACGGATTCCAATTATGGCAATATATTTTCTATTTGGGATCGTGTTTTTGGTACTTTCCAAGTGATGGAATTATCTGAAATTCGCTATGGACTGGATGTATTGGATGGGATGAAAGATGAAAATATGGCATACCAATTAGGTTTACCGTTTAATAAGGATATAAAAACGGATTAATATAATCGTATAGATCGATAAACATCCATGGAAAAAAGAGTCTTTTTGAAAAACATGGCATTGCTAAGCGGATTCGCAGGAGTTGGTCGCTATTCTAGTAAAATACAGGATTTATTGGATTATGCGAAGGGAAAAAATCCAAAGGAATTGGCCTCTGACGAAGTATATTGGGCTCAATATCGGAAGTTATATCGATTAAAATCGGAATACATTAATTTGGAAAGTGGATATTACAACATACTTCCTGAAGAAATATTAGAGCAGTATATCCAACATATTCGCGAGGTAAATTTGCAGGGAGCCTATTATATGCGAACGGCTCAAATGGCTCATCGGGAAAAAGCAACTAGTCAAGTGGCCGAATTAATGGGTTGTTCAGTAAAAGAGCTTACACTTACTCGCAATACCACTGAATCTCTGGATATGATCATTGGTGGTTATCCTTGGAAATCGGGGGATGAAGCGGTGATGGCTCAGCAAGATTATCCTGCGATGTTGGACATGTTTAACATGGTAGCAAAGCGATTTGGCGTAAAAAATACCGTCGTTTCATTGCCTATAGATCCGGTTTCAGATGATGAACTTGTGGCTTTATATGCCAATGCGATTACACCCAAAACCAAGTTATTGTTGATTTCTCATGTGGTCAATATTTCGGGCCAAGTGTTGCCGGTAAAAAAGATATGCCAAATGGCGCATGAAAAGGGAGTGGAGGTGATGGTGGATGGCGCGCATGCGGTGGCCCAACTCACTTACACTTTGCCGGAGTTGGGTTGTGATTATTACGGGGCTAGTTTACATAAATGGTTGGCTGTCCCATTGGGGGTTGGAATGTTATATGTTAAAAAAGAAAAGATTGCTAAGATTTGGCCTTTGATTGCGGAAGCTGAATTTCCAGAGGAAGAATTTGACATTAAGCGACTTAGTCATTTGGGGACCCATCCGGTGCATGCACATTTAGCGATTACCTCATCTATAGCGTTTTATAAAAAAATGGGCCCCGAAAATAAGTTGGCCCGCTTGCGTTATTTGCAAAATTATTGGACTTCTCGTGTTCGAAATATAGCTGGTGTTTTGATGAATACCCCGAAGGATCCTGAACGGACTTGTGCGATCGCCAATGTGGGAATTAAAACAATTCCGGCTAAGGATGTAGCTGCTAAACTTTTGAATCAATATGGTATTTACACCGTCGCGATCGACAATTCAAATGTGCATGGTTGCCGAATTACTCCGAATGTTTTTACCTCAACATCGGAGTTAGATGTCTTGGTTAAGGCAATTAAAGAGATGGCTGGAGCTTGATTTATTTTAATTCCACCATCATATCGATTTCCACCGATACATTATTAGGCAATACATTCACGCCGATGGCCGAGCGAGTGTGACGGCCTCGTTCCCCAAAAATTTCTACCATCAGGTTTGAAAAACCATTCATCACCGTAGGTTGCTGTGTAAAATTAGTTTCCGAATTAACATAGCCGTTTACTTTTACTATTCTTTTAACGCGATTCAAATCCCCGATGTTAGCTTTTAAAGTGGATAGTAAGTGGACGCCGACCAACCGTGCCGCTGCTTGGCCCTGTTCTACAGTGAGCTCTTTTCCTAGTTTTCCTACGATTTGTCCTCCCTCAGGTTTGTCTGGAATATGTCCTGATAAATACACCATTTTTCCCGAAATCACACATTTTATGTAGTTGGCCATGGCCGGGGAAGGTGTTTTTAATCCAATTTTTAAGGCTTTGATTTGTGCTTCTGCATCTATTTCTTTTTCGATAAAATGCAAGCTTACGGGAGCCTTCACTAAAATATCTTGGTGTGTATTGGTTAATTCGCCAGTCTGATCGTTAAAAGCATAAACTTCTACTTTGTGATCATCTTGGCTCGCAACCAAAACAAAATGCCCTGTTGGGTCAAAACTAAAATTTCTAGGTTTGCGTGCAACGGTCAGATGCCTAACTTTCTTGAGTAAGCCATCAGCTTGTACCGCAAAAATGGTTAATTCATTGGAACTTATTCGGTTAGAGCTAATCAGCCACTTTTCATTGGGGGATAGATGGATATCCGCACTTCCTTTATCTGGTGATTTTGCGGTGTCTGCATCCAATGTTTGGACTAAATTTAATTGGTTGTTGTTCACGTTAAATACGTCGACCTGCCCCTTCAACTCGGTAATCAAATAGGCATTATTCCCGGACTTATTAAAAATTAAATGCCGTGGACCTTGGCCTGCCGGCACGGTTGTTGCCGCGTATTTTTCGTCTACTGTCCCATCCGCAAAAAGTTTATGTTGGTATATTTTATCGGTCCCTAAATCATTCACATATAAGTAATTTTGATCGGGCGAAAGAATAGCCATGTGCGCATGCGGCTCCTTTTGCCGACTAGGATGAACGCTCGATCCCGTATACTGAATGAGTTGGCTTATGGGGGAAATCCTTCCCTCAAAAGTTTTAAATACACTTAAACTTCCGCCGGAGTAATTGGCAGCATATAAAGTTTTACTTGCCTCTCGGTATAAAATATAGCAAGGTCCCGGGCTTGTAGTTAGGCTTGAACTTAATTTTTCAAATTGGCCCTTGGCATTTTTCATGAAGGAACTAATGGCCGACTTCCCTCCAGCTTCTTCTGTGATCGAAAATAAGTACTGACCATCCGCAGAAATATGTTGGAATGACGCGGCAGGTGCTTGAACTTCATAGGCCTTTCTGGATTTTCCACTTTGAAGGCTAATATCAAAAACTTCTATGCCCGGATTTCCGGATTGTGTGTAGGATCCAATAACGAGTTGGTGAGTCAAAGAATCTGCTGATGCTAAACTCAATAAGCTAAGGGCGATCGATAAAAACATTTTGTGTTAGGTTTAGAAAGACCAAATTATTAAATTTTTCAATTAAACCCTCGGAGGGATCAATTTATAAACCACGGGAGTTATTATTCGAGACAAAAGGGTGGACGAAATTAATCCTCCAATCATCACGATGGCTAATGGCGAAATCAATGGATTGGTCGATATAGCGATCGGAATTAAACCGCCTATAGCCGTAAATGTTGTCAAAATAATGGGCAGGAATCGAACCTCTCCAGCTTCACGAATGGCTTCTTCCATAGGCATACCCTCGCTTCTCAATTGGTTAGTGAAATCTACCAGTAAAATGGTGTTTTTTACCTCAATGCCGGCGAGGGCAATCATGCCAATAGTCGCGACAAATGACATGGAATTTCCCGTAAAATAAAGGGCTAATAGGGCTCCCACAATCCCTAAAGGAATAACCGAAAGGACAATCAAGGTACTTTTGAATGTCCCAAATTCCAGGATTAACACAGCAATAAAAATAAAAATAGTCACTAAAATGATGGTGCCAAATCCACCAAAAGAGTCATTTCGACTTTCCACTTCCCCACCCATTTGAAAGGAATATCCCTGCGGCAAATGAATCTGTTTTAAGGAGGATTCCACCTCCTGAATGACCTCAGAATTTAAGTATCCTTTTTTCACAAATGAGCTTACTGAAACTGAACGCGATTTGTTAACGTGATTGATGCTCTGTGGGGATGTTTCTAATTTTATATGGGCTACTTGAGATAGTGGAATGGCTGTACCTTGTACGTTATTGATGTATAGATCATCAAAAACACGAAGATCTGGCTGATTTGAATGTGGTTTTGAAACCTGGATCGTAAATTCATTTCCATCTACATCAGTCAGTTTGCCAACGTCAAAACCGGATATGACCATACGAATCATTCGGTCGATGCTGACCGTTGGAATCCCCAGCATACTCGCTTTTTCCTTGTCTATGTCAACTCGAATATCTGATTTAAGATTTTTTAAGGGATTGTTGATGTAAATAGAGGATTTGTTTTTAGCAAGTAAATTTTCAACTTTGATCGCTAAAATGCGAAGCGTATCGATGTTTTTTCCTAAAATTCGGACTTCGATCGGCGCTACCACGGGTGGCCCTTGTTCAAAATTCTTCACTTCAACTTTTGCTCCTGGGTATGGGGTCCATTTGCTTCTTAATTGGTCTATAATTTCGATTTTCCGAGTGGCTTTTGTCCCTTCTTTTAATTGGACAAATAATCCGGCATAGTCACTTCTCTCGTTCAAGGGGATGACATTATAGTAAATTCTCGGGTTTCCTTTTCCTACGTTAGCCGACACAAATTGTACTTCAGGAATTAACTTTAATTCTTTTTCAATTTTTTTAGATATGGAATCTGTGTAGGCAATATTGGATTGCATAGGACTAAAAATATTGACTAGAAATTGGGGCTTTTCGGAAGAGGGGAATAGGCTAAATCCTAGTATTGGAAATAGCTGAAGGGAGGCAATAAAAATACCTAAGGCAATCAAGAGGGTGATGACTGGTTTTTTAATGGCAACGTCCAGTAATTTGGAATAACTCCCTGAGATTAGTTTTTTGATGACTCTTAAAAAAATGTTTCCATCCGGATGACCCTCATGTTTTTTTAAGATCCTACTCGATAGAAATGGAACGACGGTTAATGAGACTAATAAAGAGGCCAGAATGGACGAAATGACCGCCATGGGTAGGCTTCTAATAAAATCTCCAGAGGAATCAGGCAAGAATACTAGTGGCATAAAGGCGACAATTAAGGTAACGGTGCAACCTAAAACCGCCATGCCTATTTGGTTAGTCGCTTTCAATGTGGCCTCCAACCTCGTGTGGCCCTCGCGCATCCAGCGTTCGATGTTTTCAACGACCACAATACTGTCATCCACTAGCAATCCCAAGGCGACGACAAAACCCACAATGCTTAATTGGTTTAAACTATAGCCCATGAGGTTTAACATGATAATTCCAATGGCCAGGGAAAGTGGAATGGAAATCATGACGACCAATGAGGCGCGCAAACCCAAGGGTAAAAGCGTGAGGGCAACTAACAAGATGGCAATCATAAAGTCCTTGAACAATCCACTTAATCGTTCATTCACGTTGTTGGCTTGATCAAAATGGATAACCAAATCAATGTTCGTTGGCAAGGTTTTTTTAAAATTTTCAACGACCGGAAGGTATTGTTTTTGCGTATTGGCTATATTTTCATTGCCTTTTAATGCAGCAGATACAAAAACGCAACGGTTCCCATTCAACCGAGTAACATGTTTATTGGGGCCGTAACTGAAATAGACCGAGGCAACATCTTTCAGCAAGACATTTTTACCTTGGTAGGCAAAGACAACGGTATTTTTAATTTCGTCAATGTTTCTATATTGACCACTCGTTTTAATGTTAAACGATTTATTATTTTCGACCAAATTTCCACCCGGGATATTCGCTATTTCACTCTGAATGGCTTGAATGACACGATCCGTTGAGACCATCATTTGGGCCATTTTTTCAATGTTTAAATCTACTTTGACAAATTGTTCCGGTAAACCCGATATTTCGATCTTTTTTAACCCAGGAATTTTTTCCAAATCCTCCTGCAATTGCTCCGCATATATTTTCAAATTATCTTGCGACGCATTGTTTGATACGAGCGCCATTTGTAAAATATTGGTGCCCGTAGGGGTGACTTTTTGTAAGTCAAGTCTCAAAATGTCTTTAGGCAGGTCTGCCCTTAAACTATTAATCTCGCGGATCAGTTCGCTGTATTTTGAATCTACATCAACACTATAATTGCAGTAAATTCCCATGATCACGACGCCATCAGAGATCGTGGTATTGATGCGTTTTATGTCGTCTAATTCGAATAATTTCTTTTCAATGGGCTTGACAACCATTTCCTCTAAATCCTCCGGACTAGTTCCTGGATATACGACAATCAAAGGAAATTGTGGGGCATTCATTTCCGGGTCCTCCGCCCTGGGCATCGTCAGAACCGTCGTAATACCTACCACGACAATCATCAAGAAAATGATGAGGGTAAATTGATAATTTTTTACGGCGTAGTTTGATATTTTCATGGGGATTAGCGAATTATTTTAATGGCCGAACCCGCATTTAAATAGGCATTCCCACTGGTTATGATTCCCCTTGCTTCTTCTAGGCCTTGAGCTACAATGACCTTCCCATGCTCGATGCTACTGATTTTTACTTTTACCTTTTCTGCCGTTTTCTCATCCCTGGTAATGAAAACATAGCCTTCATTTTCATTCCCTTCTACTACTGCATCAAAAGGGATTATCCAAGCAGTTGTTTTTTTGTGAGGCTGGATAGTGGCTTTCCCAAATATTCCCAAAGCAATTTTTTTTGCAGGTATTTCTTTCGTTTTTAAAGTAACCCATAAAGTTCCCGTGATTGGATCTACGCCTTCCGATTTTGCCCGAACGGTTGCGGTGAAATTTTGGCCTTTTTCGGTGTCAATAGTTACCTTCGCTGGATCGCCAATGGAGACCGAAGCCCAGTCTTGATCGCTTAATCCCACCTTTAAAACCCATTGATTGTTAGCGCCATTGACCATAAGAATAGGAGTTCCTGGACCAACGACCTGTCCATTGTTAGCTAATTTTTTGATAACAAATCCAGCCTTTAAAGCTCTAATTTCGGCATAATTCTGATTGAATTTTAAGATAGAAATTTGTTGCTTAGCCATGTCTAAAGCAGTTTTGCTATTTTGAAATTGTTCCAATGTTGCCACACTATCTTGATATAAATTTCCGGCTCGTTTAAAATCTCTCTCGGCTTTTTCTAGCCCTATTTGCGCCTGCTGTACCTGAGACTTTATTTCGGTTAAGTTTAAGGTGGCTAATAACTGCCCCGCTTTAATGGCATCACCTTCTTTCACTAAAATATTTTGGATAACGCCGCCAATTTTAAATCCTAAATAAGCCTCATCCTCTGTAGTAAAAATTCCAGAAGCGTGAATATTTTGACCGATGGCCTCACGGTTAATGGACATGATTTTTACCGGTATAATTTCGGAGTCATTTTTTGTTTCTTCGACTTTTTTCTTCGCACAGGCTGAGAGAAAAAAGATCAAAACAAGGAATGAGAAAATGTATTTGATCGGAGTCATTTTAGTCGTTTTTTAGGGGATAGGTGGCCGCTTCACGCTCTACTTGGGTCGCGGCAATGAGTATTTTAAATTGATTTAGATTCAAGAGCAATTGGGCATTTGTCCATTGATTTCTCGCGTCTAATGTTTCTATATAAGTATTTACACCTTCTCTGTACCCTTTTTCAATGAGCCTCTGATAAGTGTTGGCTGCGTCTATTTGCTTCTGACTTGCTCGATAAGCAACCCATGTTTGATTCAGGTTTTTCTGCGCGATTTGAAGGGCTAGATTTACTTGATTATGGGTCAATTCAAGGGTTTTTTTAGCCAGGTCGACATCCAAAACGGATTGTTTAATTTTGTTTAAATTCCGCTTCCCTGAAATGATTGGGATATCTAATTGCATGCCCAATAAATAATAAGATGATTTCTGATTGAAATCCCAATTGGACGACTGAGAGCCTACATTTAAATAGCCGTTCACCTTAGGTAAATAAAAACTTTCATTCATTTTAACGAAGGATTGCTGGAGCGAAATGGCTTGTTTCAACATGCTTAATTCTTCTCTTTGGTCGGCAACTGCCCATTGGCTTTTTTTCAAATCATCTAACGCTTGTTGTTCATTAAAATCCGCCTTGATCTCCGTTCCTAATTCTCGATTGAGCAAGAAATTGAAATACATCTTTGTGGATTCAACTTGCTTCTCCGCCTCTGCCAATTGAGAGGTTAGTTGGACTATTTCATTCTCCGATCGAAGGATGTATGCTGGCAACCCTTTGCCATTGGCCAATAATTTTTCATTTATTTTTTTCCCCTCTTGAGCCAAAATCAAACCATTTTGATAAATGCCGATCGCCTTAAAGGCCATTAAATAATTGAAGTAGGCCAACTTGATATTTTTGGCCAATTCCCTTTTATATACCTGAATATCTGCCTTTTGTATCCCCAATGTTTGACTTTGAATTTCTTTATTGATGGAGATGTCACGGTTGTATATGGGCATGACACTGGTCAACTTAACATCATAGAAATTACGTGGGAAGAAATTTGTCTCTACATTTGAAATTTTAGGAAACGCATTGCTTTTTGTCAATTGGTTTAACGTGGCATAAACCGGATTCAGCATATCCCCTACTGGAAATGAGATACTTCGGCCCCCCTCCCCTGATTGATAACCCCCTTGAAAAGCAAGGGTTGGCTGATATAAACTTTGTGCCGACTGTAAAGATAAAAGTGCTTTTTCTACCGTTATCGATTTTTGTTTAATAACGATATTTTCTTGAAATCCGATTTCTATATACTCATCCAAAATGGACTTTTGGCCCAAGACTGAAGTAAGGGGCATGAATAGGAATAATAGCGGTATAAATAACTTCATTTTCTTAGGCTTTTTTCAACGTATTAATCATCCAACGAATAGAATCATGCATGGTTTGAACTACTTTATCCGGTTCCACTAACCGCTCTAATCTTTGACGTATGGCCAGCGAAACAAGGCCATGAGCCACTGCCCAAACAGCCATGGAAATGGTCGCAACATCTCCCTTGGGTATCAATGTCTTATCCATGCATTCTTGAATAATGTGTTTTAAGGTTTCTAAAGCCATGTCACCATTGGGCCAGTGACCTACATTCTGCTCTCTAACCGTCTTCATAGGAGCATTTTGAATAAACATCAGATCGTAATATTCGGGATTCTCTAAACCAAAATTGATATAATTTTCCCCCAATACATACAGCCGGTCTATCGGATTTTCAATTTGGATCAGCGATAAATTATAAGCAATCATTCGCTCAAATCCCATTTCACAGAGGTGAAATAAGATTTCATTTTTATCCTTAAAATAAATATAAAGTGTTGTGGGGCTATATTCGATTAGATCTGCAATTTTCCGAATGGATACGTTTTCAAAACCTTCTTTGACAAATAGCTGCATAGAAGCTTCTAAAATCATTTTTTTGATTTCCTCTCTTTGCTTTTCTTTTCTTTCTATGATTCCCATTATCAATATTTACAATGCAAATATAATGAACAGCGTTAACTAATCTAAAAAATTTAATTATTTTTAATCAGTTTGTTGGCCAGTTAATTTGTACCAAATTCATTTTTAGGTATAATTAAGGACAGATTATAAAAACTTTTCTGGTAAAATTTGGTTAAAATTACATTTGAATTTTGAAGTATACCCGCCTATAAACAATATATAAAAATGATTAAATCGAGACTACCTGTTTCGTGGGGAAGTGGCCTATTTTATAATCCTAATCAGGTAAAAAAATATTGCATCCCCACCCGATTAAATGATCCCCATGCATGGATTTTACCGGCCAATTTTTTTATTCGATCGCAAGATTGGACTCTTGTATTTGAGTTGGACGAGGTACGTATTTATCTAGACATGGACTTAGGCACTAATATTTGCTTGTATAAAACCATGAATTGTGCCGAGATAAATCAGTTTGAAAAGCAATGGTTATCGTTTCAATCTTCTCAAGAGGATACATTTGATTTGCAGGGGTTCAACTTATTAATTTAAAAACCCATTTTTCTAAAAATTGACTAAATTCATTCTAAATTTGTATGACAAATCAATTTGCATGATTCGCTTATTATTCGTTTTTATTTTTATTTTCACTTGGGCCTCACCTATCTTTGGGCAATTTCAAGTAAGCGAGAATCGTCGATTTATTACACGGGATGGCAAGCCATTTTTTTGGCTGGGAGATACCGCTTGGGAGCTATTTCATCGCTTATCCAAAGAAGATGCTGCCTATTATTTTAAGAAAAGAAGTGAACAAGGTTTTACCGTGATTCAAGCGGTTGCCTTAGCGGAATTGGATGGTTTGCAAACACCGAATGCCAATGGAGACTTGCCTTTAATCGATTTAGACCCCACAAAACCCAATGAAAAATATTTTGCTCACGTAGATAGTCTGATCAATATTGCGGGCAAATTTGGCCTGACCATCGCATTGCTTCCAACGTGGGGGGACAAGGTAGATAAGTCGACCTGGGGCAAAGGACCAGACATTTTTAATGTTAAAAATGCAAATACGTTTGGCAAATGGATGGGCCAGCGCTTTGAAAAAAAGACCAATGTAATCTGGATTATGGGCGGGGATCGCAATCCTAAAAATGCCCAGCAAGTTGAAATATGGAATGCATTAGCCGAAGGAGTTACGGCAGGAGCCGGGGGACCCAACAAGGTACTCATGAGTTTTCATCCACAGCCGAATGCCCTAGGATCTGCCGAATGGTTTCACCAAAGCGAATGGTTGGATTTCAATATGTTTCAAAATGGTCATTGCCGAGATCAAGAGCATTATTTGAAAATTTCAACCTTATACAATAAAGCTCCCTTTAAGCCGATTATCGACGGGGAACCCTTGTATGAGGATCATCCGGTATGTTTTAATGCGAAAGACTTAGGGACCTCCAGTGCTTATGACATCCGGAAATATGCTTATTTGGATTTATTTGCAGGTGCTTTTGGGCATACCTATGGTTGCCATGATGTGTGGCAAATGTATGATTCTACCCGAGTCGGAATTAATGGCCCTCACTTTCCTTGGAAAATTGCCTTAGATTTACCCGGCGCAAACCAAATGAAATTTGCTCGAGAATTAATGGAATCTAAATCCATGTTTGATCGAATCCCAGATCAATCCATTTTAATTGAATCGGACGAAACACCTGGAGAACGTATTCAAGCCACTCGTGGAAAAGACTATGTTTTTGTGTACTCATGCGTAGGAAAACGTTTCCGTTTAAAAATGGGCCAAATTCCTGGTGAAAAATCAACTTACTTTTGGGTGAATCCTAGGACGGGAGAGAAGTCAACAAAAAACAATATTAACAATACAGGGATTCAAACTTTTACGCCACCCACAAAAGGATATGGTTTGGACTGGGTGATGGTATTAGAATCTTTACCAGACCCTAAACCTGAAGTTAAACCAGAGCCTGCTGCTATAGAAGTAAAACCGAGTCCGGAGGTTAAAGCAATTCCAGAGGCAAAACCAAGTTCGGGGCTTAACCCGACTGTCGCGCCAACCACCCCCGCGGCGGGCCCTGAAGTGAAAGCTGAACCTAAACCGCAAGCTACGGCAACGACTCCTGCGCAAGCGAGTCCTGCGCCTACGCCAACGAGCACCCCTGCTGGAACAATTGAAACCAAACCTTCGTCGACGAGCACCTTGCAGGCAAATCCTGCGACTACGCCCACCGTTGTCCCTGAAGTGAAAGTTGAACTTAAACGACAAGCTTCGGGAACGACTCCTTTGCAAGCTAGTCCGACGGCTACGCCTCCCCCTGCTGGAACGATTGAAACCAAACCTTCGTCGACGAGCACCTTGCAGGCAAATCCGGGACCAACTCCTACGGCTTCTACAGCAAATACAGCCACTGGAAGTAATTCGCCGACGGCTGTCAATGCCGCTCAGCCCAAAAATTAAGACTGGGGAGCAGACCCAAATTAAGAATTCATCTAGCGCATTTAATTCTAATATTATTTATTAATTTGGCATCGCTAAACCTAATTATACACGTATGTTAACCCAAGCTCAAATCGATTCCTATCATCAAGATGGTTATGTCCAGATTCCTGGCATGTTTAATCAAGCTGAAATAGATTTATTGTATGGCGTGGCGACGGATGACTCTGTGGTCAACAATTCATTTGACTTAAATGATCAAAACGGAAAGAAAACAAAATTAACGCTTTGGTTTACTGCTGGCGATGATTCTTTCGGTTTAATGTCTCGTTGCGCCCGACTAGTTCAAGGGGTTCAAAGTCTTTTAGGTCCTGGGGAAGTATGCCATTTTCACTCGAAAGTGATGCAAAAAGAACCTCGGGTAGGAGGCGCTTGGGAGTGGCATCAAGATTATGGATATTGGTATAAAAATGGATTTTTATATCCCGAAGATATGATTTCGGTTATGGTTGCTTTGACGGATGCTACGATCGAAAATGGCTGCCTGCAAGTTTTGAAAGGTACCCATAAAATGCAAAGAATTGAGCATCATTTTGCGGGGGAGCAACAAGGCGCAGACATGGATTTTGTCCAAGAAGCGGAAAAGGTTTCCGACCTTATATACTGTGAATTAAAAGCAGGAGATGTTCTGTTTTTCCACCCCAATGTCCTCCATCGCTCCGAAGCAAATCTTTCGGA
>CANHXO010000038.1 GCA_947464595.1 Cytophagaceae bacterium
AAAAAAGAGAATGACCTTCAAGGTTTTGGGAGTGATCAAGACTTCAACTCACCTGGATATATTTTTTTAAAAAATGCCATGATTGGCTATAATCCCCCTAAAGAACACCCATTTTTTAAAAATCCAGGCATTTTGCCTGCGGCCAAAGTAATCGGAGAATATCACCAAAGAAGAAGGCCATACCGCCCCTACTCGATCATTAATATTTCGGGGATGAGCTATGGTTCATTATCTGCCAAAGCCATTGAATCTTTAAATAAAGGTGCATATTTAGCAGGTTGCTACCATAATACAGGAGAGGGCTCGCTCTCACCTTACCATCAAAATGGGGCAGATGTCATCTTAAATATTGGAACAGCTTATTTTGGTGTTCGAAACGTTGATGGTAGTTTCTCTATGGATAAATTAAAAGAAAAGGTAGATCATAATCCATTTTTACGCGCCATCGAACTTAAATTATCACAAGGGGCTAAACCTGGAAAAGGAGGAATGTTGCCAGGATCAAAAATCAACGATGAAATTGCAACGATTCGCCAAATTCCAAAAGGGAAAGATGCTATGTCACCAGCCTTTCACACCGCATTTTCAACAATTCCCGAAATGGTCCAATTTATAGAAAGTATGGCCGATGAAACTGGATTGCCTGTAGGCATTAAATCAGCTATTGGTAAATTAGAACAGTGGGAAGAACTTGCCGCATACATGTCTAAAACGAAAAAGGGACCTGATTTTATCACGATTGATGGTGGTGAAGGAGGAACAGGTGCCGCTCCACATGCATTTGCAGATCATGTTTCCATGCCATTTACTTTTGCTTTTGCCAAAGTTTATCAAATATTCCAACGACATGGTTTAACGGATAAAGTATTTTTTATTGCTTCTGGTAAATTAGGTTTCGCTGAAAAAGCTTTAATGGCATTTGCCATGGGGGCCGACAGTATTAATATTGCGAGGGAGGCTATGATGTCCATTGGATGTATTCAGGCACAAAAATGCCATACAAATCATTGCCCCTCTGGTGTTGCCACATCCAATAAATGGTTGCAAGCAGGCATTGATCCAACCTTGAAAAGTGAGCGATTTTACAACTACCATAGAGCTTTAGTAAAAGAAATAGCAGAAATTTCACATGCCTGTGGGTATGAACATCCAAGTCAGTTGACCATGGATGACATCGAATTATCTATGGGAGATAATAATCGAACCATGAGTCTTTCCAAAACTATGGGATATCACAAAAATCCGATAAAATATGAAGGAATGGAGAAAATTTTACATTGCACCCACCTCGGTGGACAAAATGCAAGAAACCGACTTTAGCTATTAAAGATAATCGGTTATCTTTGTCACATGTTATCAATATCCAATTTAAGTTTCTATTTCGGTAGTCGTGCCCTATATGATGGGGCCAATTTACACATCAAACCCAAAACCAAAATTGGCCTAATAGGGGCAAATGGAACGGGTAAATCAACTCTATTGCGTTTAATCTCAGGCGAATATAGCCCAGATGGTGGTAATATTTCAAAATCAGGAGAATGTACCATTGGATTTTTAAATCAGGATCTCCTCTCCTATCAAACGGACGACAGCATCCTTCATGTAGCGATGCAAGCCTTTGAAAGGCAATTGGAACTTCAAATTCAAATTGATGCGGTACTACATAAAATGGAAACAAATTATGAAGATAAGGATGTCGATTTATTGTCCAAGCTCCAAGAAGAATTTGAAAGATTAGACGGATATACCATTCAATCAAAATCAGAAGAAATCTTAGAGGGCCTTGGTTTTACAACCGACGATTTAAATAAACCCTTGCGTTTATTTTCAGGAGGATGGCGCATGCGCGTAATGCTAGCCAAATTATTATTACAAAAACCAGCTCTACTACTTTTGGATGAGCCGACCAACCACCTTGATTTACCATCCATCGAATGGGTTGAAAAATACATCCATGATTACGAAGGATCAGTCGTAGTGGTATCTCATGATCGATACTTTTTAGACCGAACAGTGGATAATATTGCCGAAGTATCGAATGCTAAAATCACGTTGTATCCAGGTAATTTTTCATTTTATGAAGAGGAAAAGGCCTTAAGAAATGAAATTCAAAAGGGTGCATACGAAAACCAACAATCACAAATAAGGCAAACTGAGCGGTTTATAGAGCGCTTTAAAGCTAAAGCGAGTAAGGCACGCCAAGTACAGTCCAGGGTAAAAGCATTAGATCGTTTAGATGTCGTTGATGAAGTGATTGATGAAAAAGCTAAAGTCAATTTCAAATTTAATTTTGGAACTCAGCCAGGTAGGTTTATTTTATTTCTAGAGCATATATCCAAGGCATTTGGTGAAAAAATAATTTTAAAAAATACCTCAGCCACCATAAACAGAGGAGATAAAATTGCTTTAATTGGCGCCAATGGAAAAGGAAAATCAACGCTCCTGAGGATTATTTCAGGTACTGAAAAAATCGTGGGAGAACGAAGAACTGGACACAATGTGATCGAATCATTTTTTGCACAACATCAGTTAGAGAGTTTGCAAGTAGAAAATAATTTGTTGGAAGAATTGAAAGCGACTGGTACTACTAAAACTGAAATGGAATTAAGGAGCGTATTAGGCTGCTTTTTGTTCTCAGGCGAAGAAGTTTTCAAAAAAATAAAGGTGCTTTCAGGGGGCGAGAAATCACGAGTGGCCTTAGCCAAAGTATTGATATCACAAGCCAATTTTTTATTACTAGATGAGCCAACTAACCACCTTGATATGCAATCGGTTAATATTTTAATTCAAGCATTGCAGCAATATGAAGGTACTTATGTGGTCGTTTCTCACGATCGATATTTTGTAACGAACATCGCAAATAAAATATGGTACATTGAAGATTATGAAATAAAAGAATATCCGGGTTCATTTGATGAATATGAAGTTTGGCAAGCGAGCAGAGGTAATGCAGAAGTAGGTACCCCAAAAAAATCAAACGAAAAACCAAAACCTGAATTAGCTCCACATACACCTAAAAATACTTCAAATAACTCGAGCCAAGAGAAATTAATAGAAAAACTTGAAGCCAATATTATGGATTTAGAGAGAGCCATCAGCGATCTTGAAAACAACATGGCGAATTTGGCCCAAGAAGGTAAGTTTGAAGATTTACCCTCCATCGAAATAAAGATTAATGAGAAAAAAGAGGAGTTGATGAAAATAACTCAAGAATGGGAATTGTTAATTAATTAATCCATTGAAAATGATAGGTATGCGAATAATCTGGCAATTTCTATTCGTTTTATTTATAAGCCTTTCAGCGAAAGCTCAAATAGCTAACAAGCAGTATAAGGAGCAAATTAAGACGGTCTATATTAGTCAAAATACAGTTAACGAATTGATCGTTGATAATCTGTGCATTGATATAGAAAGGCAAGGGAATATACACTTGCTTTTTGATGATTTACAATTAGAAAACACCCAATATTTTTTGAGAATAATTCATTGTCAATCGGACTGGAAACCTTCTCCATTAAATGAAATTGAATATTTAACTGATTTCAATGACGTCCCCATTCGATATCCTGAGACATCCATGGGCACTAAAATACCCTATAGGCACTATAAAATTCCTTTGCCTAAAGTTAAATTAAGCGGCAATTATATTGCGATGGTTTATGCCAATAGAAATAAACGAGACACCGTGATCACAAAGCGATTTTCGATCTTTCAAAACGAAATAACGATAGGCGCCAAAATAGGTTTTGGTAAATCGAACCAATTGCGTGCCACGCATCAATTTATTGATTTAAACGTAGGATACCCAGCCAACTACCTCATTAACTCAGATGAAAATTTAAAAGTAGAAGTTCGTAAAAATAGTGAACCTAGAAACTTCTTACCTAAAATTCCTAAACCCATGGTTCAGGCAATTGAACGTAGAATGACCTATCAATTTTACAATCAAGAAAATGCAATTCCGGGGGGCAATGAGTTTCGATTAATTGACCTTAGAAGTACTCAGCAAAGGTTAAATTTTGTGGGTCAGATAAATACATTAGATCGTTATTCTGAAATTTCCATCCTGCCCGAACAAACTCAAGGCAATTATTCCTATGTTCAACGACCTGATTTTAATGGGGCATATGTAATCGCTAACTATGAGAACCCAAATAATCTACTTCAATCAGATTATGTTTGGTGTAACTTTATCTTAAAATCTAGAAAATTTGAAGATGAAAAAATACATGTCGTTGGAGCTTTCAATATGTATCAATTAAACGACAGAAATCAGCTTCAGTATGATGCCACTCAAGGAGCCTACATAGGTCGTATATTGTTGAAGCAAGGAATTTATAATTATCAATTCATCAGCAATAACCCCCAAAATTATACATTGGAAGGAAATTATGCTGAAACTGAAAATTATTATGAAGTTCTTGTTTATTTTAGAAAGCCAGGAGATCGATTTGATTCACTCATTGGATTTCAAAAAATACATTTCCCTAATTAAACATTGAATCTGAAATGCATGATATCACCATCGTGTACGATATAATCTTTTCCTTCTACGTTTAGCTTTCCAGCCTCTTTACATGCAGCCTCACTTTTATAGGTCTCATAATCAGCCATTTTAATTACTTCAGCGCGTATAAACCCACGCTCAAAATCAGTATGAATAACACCAGCTGCTTTCGGTGCTTTCCACCCCTTTTGTATCGTCCAAGCTCTAACTTCTTGGACACCGGCTGTAAAGTAAGTGATCAAATTAAGTAAAGAATAGGAACTTTTGATCAATTTACTTAAACCCGATTCCTGAAGCCCATATTCACTAAGAAACATAGCTCGCTCATCTAAATCTTCAATTTCCGCTATTTGAGCTTCGATGGCAGCACAAACCACAATCACTTCTGCATTTTCAGATGAAACACTTGATATTAATTGGTCTACAAAGATATTTCCACCGGCCGACAAGGAATTTTCGTCGACATTGGCAACATAAATAACAGGCTTATCTGTTAATAAGCACAAATCACCAATGGATGTTTCACGCAAATCAGGATCCACATCCACAGTTCTTGCTGATTTACCAGCTTCTAAAGTAGATTTAAATAAAAGTAATGCGTTTAATTCTTGCTTTGCCTTAGCGTCTCCAGCTTTTGCTGCACGCTCTATTTTACTGATTTTCTTATCAACAGACTCAAGATCTTTAAGTTGGAGTTCCATGTCAATGATTTCTTTATCGGAAATCGGGTTTACTCTTCCCTCCACATGAATGATGTTTTCATCCTCGAAGCACCGCACAACGTGAATGATCGCATCCACCTCTCGAATATTAGCTAAAAACTTATTTCCCAATCCAGCACCTTGTGAAGCTCCCTTCACCAAACCTGCTATATCAGTAAACTCAATGACCGTAGGCAAAATCCGATTCGGTTTAACAAATTCAGCCAATATATTTAACCGTTCATCAGGTACCGTTACGATTCCCACATTAGGCTCAATAGTACAAAATGGATAATTAGCCGCCTCGGCTTTATTTGAAGAAATAGCACTAAATAAAGTAGACTTTCCTACATTTGGTAACCCTACAATTCCACACGTTAATCCCATAAAATATTAAATTTCAAATACAAAAATACGGTTAAAATCAAAAAGCCCCTGCTTTCACAGAGGCTTTTAAAAGATCAAATTTTATTTATTCCCATTTAAGATCAGTATTACCGAACTCCTCATCCTCCTTGTTAAATTGATTAAAATCAACTTCAGGCATTAATTCTGTTTTAACGTGATCTATAGCTTCTTTCAAACCCTCGGCAAATTTATCAAAGTCTTCTTTATACAAAAACATTTTATGCTTTTCATAAACAAAACCATCTTCTTTTTGATGGCGTCGACTCTCAGTGATCGTAATATAATAATCTAATGACCGCGTTGATTTAACATCAAAAAAATAAGTTCTTTTACCTGCTCTTATGCGCTTAGAAAACAATTCTTCTCTATCTCTTTCTTCCACTTTTAAAAAGTTTTGGTTTATAATGGTGTAAATCTACTATTAATTTTATTGACTCAAAAATATTTTAAATTTTTAATCGAGTATTTATGTCACAATTGATTAGAAAGAAAATAGATTTTTAATTCTTAAAATTATAATGAATCTTTAGGCTTGCAATAAAAAGTTTGGATGGGAAAAATATTATATAGCTTCTTGATAATTTACTACATATCTGTAAGCATATGCTCATCACAAGATTTGGGAGATGAAAAATATGGAATTGCATCTTTTTATTCGTCAAAATTTTATGGTAGAAAAACAGCAAATAAAGAAAAACTAGTTAAAACAAAATTTACAGCCGCACATAAAACATATCCCTTCAATACATTAGTAGAAGTGACTAATCTGTCCAATAAAAAATCCATTATTGTAAGAATTAATGACAGAGGCCCCTATAAAAGAGGAAGAATTATAGACTTAACCGATGCTGGAGCCCAAAAATTAAAATTAAATAAAATTGGACTGGTGAGGGTGAAAGTGAAAATTGTTGGCTTTGAAGGGGAGCAAATGTTGATTCCTTACCAACACTTATCACTAGCAACAAACCCTAAATTCAGCCGTAAATACTATCAAAAGACTCGGTTGAAATACAAGAAAAAGTACCGGCTAAAAAGAAATATTAAACATAAAAAATACCTGAAGAAAAGAAAAAAGAAAAAGGTAAAAATCAGAAAGAAATCCACTGTAAAAAATAGAAAAATAAAGAAAATTCAAAAATCGCCCAAGTCTACAAACCCGAAAAAACTAAAAAATGATAGAAACGCTCCTAAAAAAAAATGAATATAAATCCTTAGAAATCTTATCCAAAGAGGCATTAGAGGGAATATTTCATGGCAAACACAGGAGTATTCTTCATGGATTCTCATCAGAGTTCAAAGAATTCAAATCCTATGAACAAGGCGAAAATCCAAGAAATATTGATTGGAAATTATTTGGGAAAACAGATAAATTATACACAAAAACATATCAAGATGAAACCAATATAAAAGTCTATTTTATTTTAGATATTTCATCATCCATGTATTTTCCCATGGATACAAAGGAAAAAATAAATAAAGCCATTCAAATTATAGCTACTTTAGCTACCATCCTCCAAAAACAAAAAGATTTATTTGGCGTCATTTTCATGTCCGATGATCTTACCTTTGAAAGTAAACTGGGACATAGCTTAGCTCATTTAAAATACATTTACCAGGCTTTAGAACAGTTGGTTTTAGAAAATACCACCAAGAAAAAAACAGGATATCCAGATTTAATCAAAGGTAAAATTGAACTATTAGGGAGTAAGAAAAAAATCTATTTCATAAGTGATTTAATGTTCACTGAAACCGAAAACGCTACATTCATTCAATCCATGCTGGAGATCAAAGCATTAAAGAATGAAATAGAAATTTTATATATACTAGATCCATCAGAAATCACAATCCAAAATTCTTCAAGCAACTATATGAATATTGAAGACAAGGAAACAGATGAAGTTTTATCTATACACATAGATAATTATAAGGACACATTAGAAAAAATGCATGAATTAAAATTCGAAAACCTGATATCCAAACTTACCCAAAAAGGGATTAAAACTCATGTAATATCAGTTGAGCAGCCATTAATTAATTTAGTCAAGCAAATTATTTAATCTTCGCACTCAATTTGTTTTCATGAAATTCGATAAAATCTTTAATGTTTTCAATAGGAATTTTTTTGCCAATAATCTTTTTATTTTTATCTAAAATATATACAACAGGCGTAGAATAAATATCAAAGGTATTTTTAAAATCTGTGTAATATTCTTCCTTTCCTGTTTTTGAGTTTACATGTACATCGACCCCATTGTACCAATTTTGAATTTTAAATTCAGCGATAAATTTTTTCCATTGCTCCTTTTCTCTCAGAATTGATACGGCAAAGACGATCGCGCTTTTAGATTTCAAATAATCATTCAATGCAACCAATTTAGGCGCCTCTTCTTTACAATGGCTACACTCAGGATCATAAATAAATAAAATGGTGTAATTCCCTGGAGAGGTAGATAATGTTAAGAGCTTCCCATTAGGGTCAGTTAAATACATTTCTGGGATTCTCTTGCCAATCAATAAGGGTTTAAGAACCTTGACTCTTTCCTTAATTCGCCTAACGGTCGATGTATCCCACAGCTTAGGCTCATTGATGTAATACTTTTCTGACATGTGCACAAAAGCAGCATCTGTGCCTATTACATTGTGATTCTCATAGGTGCTCGAAATTTTATAAATGACATATTTTCGAACATCTTCATTCTTTATTTTAGCTAAAATAATATCAGCTTCTTTCGTAATAGAATCAGATTCCTGTACTACTAAGTCGGCAAAAAATTTCTCTAATTTTTTCTGTAAAAATGGAGTGCGAATAAACTTTTCATCATTTAAGTCTAAATTATCAAAAAAGTGTTTTTTATAATATCGGTATTGAAATTGAAATAAATCAGCACTGTCTTTTGAATTTTTAACTGGTTTTGAATACGCAGGTAAATCAGGTTCAAAAGTTGCTTTAATCAATTTAGAAGCAAATAAGCTTTTATTTTTTGACATCCATGCCTGCTGAAAATCTAAAATCGACTTTCTCAAAGCGGCAAAGCGAGGGTCATTTGCTGGGACAGATTTCAACTTCTCATAAAGGCTAACCATCTCTTTTTGAAAAGAATAAAATGCTTGATTTTCATCGCTTCCTACAATTTTCATTTTATTAATCAGATCGACCGTGTCGGTCTCAAATGAGAAATGTGCATTCCCTAGTATGAAGTCTAAATACTTTGACTGATCAAATGTGATCATGTAAAGTCCTTTAGGCAATTCTGTTTTGCCATTAAATGAAAAATTACCATTTCCATCCGCCATCGCCGTATCCTTAACCACTTGTTGGGTCGACCCAAAATAATGCGCTAAATACACCTCAGAATTTTTAACGCCAGCTATTTTACCCTTGATTAAATAGCCTTTGGTGATAGTAGGACTACTTAATTTCGTTTGAGCTAACAAAGAGGAAAAAGAAAATAAAATAAACGTGTAAACAAAAAATATTTTCATGGAATTAGAATAATTTTACAAATAAACGAAAATAAAATTACGATGTTTTTTGCGCTATCTAAAATTATAGATTTTATTCTTTTACCTATTTGTTGGATATTTATTTTATTGCTTATTTCTTATTCAGCAAAGTCTCAAAAAATTAGAAATCGCTCGCTATTGTCAGTCTTATTCATATTAACGCTCTTTAGTAATCGTTGGTTAGTTAACCGTTTATATACTATTTATGAGCAAGCACCCATATCCTTATCAAAAAATGAATCCTATACTTGGGGAATCGTTTTAGGAGGAGGAATGGTGCGACCAAATGATGATGGTTCAGACAAAATTAATGTGGGAGAAACGGCTGATCGATTTATTCAACCGATCTTGTTATATAAGACTGGAAAAATTAAAAAGATTTTAATTACAGGAGGCAACACGAGTATCGGAAAAATAAAATTAGATAAAGGCCACGAAACCAATGACGTTAAGCAATTGATGATTGCGATGGGGGTTAAGCCAAAAGATATCTATATAGAAACAAAAGCGAGGAATACACGAGAAAATGCCATCTATTCAGCTCAATTACTTAAAAAATACTTGAATACCGAAGAAATACTTTTAATCACTTCGGCCATGCATATGCCTAGGTCAATTCTTTGTTTTGAAAAAGTAGGATTTAAAGTAAAAGCCTATCCTGTGGATAAAAAAGGAAGCTTTAATGAATTGGGAATAATAGATCTCATCACACCCTCTGATTATTATCTAGCAAGAACATCCCAATTAATTCGCGAGATTAGCGGACTACTCATTTACAAAGCAATGGGGTATTGCTAAGTTGATAAAATTTCAACCATTCTAATTAAATCCTCAGATACCGGTTTCTTTTTAGTAATGGTATCATGAAAGGGGGTATAAACCAATTGATTATTGACTACTCCAGCCATTACATTCTTCTCCCCTCTTAATAATCCCTCTAAAGCTCCTAAACCTAATCTACTGGCTAATATTCGATCCGAGGCTGTAGGTATTCCACCTCGTTGGATATGGCCTAAAGTAGTCACTCGAATATCCAACTCTTTACTCATATTTTCCTTGATTTTTTTAGCTACTATTTGGGCATTCCCTTCTTCATCACCTTCGGCCACCACTACAATGGAGGAAGATTTTGCTTTAGCAAACCCTTTTTCCAAAATAGCTACAATTTCACTAACAGGGGTTAAATTTTCAGGAATCATGACAGCTTCTGCCCCTCCAGCAATGCCACATTCGATAGCTATATATCCTGAATCACGGCCCATTACTTCAATAAAAAATACACGGTCATGTGAATCCGCTGTATCCCTAATCTTGTCAATGGCATCTAAAGCAGTATTTACAGCCGTATCATACCCAATCGTATAATCCGTCCCATACAAATCATTATCGATAGTACCCGGAGCACCGACCGTAGGTATTTTGAATTCATTGTAAAAAATTTCAGCCCCAGTAAAAGTACCATTACCCCCAATGGCCACAAGACCTTCAATCCCTTTTTCCTTCAACTGATCATATGCTTTTTGACGCCCCTCTGAGGTCATAAATTCTTTGGAACGTGCTGATTTTAAAATCGTTCCACCGCGCTGAATTATATTACTGACCGATTGTGAATTTAAAGGAATAATATCTCCTTTAATCATCCCATTGTATCCTCTAACTATTCCAAAAACCTCAACATTATGGTAAGCAGCACCACGTACAATAGCACGAATGCACGCATTCATTCCTGGCGCATCACCTCCCGATGTAAATACAGCTATCTTCTTCATTTAATAAATTTTATATTACTCAGACCTTTCATACAATCAAAAATACAATCTTTATAGATTATATCAGCAAAAATAAATTTTTAATGATTCAAAAAAACTTAAAAATATTATTTTATTAAAAATTAATTATAAACTAGGCTTAGTAACTTGCAAAAAAAATAAATTGTTATGTCGAACAAAGCGAATGAATTCCTATATAATTATTTAAATAACGCCTCTCCTACTGGATTTGAAATGTCGGGCCAAAAAATATGGCTAGACTACATTAAACCCTATATTGATGATAAAATCATTGATACGTATGGAACGGCTGTAGGTGTCATCAATCCAGGCCAAGCTTATTCGGTTGTCATCGAAGCACATGCAGATGAGATTTCATGGTTTGTTAATTACATAGATGAAAATGGCTATTTATTTTTGAGAAGAAATGGAGGGTCAGATGCTTTAATTGCACCTTCAATGCGAGCCAATATTCATACAAAAGACAAAATCATTAAAGGTATATTCGGTTGGCCCGCGATACATGTACGTGATTTGGCTAAAGATAAAGCTCCTAGCATCTTCGATATATTTATTGACTGTGGCGCCTCAAATAAAAAGGAGGTTGAAAAAATGGGTATACATGTAGGCTGCGTCGTTACTTTTGAAGATGGTTTAATGGAACTCAATAAAAAATATTTAGTAGGGAGAGCATTAGACAATCGAATAGGTGGGTATATGATTGCCGAAGTGGCTAGAAGACTTAAAGAGAAAAAAATTAAATTACCCTACACCTTATATGTCGTTAACTCTGTACAAGAAGAAATTGGACTAAGAGGTGCTGAAATGATCGTTCGTAGATTAAAACCAGATTTGGCCTTTATTACCGATGTTACACACGATACTCAGTCACCGATGTATAATAAAAAAACACAGGGTGATATGTCTTGTGGAAAAGGCCCTGTGATTTGTTATGGCCCTGCTGTTCAAAATAATGTACGTGATTTTATCATTGACGTCGCTGAAGAGAATAAAATTGCCTTTCAAAGACAAGCTGTATCACGGTCGACAGGCACGGACACTGATTCATTTGCTTATGCCACGGAAGGAGTCGCATCAGCCTTAATTTCATTGCCTTTAAAATACATGCATACTACAGTAGAAATGATCGCCAAAGACGATATGAACGCCGTCATTGATTTAATCTACCACACACTTCTTAAAATTAAAGGAAATGAAGATTGGAGATATTTTAACTAAATCAATTAACATATTTTGATAATAAATGAGAAACAAAAAAGGTGGATGCTAGCATTCACCTTTTTTGTTTAAAATCTTCAAATTCAAATCATTCAAGCTGTAGTTAACGGCCAAAAAATTCAAAAGTCCGAAGCATTTGGCCAATCTTTTGTCGATTATTTCCTGTTCTTGTTATTTCATGAGAGACTTTTGGATGTCGAACATATTCCACCTCTCTACCTAAGACATTTAAACTTTTATACAACATCACACTCCGTATAATACCCTTTCATCAATCATTGTCACCATGGTAGATGATTAAGGGAGTACGAATATTTTGAACATACGTCATGGGAGATTCACGATCTAACGTCACTCGTGAATTTTGTCAAATTAAAAATTGGCTAATTTTTAATAATAAAGTCCCTGGGTCATCAATTGGTCCATTGCACGTTTTTCGTGTTGAATTAAAGGGGCTAAAAGATCATCTATCGCATGATGTTCAATGGGCTTATAATCTAATGGAAAACCTTTTAATATTTCTTCAAAGATAAATTTCACTCGAGCTAAATGATACTCAGAGGTAATGATTAAAATCTTTTGAAACACAAAATCATTTAAAATAGCTTTAGACATAACTGCATCCTCAACTGTATTTGAAGATAAGGCTGCAGGTAAAAAGGCCATTTCAGGAACACCATTTTCGATTAAATAATTCTTGAGGTATATAGCATGTGCAGTGGGACTCGTGTTAAAATGAGAGCCAAAACCACCCGTACAAAGTATTTTGTGTTTTTGGGGATCAAATAAAGATAAGCAACCATTTAGGCGATCTATGGCAATGGGTCCTAGCGTACCATCAGGAAAATTAGGAGAACCTAAAACGACAATTACTTCCATAAAAAATGCTCAAGGAGAAATCCCTGAGCATAAAAATACAACTATTTGGTATTAAATCAATTTTAGAATTTCTTCACCAATTGCTTCTGTCCCCAATATCATGTTCGCAGGTGTATTGGAATCAGCTATATCGCGGGTTCTATACCCTTTCTTCAATAAAGCATCGACAGCATGGATGATCGTTTCCGATTCTTTCTTTAAACCAAATGAAATATCCAATAATAAGGCAGCTGATAAAATGGAAGCTAATGGATTAGCTAATCCTTTGCCTGTAATATCGTGAGCAGATCCGTGAATAGGTTCGTAAACACCTGTTCCATCCCCAATCGACGCGGAGGCCAACATGCCCATTGAACCAGCTATTTGAGAAGCTTCATCCGTTAAAATATCTCCAAATAAATTCGCAGTTACAACTACATCAAATCGTTTAGGATCCTTAATTAATAACATAGCTGTGGCATCTACAAATTGATATTCCACCGTTACCTCTGGGTATTCTAGGGCCAATTTTTGAATAACTTCTCTCCATAAACGAGAAGATTCTAATACATTCGCTTTATCGACAGAAACTAAATGCTTCTTACGCGTCATGGCCGCATCAAAAGCCTTTCTACCAATACGCTCTACCTCAAAACGGCTATATTCGGCAACATCATAAGCTGTATCCCCATTATTTTTACGTCCCTTCTCACCAAAGTATATATCACCAGTTAGTTCTCTAAAGAATAGAATATCTGCTCCTTTTAAAATTTCAGGCTTAATGCTTGACGCGCCCAATAATTCATCAAACAATTTAATCGGTCTCAAATTAGCATATAGACCAAGTTCCTTACGCATTTTCAATAGACCTTGTTCTGGCCTAACTTTCGCAGAAGGATCATTGTCATATTTTGGATGACCCACAGCACCAAATAGAACCGCATCCGAAGCTTTCATTTTTGCTAAAGTCTCCGCTGGCAATGGATCACCTGTAGCTTCGATCGCCTCATGTCCAATTAAAGCTTCATCATAGGTAAACTCGTGACCAAATTTAGCTGCAATTTTCTCCAATACTTTTTTACCTACAGCCGTAACTTCTTGGCCAATACCATCCCCTGGAACGATTAATATATGTTTTTTCACCATAATTATTTAAATTAAATTCAACATTTTCTGAGTGGCTTTGATCGCTGAAACAGTTTGATCAGAATCTAAACCACGAGTTATTAGCTCACGATCTCCATGAGCCCACGTAATAATTGTTTCACATAAAGCATCTGAATCACCACCCGGTGGAATTCGAACGGCATAATCTTTCAATTGCGGTAATATTTGGCCATTCTTTTCAAAAATAATCAACAAGGCTTTCATAAAAGCATCATATTGACCATCACCCTGTGCATGTTCTTCAAAATATTCCCCATCAATGGAAATCTTCAATGTCACTGATGGACGTAAATCTTTAGAATGTGTGAGTACATAATTTAAAACTTGTACTCGTTCTTCAATCGCACTACTATCCAGCACATCAGAAATGATATAAGGAAGATCATTTTGAGTGACTACTTCTTTTCTATCTCCTAATTCAATAATGCGTTGGGTTACTTTTTTAAGATCCTGATCTGAAAGTTGTATGCCTAGTTGGGCTAAATTATTAGCAATATTAGCTTTGCCACTCGTTTTACCCAACGCATATTTACGCTCACGGCCAAACCGCTCAGGCATTAAATCATTGTGATATAAATTATTCTTTTTATCTCCATCTGCGTGAATCCCTGCGGTCTGTGTAAAGACATTTTCACCGACAACAGGTTTATTTGCTGGAATCCTAAAACCAGAAAAAGTTTCTACTAACTTACTTACACTATATAAGGATTTTTCACAAACAGAGGTTGATACATCTTTTTGATAATCATTTAAAACAGCTATTACACTTGCCAAAGGCGCATTACCTGCCCGTTCGCCCATGCCATTCACCGTTAAATGCAAACCATGCACACCATTTCTAACCGCCTCCAATGCATTAGCAGTTCCTAGGTCATAATCGTTGTGCGCATGAAAATCAAAATGAATTTTCGGATATCGCTGAACTAATTCGGAAATAAAAGAAGCTACTTCAGAAGGAATTAGGACACCTAATGTATCAGGCAATAATATACGTTTGATTGGGAGATGTTGAATGAAATCAAGGTAATCCATCACATACTCTTTACTGTTGCGCATCCCATTGCTCCAATCTTCGAGGTAAACATTAACATCTAATCCTTTAGAAACGGCTAAATGAATGGATTCTGAAATTTCAGTAAAATGTTGTTCAGGAGATTTTTTTAATTGATGTTTTAAATGATTTAATGAGCCCTTGGTCAATAAATTCATCACTTTAGCCCCAGAAGATATCATCCAATCGACTGAAGTTCCTCCATCCACAAAAGTCAACACTTCTACTTTATCTAAATAACCATGGGCTGATGCCCATTCTGTAATCTTTTTTACGGCTAAAAATTCCCCATCAGAAACACGAGCAGAGGCAATTTCAATTCGATCAACTTTAAGCTCAGTTAAAAGTAATTGCGCAATTGTTAATTTCTCAGAAGCTGAAAACGACACCCCGCTAGTTTGTTCTCCATCGCGAAGAGTCGTGTCCATTATTTCTATGTGGCGTTTCAAATGCTTATCGGTTAAGTGCAAACGTAGCTATTTCATCTTTCATCGCTTGAAGATAATCGATGTCATCAAAGCCATTTAATAAGTTGTGTTTTTTGTAACCATTGATCTGAAAAGACTCGGAAGCTCCTGTTGAAACAAGGGTAATTGTTTGTTCAGGTAAGCTAATTTCCAGTTCAGCTTTAGGATCTTTTTCTATCTCCGTAAATATCTGATGCAAAAATTCAGGACTGACTTGAACAGGCAAAATGCCTACATTAATTGAATTACCTCTAAATATATCTGCAAAAAAAGAGGACACAACGCAGCGAAATCCATAATCGTAAATAGCCCAAGCAGCATGTTCACGGGAAGAACCAGAACCAAAGTTTTTGCCTCCCACCAAGATCTTTCCTGAATAGGTAGGGTTATTTAACACAAAATCAGATTTTGGTTGGTCATTTTTATCAAAACGCCAATCCCTAAATAAATTATCCCCAAACCCTTTGCGCTCAGTCGCCTTCAAAAAACGAGCTGGAATAATTTGGTCTGTATCCACATTTTCAATGGGCAAAGGAACCGCGGAACTACGCAAAACATTAAAACTATCGTAAGCCATAATAATCTTATTTAATATTATAAAAATTGTCTTGGGTCCGTCACAACCCCAGTAATGGCAGCCGCAGCGGCTACTAAAGGACTGGCCAATAAGGTTCTTGAACCTGGCCCTTGGCGACCTTCAAAATTTCGATTGGATGTACTCACCGCATACTTACCAGCTGGAATTTTGTCATCATTCATGGCTAAACACGCCGAACAACCTGGTTGGCGTAATGCAAAACCCGCTTCAGTCAAAATATCATAAATACCTTCTGCATGTATCTGAGCTTCCACCACATGTGAACCTGGAACGACCCAAGCAGTGACATGATCTGCTTTTTTACGACCTTTAATAATGGACGCAAATGCTCTAAAATCCTCTATGCGACCATTCGTACAAGAACCTATAAACACATAATCTACTTTTTTACCAATCATGGAGTCATTTTCCTCAAATCCCATATAATCCAATGATTTGGCATAGGTTGAAGCACCACCTTCTAAATCTTTCGCTATAGGAATTTGTTTCGAGATTCCCATTCCCATACCAGGATTGGTACCATAGGTAATCATCGGTTCAATATCAGAAGCTGAAAAAGTGATCTCTTTATCAAAAACAGCATTTGGATCCGTCTTCAACGTTTTCCAATAAGCTAATTGCCTATCCCATTCTGCTCCTTTGGGTGCTAATTCACGCCCATGAATATAATCAAATGTTGTTTGGTCAGGAGCAATCATTCCACCCCGGGCCCCCATTTCGATACTTAAATTACAAACTGTCATACGCCCCTCCATGGACATATTTTCAAAAACATCTCCCGCATATTCGACAAAATAACCAGTCGCTCCTGAGGTGGATAACTTTGAAATAATGTACAAAGCAACATCTTTTGGGGTTACCCCTTTTCCCAATTGGCCATTTACATTAATCCGCATTTTAAGCGGCTTAGGTTGCATAATACACTGGGAAGAAAGCACCATTTCCACTTCTGAAGTACCTATTCCAAAGGCAATGGCCCCAAAAGCCCCATGTGTGGAAGTGTGAGAATCCCCGCAGACAATCGTCATACCCGGTAAAGTGATGCCATTTTCTGGTCCAACTACGTGAACAATTCCATTTTTTGGATTACCTAAACCCCAGTGTGAAATACCATATTTACTCGTATTTTTCTCTAGTTGTAGCAATTGATTTGCTGACAAAGGATCTTCTACGGGTAAATGCTGGTTGATCGTGGGAGTGTTATGATCTGCTGTTGCAAACGTTTTCTCGGGAAATAACACACTAACCCCTCTTTGTTCTAAACCTAAAAAGGCTACAGGACTAGTCACTTCGTGAATAAAATGTCGGTCTATAAAAAAAACATCTGGTCCGTCCGCAATTTGACGAACAACATGTGAATCCCAGACTTTATCAAACAAGGTTTTTGGGGAATTGCTCATTGTAAAAATTGAATATTTTAATCTAAATAATTAAACTTAAACCTTAAAATTGCTATTTTTTTTGCAAAAAAGCAAAGAAAAATTAGCCATTATTGGTAAAATTTCGAAAGACCTACTGTGGAGGAAGATATTAAATGGATGGCCTGTGCGTAAAATAAAAGGGGTTTTCAATTTGAACCTTTTCTCCCGACATGACAAGTTCAGCGGCTGAAATCCCTAATTGTTCAAAGTCAGTAGACATAGTCGAAATACCCTGACCTATCAATCTTTTAATGGGGGTTTCATTATAGGAAATCAGTCCAATGTCAACGCCAATCTGTAATTTTTGGGCTAAAATTTGGTCCAATAAAATAATTAAATCATCCTCCATAACCGTAATATATACATCCCCTTGCTTAAGATTAACATTATCAGAGGAATCCAATACGGCATAATCGAAGGCAAAGTCTTGGCAAAAACTTTTAAACCCTTGAACAATTTCGATGGGATAAAAACTATGAGAAGGAAAAATCAAATTGATGCGGTTATATTTGGCTAAAGATTCCTTAGCCTCCGTTAAACTTCCATAGATATCTTTCTCGAAATTTTCATATACCATAGAAATTTGACCCGTTATCCCTGGAATTTTCTTATCGACAATAATCAATTTTTCTTTAGGCAGTGTGTTGATTAGCTTGTAAGCTGCTAAATCATCCTCTAGAAAATGTGGAATAATAACGATGTGGGAATAATCTTTTTCTCTTCTTTCAATAATCCGCTTAAACAAATTAAAGTCATTGTTATACACGTAAAAATCTACAGCTGCATTTTCTCCCAACTCTTTAACAAATGCATCATAAATTATCTTTTTATGCTCACTTAACTTATTAAACAATAAAAAAATTCGATAGGTTGTGGGAATAGAATCGACATTGATAAAAAAGCCTTTACCTCGAACTGAATCAACGATGCCGATCGATTTTAAATAATTGTAGCCCTTTTCAACCGTGATTCTTGAAATATAATAGTGAAAGCTAATCTCATTGATGGAAGGCAAAACGTCCCCCTTTTTTAATTTGTTTTTTTGAATCGCTTCAATAATCGAATGCGCCAATTGCCGATATTTCGGAGTCGAAGAAAATTCATCAATGTGTATAAATTCAAATATGGCCATTTTTTAGTTGATCGAATTACCTATTCCTACAATTATGACAGAAATTAAAATGACAACAATACCTGAAACCACCGTTCGGTAGGTAGACTTAGATACACCATTCCATTCCTTGAAATAAATGCCCCAAAAGTTTGATGTAATGATGATGGTAGCCATGTGCAAAATCCAAGAACTTGCTCCATTCCCTAATTTGCTCTCCCCCATCCCATAAAAGAAAAACTGCAAAAACCAGGTGGTTCCTGCAATAGCAGCAAAAGTATAATTCATACGCAATGGAGAATTCTTATTCAAATAATCTCCAAAAGTTTTGTTCGTAAAATTCAAATACATACACCACACAAAATTGGTCAAAAAACCACCCCAAAGTACGACAACAAAAATAACATTGTTTTGAAATAAGGGATCTGAACCTTTTTCTACCGCCACTGCAGCCATATCTTTCCCAGCTTCAATACCGAAATTAAAACAAGCACTACACAAACCTGAAATGGTAGCAACCACTAAACCTTTCGTTAAATTAAATTCCTTAATGCTTTCTTGTTTCTGTTCTTTTGAAAGCTCATTTTCCTTCATCATCCCTGCTTTTCCACATAAATAAATACCAAGAACACAAACCAAAATACCTAATAAAACGATTTGTCCACCCGTACTGCCCACTATATGCGAGATTGTGTCACCTTCAATTTTTGCAAATTCTCTATAAATTGGAGGAACTAACGCTCCAAAAATGCTACAAAGACTCAAAGCGATAGACATCCCTAAAGACATTCCCAAATACCTCATGGCTAAACCAAAAGTCAATCCCCCAATTCCCCAAAGAACACCAAAGACAAAAGTCCAAAGTAAAACCTGACTATCAGCATTAAAAATAATATTCATGAAATCAGGAATTGTTAGGTAGGCTGCCAATAAAGGGACAAAAATCCATGAAAAAACACCTCCAATAATCCACGCACTTTCCCAAGACCATACTTGAATTTTACGATAAGGGATATAAAAACTACCGGAAGCAAAACCTCCTAGTGAATGAAAGAATAATCCTAACATAGAGCCCATACAATTGATTTAAAATGGTAAATTTGAAATATAGTATAAAATAATCATCGGTAAATTATATATATATCCTCAAATTACTATACTTATAGCCCATATGAAAGCAAATAAATTAGTGTTTAGCTCAAAAATACTGATAGGAATCTTCTGTTTCATCCCCTTATTCTTTTTGATTTCTTTGGTAAGTCAAAATCCCCATGATGATTGGGATTCTTATTTAGGTGGTCCAGATCGCAATCATTACACCACTTTAAACCAAATTACCAAAGAGAATGTAAAACAGTTGAAAGTAGCATGGACCTATTCCATGCCAGATTCCGGCCAGATGCAAAGTAACCCCATTGTATTCAAAGGAATTTTATATGGCATAAGTTCAGGACTTCAAGCATTTGCCTTAAATGCCGCAACAGGAAAACAAATTTGGAAATTCGGAGACCCTTTGAAAAATTGGGCAAGCACCAGCCGTGGTGTAAGTTTATGGAAAGGAGAAAAAGAAAACCGAATATTATTTACAGCGGGACCTAATTTATGGGCATTAGATGCAAAAACAGGCCAACCAATTTCTTCCTTTGGCCAATCTGGTCACATCGATTTGCATGAAGGATTACCCAAAATCGCCAAAGATAAATTCATCATTTCGAATACTCCGGGAACAATCTATAAAAATTTGATCATTATGCCTGTCCGATTATCTGAAGGGGCCGATGCAGCACCAGGCGACATAAGAGCCTTCGACGTGATTACAGGAAAAATAGCTTGGACATTTCATACAATTCCCTATCCAGGTGAATATGGGTATTCCACTTGGCCCAAAGACGCCTATAAAAATGAATACACAGGTGGTGCAAATAATTGGGCTGGCATGGCCGTGGACGAAAAAAGAGGAATCATTTTTGTACCTACAGGATCAGCGGGATATGATTTCTGGGGTGGCAATCGAAAGGGACAAAATTTATTTGCCAACTGCCTTTTGGCCTTAGACGCTAACACAGGGAAGCGGCTTTGGCATTTTCAAACCACGCATCATGATATTTGGGATCGAGACCTTCCAGCTCCTCCTAATTTAATTACGGTGACAAAAAATGGAAAGAAAATTGATGCGGTGGCTCAAATTACAAAACAAGGTTACGTGTTTGTTTTTGATCGAGTGAGTGGAAAACCGCTCTTCCCAATCATAGAAAAAAAAGTACCATCCTCGAACTTTTCAGAGGAAAGGACTTGGCCTACACAGCCTATACCTACTTTACCAAAACCCTATGCCAGGCAATCAAATGAATTATCCAATGAGGATATTAACCCCTATTCACAAAATATCGACCAATTAAAACGAACGCTTAAGTCCCTTGATAAAAATTGGTATGCGGCACCTTCAAAAAAAGGCACTTTAATTCTACCCGGTTTTGATGGAGGAGGCGAATGGGGTGGTGCAGGTGCTGATCCGGAAAATGGGATAATTTATATAAATTCAAACGAAATGGGATGGATTCAAACGATGGAACCTGCTGCAACTAACTTAAAGGCGACAGGAGAAAACGTTTATAAGACCTATTGCCAATCTTGCCATGGGTCAGAATTGCAAGGAAATATTAAAAGTGGATTCCCTGAATTGAATGAGATACACCAAAGGAGAAAAAAATCTTTTGTAAGCGAAATTATTTCTCAGGGAAAAGGAATGATGCCTGGATTTGGCCAATTAACGGCAACTGAAAAATCTAACTTAGTCGCATTTTTATTTAAAGAAACACCTAAAGAAATAATAACCACTCAGGATTTAAAAATAAAAAACCTCCCTCCTTATAAAATGACAGGTTATAATAAATTTTTAGATGCTGAAGGAATGGCGGGAATCA
>CANHXO010000039.1 GCA_947464595.1 Cytophagaceae bacterium
ACAATTTTAATTACAGGATCTAATGGCCTTTTGGGTCAAAAACTCGTTCACTTGTTGAGCCAGTTTCCTGAAATTAAATTGATCGCCACGGCCAAAGGTCCCAACCGACTCACTGAGAACTTAAACTATACCTATGTTTCGCTAGACATCACCAAGGAAGCTGAAGTCTTGCAGGTTTTTAAAACCTATCAACCAGACGCAGTAATTCATACTGCAGCGATGACCAATGTAGATACCTGTGAAGCTGATCCTGAGGGCTGTGAGTTGTTAAATGTCAAGTCAGTTTCCTATTTAATTCAAGCATGCAAGCCCAATAACACCTTTTTTTGCCACGTTTCTACCGATTTTATTTTTGATGGTTTATCTGGGCCTTATGATGAACATGCTATTCCTAACCCTATTTCCATTTATGGAGAAAGTAAATTAAAGGCAGAGCAATTATTGCAAGCATCTACGATTCCTTGGGGAATTGCAAGAACCATTTTGGTGTTTGGCATCGTGGAAGACATGAGTCGAACGAATATCATTTTATGGGTTAAGAAATCACTGGAGGAAGGAAAAACAATTAACGTCGTGACAGATCAATTCAGAACCCCTACGCTTGCGGAAGATTTAGCGATGGGTTGCTGGCTCATCACTAAAAACCATGTCCAAGGAATATTCAATATCTCAGGCAGTGATTTTCTGACTCCTTATGAGATGGCCATTAAAACAGCTGAGTTTTATGATTTACCAAAAGAATTAATCAAAAAGGCGGATTCATCGACCTTCTCGCAGCCAGCGAAAAGACCCGCGCGCACGGGATTCATCTTAGAAAAGGCGAAGAAAGAATTAGGGTTTTCACCCAGAAGCTTTAATGAGGGCATCGCCTTCATGGCCAAGCAAGTAAAATAAATCGAGTTTTATCGACCCCGTTACTTTTCCTCCAAAGAAAAAATACTAGATATTGGTAGGACTTAAAAAGTCAAAAATAAATCAGGCGATTGCAAATTTAGAATCTCTTAGTCTTCTGTTTCAGGATTTGCAGGAAGGAGTTCAGGCTTTTGAAGATTTTTATTTTCTTCTTGCAAGGTAAGCCACAAAATATCCTTTAATTCCTGAATCCCTTCTTGAGTTACGGAAGAGATAAATACAAGAGGAAGATCTGCAGGCAGACTTTCCTTCATCTCATCTTTCATCTCTGGAATTGATAAATCCATTTTTGAAATTACTAAAACCCTACGTTTGCTTAACATTTCAGGGTTATATTTTCCTAATTCCCCTAAAAGGATTTTGTATTCCTCTCCCCAGTTGGCAGCATCAGAAGGGATCAAAAAACATAAAATAGAATTCCGTTCAATATGACGTAAAAATCGCACCCCTAAACCTTTTCCTTCTGCTGCCCCTTCAATAATTCCTGGAATATCGGCGACAACAAATGACTTATAATCTCGATAGGCCACCACTCCTAAATTAGGCACTAATGTGGTAAAGGGATAATCACCGATTTCAGGTTTAGCCTCAGAAATAACCGATAATAAAGTGGACTTTCCTGCATTTGGAAAACCGACAAGACCTACATCGGCCAACACCTTTAATTCCATGATAACCCAGCGTTCTTCTCCGGGCTCACCGGGCTGGGCGTGACGAGGCGACTGATTGGTAGAAGATTTGAAGTGAAAATTACCCAATCCTCCTCTTCCTCCTGGCATTAAGAGTACTTGTTGGCCATCGTCCGTTACTTCTGCCAAAAACTCGTCGGTCTCGCCATCTTTAACAATCGTACCTAAGGGAACTTGAATATAAACATCTTCTCCTTGCGCACCGCTCCTACGAGCACCCTCCCCACCATTGCCATTGTCCGCAATGATGTGCTTTTGATATTTTAAATGGAGCAAAGTCCATTGTTGGGTTGTGCCAACTAAATATATATGCCCTCCTCGACCACCATCTCCTCCGTCTGGCCCACCTTTAGGAACGTGCTTTTCTCTTCTAAAATGGGAAGAGCCACTTCCGCCATGTCCTGAACGAAGGTTGATTTTAACGTAATCGATGAAATTTGAAGTCATAGAATTCGATTAATGATGATGAAGGTCTATATCATACCCAAAGGCGATTTAAACCAGATGTGCCTGACAAAAATGATTATGCCTCAATAATGGAAACAATTTGCTCGAAAATTTCCTCAATTACTCCTACCCCGCTAATGCCTTTAAATTTTCCTTGATCAGCATAATAGGAAGCAACCGGAGCTGTTTTTTCATTGTATTCCTGTACACGCTTACGAATCAAATCCTCATTTTGATCATCGGGACGACCTGAAGATTTTCCACGCGCTAATAAACGTTCAGTTAATTCTTCATCTCCTACCTGCAAAGCGATCATTTGATTCATCGACAAATGATGCCCACCTAATAAATCATCTAAAGCAATCGCTTGGGCTACGGTACGAGGAAATCCATCAAAAATAAAACCATTGGCCGACTTATTTTCGTTCAATTTATTTTCAATCATACCAATTACGACTGAATCTGGAACTAAAATACCTTGGTCCATTAATTTTTTGGCTTCTAAACCTAATGGGGTATTCGCTTGAATCTCTGCACGAAGTAAATCGCCCGTGGACAAATGAATCAATCCATATTTTTCAATGATTTTAGCCGATTGAGTTCCTTTTCCAGCTCCAGGAGGGCCAAATAAAACAAGATTTAACATAAATATAAGGTAGGAAAAAATTAAAAGACAAAGGTAATCAAAGACCTCGAATAAACTATAACTGTTTAGTCTACCTGATACGCATTTAAAAACACCCTGTACAAATCTTCAAATGTTGATAAATGAACTCATTTTCATATAAAACACCTCGATATTTATGATAAATTCTTCATGATAAGTAATGTATCAGAGATTTAATCGTTTATGTATCATCAAACAGAAAACTATATTTTAGCTAATAAAAGTCGTATTAGCTTTACAAAAACATCATCAATTTGCGTTTCGTAGCCTTTTTAGGTTATGAATTGAAGATATCACTCCTTAAAATTTTGAATTTAATCCGTACCTTTAGGGAAATAATGCTCCCTTTATGCTCTCAGAAAAATTTGAAGAAATTGTTCAACGCCGTAGATCCAATCGTAGATTCGATCCCGAATTTATCGTAGCAGATGAAATCATTGAAAAAAGTTTAAAGAGAGCTATCTTGTCTCCCAACAGTAGCAATATGCAGTTGTGGGAATTTTACTGGATCCAAAGTCCAGAAGAAAAAGAGAAATTTCACGCCTTATGTTTAGGCCAGTCAGCAGCCAAAAACCCAGGTCACCTAGTCGTTTTTGTCACTAGAAAAGATTTATGGAAGTCGAGGGCATTGTGGAATCTCAATCGAATTAAAGAATCATTGCAAGGCAAAGAGCCAAGTAAAATGGAAAAGAGAGGCTTGGATTATTATGGAAAATTAATGCCCTTACTCTACCGTCAAGATCCCTTTGGACTATTTACATTAGTTCGAAAATGCATTTGCATTTGGATGGGAATGAGCAAACCGTTCATGCGGTTTGGAGGAGAAGCAGACCAGCGAGTGATGGCTCATAAATCCTGTGCTTTAGCTGCTCAAACATTTATGTTATCCATCGCAGCTGAAGGTTTGGAATCATGTCCTATGGAAGGTTTTGATTCAGTGAGAGTAAAAAAAGCCTTAAATCTTCCTTCGGGTGCAGAAATCAATATGATTATTGCCGTAGGCAAAGGTACGGAGGAAGGTGTATGGGGTCCTCGATTCAGATTACCTTACGAGGATGTAGTTTTTAAGCGTTAACTACAAGCAATCGACATCAGGAATAATTTGAACTCCTTTGCAAACAGGCATAGATTGTACCTGATCTAAAATTAAACGTAAGTTTTCTTTAAACTTAGCCAGTGAAACGCCCTTCTCTAATTTAATAAGGATCTCCATCGCATACTGATTGCGGATGCGCTCAACTAAAGGGCGCTCAGGCCCTAAAATCCTGCCATGTCCAAAATTTTCTTTTAAAATATTCCCTAATTCAAAAGCCGCCTTTTCCACAGCCATCGAATCTAAATGTCGCAGTGTTAGTTTAATTAAGCGCGTAAATGGAGGATAATGATAGCCCTCACGCTCTACAATTTCCTCAGAATAGAGGGATTCATAATCGCCATCTAAGATGAATTGGAAAAGCCGATGCGTAGGTTGGTTCGTTTGAATATAGACCTGACCCTGCTCTTCCCTCCGACCAGCCCGACCGGCCACCTGGGTGATTAATTGGAATCCACGTTCATGTGCCCTAAAATCCGGAAAATTGATAATTCGATCGGCATCAAATATGGCCACCGTCGACAATCCTTCAAAGTCTAAACCCTTTGCCACCATTTGTGTACCCACCAAAATATCAATATTGCCCGATTGTATCTCCGCTAATAAACTATTAAATGCTGATTTAGATCGGGTTGTATCCAAATCCATTCTTCCGATACGTGCATCCGGTAAATGCAATTGGAGTTCCTCCTCCAACTTTTCAGTTCCATACCCCATTGTTTTAAGATTTGTACTTCCGCAGGCAGCACAACGGGTCAATAAACCTTCTTTGTAACCACAATAATGGCAACGTAATTCTTGGTCGCGCGCATGATAGGTTAAACTAACATCACATTGATTGCAAGATGCAATCCAATCACAATCTTGGCATTGAATATAAGGTGAATAACCTCTTCTATTTTGAAACAATAAACTTTGCTTCCCCTTTTCAAAATTTTCTTGCAATAGAGCGATTAAATCCAACGAAAAACCACCTTTCATCTGCTTCATGCGGTTGGCATATTTAGTATCAATCAGCTGCATGTTTGGAAGTTGGGCCGCCCCAAAACGCTCTTTAAGTACAACCAAACCATATTTATCTTGTTTGGCCTGATAATAAGATTCCAGCGATGGAGTGGCCGAACCTAAAAGTACTTTAGCCCCTTGTTTAGCAGCTAAGACCATCGCTACATCCCTGGCATGATACCTAGGCGCTGGATCCACTTGCTTGAATGAAGATTCATGCTCTTCATCTACAATAATCAAACCTAAGCGTGAAAAAGGTAAAAAAACGGAGGAACGAACACCGACTACAAAAGGATACTTTCCCTCGACAATTGATTTCCAAACCTCAACACGCTCATTATCGGAGAATTTTGAATGATAAATTCCTACTTGGTCCCCAAAAATCTTTTTAAGCCTGAAAACGATTTGAGTCGTCAGTGCAATTTCCGGCAATAAATAAAGGACTTGATCTCCATTAGCCAGCGCCTCTTGAATCAAGCGAATATAAATTTCTGTCTTACCACTTCCTGTAATGCCATGCAGCAATACCACATCTTTTGTCTGAAATTGATTTAAAATGGATTGGTAGGCATTTTTTTGCGCTTGGTTTAAGTCAAAACTGCTTGGAATAAATGCCTCATCACCAGTTCCAAAACGTGAAACAACTACCTCAAAAACTTCAAAATACCCATTTTTTATCAGTGTCTGAAGGGAGCTTTCTGAAAGTTCCGCTTGTGAAAAACTTGACTTTTCGAGCCCCTTATTATTTAATTCAGGATCTCGTAAAACTGGAATAAACTTCAAATAATGAAGTAATACCTGAATTTGTTTGGGCTTATCCTCGATTAATTTAATCAGAGCTGTGAGTGCCTCCTGACTTGTCCATGGAGAGCAAAGCCTAATTTTACGAATGACTTTAGGGGTGTACCGGTCTTTTAGTTCATCAAAAATTAACACGGCTGAATGGCCAACCAGCGATTTAATGATGTGATAAGGACTTTTTACCTCGGCTATGCGAGCAACTTCATCGTAGGTGAGTGAACCCTTTTCAACAATCGTTTGATAGACTACTAATTCCTTTTCATTTAGTTCCTGATGATTTGAAAATTCAGGATGTGCTTGGACTTTAGACTGACTGGAAATTTTTAAGCCCGCTGGTAAGGCCACCTGAAATACTTCCCCGGGATAACACATGTAATAATCAGCGACCCATTGAAATAAGTCAATTTGAGATTCAGTCACTAAAGGTACTTCATCCAAGATCTCTAATATATATTTTGCTTGGTATTGCTTGGGCGGTTGATGGTGCACGGAAACAATCACTGCTGTCAGAACTTTTGAACTACCAAAGGGCACCACAATCCTTAAGCCCTTGTGGACTATCTGAGCCCAAATTCTGGGAACGCGATAGGTAAAATGCCTTGGAATGGGCAAAGGGAGGAGCGCGTCAACAAATACCGTTGATTCTTCAGATTCAAAAAGAGAAATATTTTCACCCATGTACTACAAAGAAACGGAAAGAATTGGGGAACAACAAGCTTGATAAAAGCCTATTTCCATTCGAGCGTTTGAATCAAATGCAAGGCATCTTGTTTGATAAATTTAATGATGGGTGCCAACGAATCATTGGCCGTGGCCGTTCTAACATATACAGCTCCCCTAAGAAAATGCTGCGTGCTGTCCGTCGTATAAAACTGAAAAGAAGTGGCCACTTCACCATCCAACTCAATTAAACCTGCCTTCCGACCAGACTTAGTCGTCATCACATAATCCTGAATTCCACTAGCTTTTCCTTGATGCTTAGAAGCGAGTGTATATGCGTCTTGGATGAGCGCAGCTAATTTTTTAGAATTATTTTGGAGTGGTTTGTAGGTTAGTTGGATAAAAGCATCCCAGCGAGGATAATAAATATAGAGCCAATGAGGCTCGGCCCAAGAAACAGAATCCTTTAAAACTTTTGCGTAGGAAGAAACTTCAAATGAAAATGGATGTCCTTTCTCTAAGGGAACGTAAGAAGCATTAGGTAACTCAATGCGATTAAAGCCTTTGGGTCTAGGGGCATCAGTGAATTTACTATGCTCCTTTTCCTGGGTGCATGAAAGGAAAATGATACAGAAAAAAAAAGTGTATTTACTGAGGTGCGTCAATGCCATAATGCGCTAAAATAGGATTTTGTATTATCTCAAAAACACGCTCTCGTAGAACAGGTACATCTTCATTCGTTAAACCCAAGGTCTCCACGGGTGGGTGAATTTCCACTTTAATGACGCCAGGTCGTAGCAAAAAATTACGATCATTTAACAATAAATGATTGTTAAAAAAGCTGATGGGAACTACTGGGACCTGTTGCTGTACGGCCATCACAAAGGCACCATCCATCAAAGGCCTCCCCATGATTGGAAATTCTTTAGAAACAATTCCACCCTCAGGGAAAATAATGATACTACGCTTAGCTTGTAAGGCTTTGATCGATCTTCCTAAAGAGGTGGCGCGACTCATACGATCATTTCGATTGACTAAAATATTAAGCCTCGCATACAAATAACCAAAGAGTGGAACTTTTTTAATTTCTGTTTTGCCAATAAATGAAAAGTAATTTTTAATGATCACCACCATTAAGGGAATGTCCAAATAGGAAAAGTGGTTGGCGCAAAAAACATACACCTTTTTGCGATCTGGCTTGTAATGATGTTTTACTTGAATTCGCATGCCAGCAAAAAGAAAAAACAACTGACCCCAAAACCGGACTAGACGGTGTGTATATCTTCTCCAAGATAACTTTTGAAGAAAAATAAACATCAGTGGATATAAAAGTAAAAAAGTCGAAATGAACCAAAACGCAGTCCAAAGGGAATAAATCACTAAAAGCGAATGCTTAATCTTTGATTCTTTTTTCTTCATTTCGAGTCAAATACTTGGATTAAACTCTAATTATTCAACGGTGCCTAATTGAACCGTATTGGTTTTCTTTCCTTGATGTGCTGGAATGGATAAAGTAGTCACGAAAACATCACCTGCAGTTAACAAATGCTTAGCTTTCAGCATGTCGACCATCGCAGCAACGGTATGTTCTACGTTGTCAGCAGAAGGATCAAAGAAAAATACCTTAACACCCCACAATAAACCCATCGTCGACATCAACTCTTTGCTTGAGGTAAAGACAAACAAATCAGCTTTGGGTCTATGAGCAGAAAGTCTAAAGGCTGTATGGCCCGAATTTGTAATACATAAAATGGCTTTTGCTTTTGAATCACGCGCTAATCGGCATGCTCCTGCAATCAAACGATCCGTCAGGGCAACTTGTTGGCCCGCTAATGAATGATTCTTAAAATATATAGCCGCTTCATCTCCTTTAATAATTTCCAATGCATTTTGTTGCTGTTCAACAATCTCATGAATATGTGCCATGGTTTCTACTGCCTTAATTGGATAAGATCCTGAAGCAGATTCACCACTCAGCATCGTTGCTGAGGCACCTTGTAAAACGGCATTGGCCACATCGGAAGTTTCAGCACGTGTAGGCACAGGGTTAGTAATCATCGATTCTAACATTTGGGTGGCGACAATAACGGGTTTACCGGCTGCCGTGCATTTTTCAACCATCAATTGCTGCAGGTAAGGAACAACGGCTCCGTCCATTTCAACGCCCAAATCACCACGAGCTACCATGATTGCGTCTGTCGCCTGAATAATTTCATCTAAATGATCAATGGCTTCAGGCTTCTCAATTTTTGCAATGACACGGGTATTTTTCCCATATGCCTTTATTTTATCTTTAATATCCCAAATATCAGCAGCTCTTCGTACAAAAGAAAGTGCAATCCAATCCACACCATGGTCTAGCCCAAAATACAAATCAGCTTCATCTTTTGGCGTCAAACATGGCAACGAAACCTTAGTTCCAGGAAGATTTATTCCCTTCTTAGACTTCAAGATTCCCCCATAAATGACTTCGGTAACTACTTCCTTTTTTATGGGATCGATGGAGATCACCTTCACTTCAAGATTTCCATCGTCCATCAAGATACGCTCCCCTACATTCACATCTAAATACATGGACGTATAAGTAGTTCCTACTTTTTCAGCAGTCCCCAATAAATTTTCATCCATGGCAAAAATCAATTGTTTGCCCGCTTCTAACACAACCCCATTGTTCTCAACTAATTGTGTTCTGATTTTAGGACCTTGTAAATCTTGTAAAATACTCAGGTTTAAATCTAACTCCTTACCTATTTCACGAATCGTATTTAATCGCTGCAAATGATCTTCATGAGTACCATGAGAAAAATTTAATCGAAATACATTGACACCCGCTTTAGCTAATTGGATTAATGATTCTTTGGATTCGGAGGCAGGACCTACAGTGGCAACAATTTTTGTTTTGCGTTGATACGACATATATGTAATCTATAATATTTGATCGCAATTTACATTTAAGTCTTCAAAAAATGAATTTAAACCAGAATTAAACTTGAAATAATCCAAGAAATAATACTTTAACAAGTTTTGATGACATAAAAAAAGGGATGCGATGCATCCCCTTTTAAAATTATATTTTTTTTAATTTTCCCACATATCGTGTTCCAATTCTAGTAATTTATATTCGAGTAATTGTGACATTAACAAGCCTTCCTTTTCCCCTTCAAACATATCTGTCAAATACTTATTTTCGGCATTCCCTTTTTTAATGATACGGGCTTGAAACATACGTAAATCAAAGGCATCTGCCATATTTTTATGTTGGGTTTCATTTTCAGCATTATACCAGATGCAATCAGGATTACTTCTAAACAACTTGTACACGTCCTTATATCGGAAAGAACCTACTGCCTTATCAAATCCAGCTTTGGTTTTTGAAGCAGGCACTACTAACGTTAATGCTTGGATATCAAAATACAGTCTAGACCGTTTACGATCAATGACAGCATCTTCCTTAATTTCGATGATGCTTAGTTCTTTAGGAAAATAATAAGCCACGGTAGAAATAGGAGCTTTGGCATCAAAATTATCTTTAACAGCCACTTCTGCAGTACCAGCCGTTGCTTTGGCACCTCCTGCACCCCACCCATCATCACTGCCAGCAGCGCCTTTGGTTTCAGGTTTTTTAGTATCTTTTACAACTTCTCCACCAAATCCAGCAGCACGCTCAGCCTCGGATAATTCACCGTCACCTGTCGTTTCTTCCATCTTTAAATTTTCGACAAATGCAGCAGCTGAAAGTTTAACGGTTAATGAATCGTTTTTATACGGAGTCAAAACACCTGCTTTCACCCACTCGACTAAATATTTAGATATTTCATTATTAATCGAAAAAAACGGTTGGTTTATTTTTTCATTTAAATCCATGCGGCGCCATAAACGAGCTCGGTAATGAACATCCTCTTCATCGATTGGACGAATTGAATTGGGATTTTGAACACGAGGCTTTTCTTGTGCTTGAACCTGCACAGAAACCAAAATAGCCAAAACCAATAAAAATTTACCAAATAATTTCATAAAGCCTTATTTTTAATTCAATGGAATATTTTTTGCCATCGAGAAAGGGATGGTCTCAACAGTTCCTTTGAAATTTTTTCTTTGTACTCCTTTAATCTCAATATAATAACGATCTCCAGCTTGTGCTTGAGAGGCTAACTTAGCGATTGACCCTGAACCAGGCAAAGTCACATCATCTATTTTACGCTGCCCTCTAGCTAAGGCCACATAAAGTTCCGATACTCTAAAATTAGCATCCTCTGGATTTGTTGACTTAAATGATTCATCCGCAAGAGCTCTTGCATCAATACTTCTTAAACCAGTGGCACTTGCTCCACGTTTCTCATCCAATTCAGCACCATTACCAAATACCTTCACTTCAGGTCTAGGTACTCGGCGAACCCTAAATGTTTCTTTTCCTAATAAAGTCCCGCTATTTGATACATTCAAGGTAATATTAGCAGCTGAAGGAACAATGGTTACTTTACCTCGAGTTTGACCAGCAATCGCCTCTCCACCTTCTGCACTAAAGGAAGGATTCCATAATGCCCCTAAACCGGCAGATACGACACTTAAGCGATTGGCACATCCCAAATAAAGCGCTGGCAAAGTAGCTGTTTCAATATTATAGGTAGGCTTTAACACAAAATAATCTTTGGTAATTGATTCTGTTTTGGGTCCAGTTGGACTCATGTAAGAAACAGTAGCAGTGTATTGCTTTTTAGCCATTCCATTCCCATCATATCCACCACCTGATGTTTTAAATTTAATTTGGCCACGGCCATCAACCACCGGAATAGAAGAACCATTGTAGCTCATGCGAGGGGTAAATCCAGATGAGGTAGCTCCGATAAATACTTCGGCTTGATATTCCATACCTGCAACCACTGTATTGGCATTGGCAGATACTTGGGCAAACACCTTATCAAATTTAATTTCTTTAGCCCCTACTTTGGCAGCTAATTGGTTTAATACGTCGCTTTCATAACGGCGAATTTCAGCTTGTTTTTGACTTAAAGAAGCCAAAGCCGCAGGAACCGGAGTTTGAGCAAAATTCAATTCAGCAAAATCTTTATTGGATTGATCCCCGTCTCTATTGACCGTAGGGTCATCCTTCGCATCCAAAGCCAGAGGTGGAAACTTAGTCCCCGGGTCGGCCAACTTCGATAAATCTTGGATGTACGTGTTAAATAAAGGGACTAGTTTATAGCCTTCTCCAGACTTATTTGCACCCACCATCAATTCGTATACCTTCTCCTCTTCTTTTGGATTTTTGATATTGCCCGTTTCAGGATCTATACCACCACCAGCTTCTAAAACTTTGCTTTTAAGTGATTCCAAATGATTAACTAAAGCATCCGATAATTTCTTTACATCGTTCGCACGACGTAATACATCCGCATAAGCTGCCGGATTAGGCAGGTCTTTGATTCTTTCATCGATTCCCTGAACAACTCCTTTGTTTTTTGAACTTGCCGACTGGTTAGCAATTTCTAACGAGCTATTCAAAAGGCTGAATTTTTGCAATAAAGCATCACTAACCTGTAAAGCCAACAGGGCAGTTAACACTAAATACATCATCCCGATCATTTTCTGCCGGGGTGTTTCTTTTAAACTTGCCATAAATTTATCCTTTCATAGCGGTTAACATACTACCATACACTTGGTTTAATGCCTGAATGTTGGCATTCAATTTAGCCAGTTCTGACTTAAAGTTTTCAGCATCTTTTTGTGTGGCAGCCATTTGCTCAACAGTTGCATTTACATTGCCATAATAACCATTGATCGCTTTCAAATGCTTACTTGCTTCTTGGATTTCCGTCTCATAAACCGCGTTTAATGAAGCTAATTGGTCTCCGGCCTTCGCATATTGTTTGGCATAATTAGCTGCTTCCGTAGACGAAATCGAAATAGAGCTTAAAGAAGTAGTCGCATCAGCCACTGTTTTATTCAAGGCACCTAAGGATTGTGAAGAACTATTTAATGAGTTAACAAAATCTTGAGTCGCCCCCGTTGCTTTCGAAATCTCTTGAAGGCTATTCGCCGTATCCGTTAAACCTTTCAAACTTTTTGTCAAATTCTCTACCACATCCGCCCCCAAGCCTTGTGAATTTGCTAAAGCCGACAAACCCGCTGAAGATGAACTTTTAGCAGGCGCACCATCGGCTAATTCCGGATAAACTTTCTCCCAGTTATATTCTTTGTCAGGTTTAGCTTGTAAATACAATACACCAAATAAAATAAAAATTGCCGCTTCTGTAAACATGCCCACCATCAACATCTCATTTGCTCCTGTCCAGTGAACAATTTTAAATAAGGCTCCTACGATAACGACTGCAGCTCCAAAACTAGCTACTACATTAATTGACTTTTCTAATCCTTTCATTTGATCAATTTATTTTTGAGTTTTCCAATGTTAAATTATTTCATATTGGGACTTCCAAGATATCGCATAGAACATCTAAAGCCAATATATGAACGCTTTTTAGTTTGTATTTCATACGCACGTGTACCCGTTTCCAAATAATATGCGATATCTTTCCAAGATCCTCCCCTAGTTACTTTTCTAGGCTCATCTGCATCTTTATTAACGGTATTTAAATCCCAAGTAATCGCTACTGCATTATCTGCATAGGCATCTTCACACCACTCAGCTACATTCCCCGCCATATTATATAAACCGAAATCATTTGGGTCATAGGCATTGGCCGGTGCTGTATAAGAATACCCATCGTCACTATAATTACCTCTATGCGGCTTAAAATTAGCCATCAAACAACCTTTCGCATTAGCAATGTAAGGGTTACCCCAAGGATATTTTGTAGACATCCTACCTCCCCTAGCTGCCCATTCCCATTCTGATTCAGAAGGAAGTTCAAAACGAGGAAGTATGTACATATTTTGTTTTTTACGATAGTCATTCATCATTTTGGAACGCCATAAACAAAAATATTTGGCAGCTTCCCAGCTCACCCCTACGATCGGATATTGATCAAAGGCTGGACTAGAAAAATAATATTCCGTCATAGGATCACCATTATGGAAGGTAAAATCAGCATTCCAAACCGTGGTGTCAGGATAATAAGCAGTCATAATTTTATCCTCTCCTAACACTGAAACCGAATCCTTCAATAATGAATTGGTAAATTGGCGATACTCATGATTGGTAATCTCCGTATCATCCATGTAAAAGGCTGACACCGTTACACGTTTATTAAAATTGATCCCCGCACGAGAAATTTCCTCATCGGCCTGACCCATCATGTAACTTCCTGATGGCACCAAAACCATTCCATAGGGCGTTGGCTGTGTCCAACCACGGCGATTGGAAGCCACAATTTCACCGTTGGCTATCCCAGGAGCGTCTTTAGATCCCTTTCCAAACTTCAACAATCCGCCCTTCCCTGAACTTCCTTTTTTACTACTTAGTGTTTTAGATCCTCCTGAGTTTTTAGAGCCACAACTATTGATCATGGTCACAACAACTAAAACGGATGAAATCAAAAACAAACGCTTTGCTAAAAATTGTAAATTCATATAACCGAATTAAAAATATCTTTTGTTGAACGAATTCTAAACTAAAAAATTGTATTAATGACTAATAAAAGAATCCATATGGATTCAAATTCCTCAAAATTAAAGAATTTTCTAAGAATAATTAAAGAATTAACTTTTTTTTCCAAGCTTTAAATTAATTAATCTTAAAACGCGGGGTCTTTACTGGTACACCTTGAACCCCTAATTTGAAAGTAGGTAGATTAAACTTAATGAATACTTCGTGGGTCAATAAGGACTTAGCATCCAGATTTACCAACGTATAATCTATTGAATAACCCAAATTTAAACGATTATTCATTAATGAAACCCCCATCATTCCGATGGCAGCGTCATTCAATCGAAAAGACCCACCCACCCAAAATATATCCCGATATTCAATTCGGGCACCCATTTCTGGCAGTAATTTTCCTGAATAATACCTGATTTGACCAAAGGGCAAGAAATCAAAGGAGGTGTTAACTAAAATTTCTGCTCCGGCATGCGCTGTAAAAACCATCGCTAACGGCATCGCAACCGTATTCGAGTTAAAGGAATAGGTAGGACTCGTCAGGTGGTCTACGGAAAATCCTGCATTCCAATTATCCTTTGAATAAACTAGGCCTAAACCAAAATCCGGTAAAGATTGACTCACTGTTTTGCCTGAAAGCTCTAAGGCTAATGGATCATTTGAATCTCGAACACGAAAAACACGCCCATCAAAAGACTTCGCTTGCATACCGAACCGTATTCCCGTAGAAATTACACCTGAACCTATCGCATAATGATTCGCTAGTTGTAACCGTACCGCTTGCATGCCCACTCCAGAAGGAGTCTTGTCCGACATATATAAAAATCCAATACCGGTATTGAAAATACCCAATGGCATCGATGCAGTTAATAACTGAGTTCCCAAATTGCCCGAACCATCTTGCGTAGATTCATAGCCTGACCATTGATTTCTTACATGTAATTGGACTGAAGTCTCATCGCGCCAACCAGCAAACGCGGGATTCAATTGAGCGCTATTCAAAGAAAACATGCTTAATCCAGGATCCTGCTGACCTAAACTAGTGAAACTAACCAATACCAAAGCGAGAAAAAGCAATTTTCCAAAGTCAATAACCGAGGTGTAGCTTATACTATGGCGCATTGAATAAAGTCGAATTTAAATAGGCGAATAAAAATAAGCAATAATTTTCTTCGAGCAAGTTTATTTCAAAAAAAAGCTCCTAAAAGGAGCTAAAATTATTTATTGGCTTGCTTGATGTATTGCTCAATAGCACCTGTCATAGAGGGGGCATTCGGCATAGGAGCTTGAATATCCAAAATTAATTGGGCATCTCTTACTGCCTGGGCTGTTGTAGGGCCAAAAGCCGCAATTCGCGTATTGTTTTGTTTGAAGTCCGGAAAATTTTCTAACAAGGAAGTAATCCCCGAAGGACTGTAAAAGGCAAGTACATCATAAAATACATTTTCCAAATCAGACAAGTCTGATGAAACTGTTTCATACATAACGGCCTCCGTGATTTTAAAATCATTCGTACCCATGTAATCCGGTAAATCTTTTTGACGCTTATTTGAACAAGGGAAAAGAAAATTCTCTGTTTTATGTTTTTTAATAACCTCCAATAAATCCAATGCGGTCTTAGTTCCGGTGAAAACTTTACGCTTACGTATGACTATATACTTTTGAAGATAATTAGCTGTTTGCTCCGTGATACAAAAATACTTCATATCAGAAGGAGTTTCAATTTTTGCCTCTTTACAAATTCTAAAGAAGTGATCTATCGCATTACGGCTAGTAAAAATAATAGCGGTATGCTCCAGTATATTGATTTTTTGCTTTCTAAATTCTTTAAATGCAATTCCCTTTACCTCAATAAACGAACGAAAATCTACCTTAACATTGTATTTCTTTTCTATTTCAAAATAAGGAGATTTGGCATCCGTAGGCGCAGCTTGGGTGACCAAAATACTTTTGATTTTTTTCAACCTTTTGGGATCTGGTTGTATTACATTTAATTCACTCATACAATTTCAATCTATTGTTGGAATTCATTTTGAGCCAAAATTCAAAACGAATGCAAATATACGATAATTTTTCTCAAATTTCATCCTGGTGATTTACATGAATTCTGGAAAAATCAATTCTCTTAAACCAAATAATAATACTTGACCTTCAATAATAACCAAATAGGCAATGAGCGAAAGAGGGTTGAATTTGAAATGCTTTTTAAAAACGATAAAAAAGTAAATCGTCCTAAAGAGGAAGTAAAAATCAACTGCCGTTCTGATCCAATTTAAGTTATTGATAAATCCCGGTCCCATGTAGACGGAATAGATTAATACGGAAAAAATCAGTAAGGTGAAAAATTGTATGTTGGTTTGAATCGATTTAAAGAAATGGATGCTGGCCAAGTTATCTAATTTGAACAAGGTGCAGAATAGCTGATACATTACGAAACGTAAAGCAAACAAAACGAAGGCAAAAATCGTCTTGGAGCCGATAAACAAAAAGGCCTCACTGAATATCTCAGTCTTGGAACTCCCCAAATTAAGCGGTTGATGTAAGTTCTGCAATAATCCATTAAAATAGGCTAGATAGGCAGTCACTAAACTTAAGATAAAAATGACGACTAGGTTGGGAAATGCGAAAGGCATTTTTGCGATGACTACATCCTTAATTTCCCAACTGAACCAATCGGAATACCTGAAATAGGATTGAAAATATTTAGGAAAAAATGAATAGAGAAAACCTAGAAGGGCTAATAAACTGATCATGGCAAAGGCAAAGAAGTTATTTACACCCGCCCCCTCTCGAATCTTCAATCCAAAAGAACTCAAGATAGATTCAGTCCCCTTATCTAAATTTTGCTCAATAAAAACTTTTTGAGGAAGGCCATTTAATTCATCCCCATAAAAAGTTACCACAAATTTATCGGCCGAAGGATGTTTCCTGCCAATACTGTCCAAATTCATTCGAATGAATGCTCCGGCTGATATTTTCTGACAATAAACGCCATTGATAAATAAGGTATAATTCTGGGATGCTTCTATTTTCAAATAAGCCTTTGGGAAATCGCTCGGATGAATGAGAACCGATTTAGATTTGTCATTAAAGTGCCTGGTAGAGATGTAGGGTAAAAAAGCTTTCCAACTGGGTTGGTATACCAACCATTCTTTCTCAAAGGAATGGACTGATTGCCATTCGGCCTTTGCCGAGAATGCAGTCACTGCAAAAAGGAAAAATAAAAAAAATCTGCTAAACCATTGTTTGCATACCAACCGTTTAACAGATTTATTAAGTAAAAAAGGAATCATCCTTTTAGTATGATTATTTCGCGGCAAGTGCCTTGATCATTGTTTCGCCAATATCAGCTGGAGAATACACAACGTGGATTCCACAGGCTGTCATGATTTTCATTTTTGCCTCCGCTGTATCATCCGCTCCACCGATAATAGCTCCTGCATGTCCCATTCGACGGCCTTTAGGTGCCGTTTGGCCTGCAATAAAACCTACCACCGGCTTACGATTTCCATCTGCTTTAATCCATTGAGCCGCTTCTGCTTCCATGCCACCACCAATTTCTCCAATCATCACGATACCTTCCGTTTCTGGATCATTCATCAATAACTCAACCGCCTCTTTAGTCGTCGTACCAATGATGGGATCACCACCGATTCCAATCGCAGTCGTTTGACCTAAGCCAGCTTTTGTCAACTGATCTACCGCTTCATATGTTAATGTACCTGATTTAGATACGATACCAATCTTACCTTTTTGGAAAATAAATGCCGGCATAATACCCACTTTACACTCCCCAGCCGTCATGACACCTGGACAATTTGGCCCGATCAATCGGCATTCTTTATTTTTGATATATTCCTTAGCCACAATCATATCTTTGGTAGGAATACCTTCTGTAATACAAATAATAACCTTAATTCCAGCATCTGCTGCTTCCATGATCGCATCAGCTGCAAAAGCAGGTGGTACAAAAATAATCGAGGTATCAGCACCCGTTTGAGTCACCGCATCCACAACCGTATTAAAAATTGGACGGTCCAAATGCGTAGAACCTCCTTTTCCTGGGGTAACTCCACCCACAACCTGAGTACCATAGGCAATCATTTGCTCTGCATGGAACGTACCTTCTGTCCCCGTAAATCCTTGAACGATAATTTTTGAATTCTTATTAACTAAAACACTCATGATATGTAGGTTATGTAAACTAAGGCGAAAAATTTTCTCAAAGGTACAAATTATTGATAAAATTTATCAAAAACCTTTTGAATCAAAGGAAGAAAAATTTGATATCGTATATTTGTTTAAATTTTTCAGTTTAATTAGCGGATGCTCAAACACCTCCATATTCAAAATTATGCAATTATTGACTCCATAGATCTTGATCTGGGGAGCGGTCTGAGCGTTATTACGGGAGAAACAGGAGCGGGTAAATCCATCCTTTTAGGGGCCATTAGTTTGTTGCTGGGCCAAAGAGCGGATACAAAAACGCTTTTTGACTCCGAAAAAAAATGTGTGATTGAAGGTACGTTCCAGTTGGACCTACATCAACACCTCAAAGAGATTTTCCTCGAAGAAGAAATTGATTTTGAAGATCCATGTTTGATTCGAAGAGAAATAAATCCGCAAGGCAAATCAAGGTCCTTCATAAATGATACTCCTGTAAATTTAGAATCCCTTCGAAAAATAGGCATCGAACTTGTTGACATTCATTCCCAACAAGATCACGGTTGGATGTCGAATCCAGATTTCACGCTAGATATCATCGATAGTTTTGCCCAAAACCAACCTACAAAAAGCCTATTTAAGAAAGAGTTCGACCAATTACAAATAGCTAAATCGGAATACCTCATGCTTGAAAAACAAGCATCGCAAGGATCACAGGGTTTAGAATTCTTAAAATTTCAGTGGGAAGAACTCGAAAAGGTTAATCTCCAAATGGGCGAATATGATGCACTAAAATCCAGTTTAGAAAAACTGGAAAATGCCGAACAGATTCGTGAAAAATTAGCTAATCTAGGGAATCTAGTCAGCATTTCTGAATTGTCGACTCTCCATCAATTACAATTAGCCTTGCAACAAGCACAATCTTTAAGCCGGTTTGGGGAGGATTTTGAGACCTGGAGAAAACGCTTGGAATCTATTTGGATCGAGCTCAAAGATATTGCCTCTGAAATAGAATATGAGGCAGAAAATTTCATTTCTGACCCCATTGCACTCATTGAAAAACAAAAAAGATTAGATGTACTAAATCGATTGATGCAAAAACACCATGTCAATAACATGGAAAATTTAATCCAGGTAAGGGATCGTTTTGATGAACAAATTGCGTCTTTTGAAAACATCGATTTAGAATTAGAAAAAGCGGAGAAAAAATACCATGAATTTCAAATGAAAAGCCAAGCGGCTGCAGAGGTTTTAAGTAAATCTAGAATGGACGTCTTGAGGAGCATCGCGACCCATATAACTACGTCATTGCAATCATTGGGAATACCGAATGCAATGATAGATTGGAATATAAGTAAAAAAGAGGTGAGTGCACAGGGAATCGATAAAATCCAATTATTATTTTCAGCCAATAAAGGCCTTGCTCCCAAACCATTTAGACAGATTGTTTCAGGCGGCGAAATGAGCCGACTAATGTTATCCATCAAACATTTAATCGCTAAAAAAAGAGCTATGCCCACATTGATTTTGGATGAGATCGATACAGGAGTTTCTGGAGAAATTGCGATTCAAATGGGTGCCATGTTGGCGCAAATGAGTCAAGGACATCAAATTATTGCTATCACGCATCTTCCTCAAATAGCGGCAGCTGGCCAAAACCATTGGTTTGTCTATAAAAATCATAGTGGTGAAAAAACCATTTCAGCACTAAAAAAGCTTGTTGGCGAAGAACGCGTAGAAGAGATCGCCAAAATGATTGGTGGACAAAAAGGATATATCGATCTTAAGGAAAATGTACGTAAGTTACTGGCAGAAAATCAAAAATAAAATGGCTCAAAAATCAATAAGCTTGCTCTTCTTCATCTTTTTATTTTGCTCTTGTACGCAGGCAGAAGAGAAGTTAAGTCAAGAATTAAATGTGCAAGTCATGCAATTGCATGATCAGTTAATGGGGAAAACAGAAGATGTGTTAAAACTAAAAAGTAGGTTAGACAGTTTATCCAATGGAAAAGACTCAGTCAATGTCCATAAAATTATCGCTTCATTAAATAAGGCTGATGAATCCATGATGGATTGGATGCATCATTTTTCGGTAGATAGTTTAGAAAAAATGGATGCCGTGAATAAAATCAGCTATTTGAAAAAACAATTAGAGGCGCTTAAGAATTTAGAAAAATCAACTGACTCCAGTGTGTATGCAGCAAAGACTTATACAACTAAGTAAAATTGCCCTTGTTTATTTAGTCGTTCTGGGTTGCCAACAGGGAAAAAAACTTCCTTTCTTGGGGCCTAAAGTGGTTGGAAAGCAGGGTGACACCCTTTATCATAAAATCCCCCCTTTTAAATTCTTGAATCAGGATTCCTTATGGGTCAGTGAAAAAGAGATGGCTGGTAAAATTTATGTGGCCGATTTCTTTTTTACTACCTGTCCCACTATTTGCCCAAAAATGAAAACTCAATTGCTTCGCATTTACGATAAATTTGCTGAAGAGGATCGTGTGCGAATTTTGTCTCACAGCATTGACCCCGAATTCGATGACGTGCATGTGCTTAAAGCGTATGCCGAAAAACTCAATATCACGACACCTCGCTGGAATTTGTTGACCGGCAAAAAATCGGACATATATCGATTAGGTGAAAAAAGTTACCTGGTGACTGCTCAGGAAGATTCCACTGAAGCGGGTGGTTTCGTTCATAGCGGAGCCTTTATTTTAGTGGACAAAAACAGGCATGTGCGCGGTATTTATGATGGGACAAAAGAGGAAGATGTCAACCATTTAATTGAGGATATGAGTTTGTTGTTAAAAGAATAATGAGATTACGTTAATTTTCCGGGCCAAAACTATCCATGTTAACTTCTTTTTTTAGCTTAAAATTACGAACGAATACAATTAAAATCTGCCATATGATCCAAAAAATAGCCCTGTTAATCCTCGTGATCTTCGGAGTTTCCTGCAACAGTAGGGAGGAAATCACGCGCCAGCAATACGTAGTGGAGGGCATGA